>JBKJZI010000217.1:0-14665 GCA_046715155.1 Chthonomonadales bacterium | reverse complement strand
GCACCATGCCTCGACGTTTGCAGCGCGGTCCTGGGCAACATTGCGGTAGCCCTCGTGGCCGATCGCCCGCATTTCCGGCGTGTCGAGAGCCGCGTGATCCAGGTGAACGTAATCGCCGGGAGCGAGTGACTCCAGTCGCGCCGCGAGCTTATCGCCCTTCACTTTCCCGGAGTCGTCTCCCGCATAGATCCCGGACAGCCATCGAGAGCGCGGCATCATGTCCTGAATCGGCAGCCGGAACTCCTTCGACAGGGCTTCTACTAGGGCCCGCAATTCGGGTGTGGCCATCCCGGCGCCCATGTGGTTCGAGAGGAAGGAGACTTGCGGAATGTGCCGTTTTGCCGTCACAATCTGCGCTCGCATCTCTCTCTCCACCTCTTCGATATCGGGTTTTGCCTCCAACAGGCTTGAGTTGGGAGGAAACAGCGGATTCCGGCGGACCATGGGATAGAAGTACCCGTCCGCGTTCGTGAAGGACCGCCCGTAGGTAAGAGGCTTCCATTTCACGTCTTCCCACTCGCTCGTGAGGCAGAGGTGAATTCCCACATCAAGATTCGGATTCTCCTTCAGAAGGCGCGCCGCGTGACAAAACCAGGGGCCGGGAACGATCACATCCGCAGAGGTCACAACCCCGTTTCGGTGGGCTTCGACCGTTCCTTCATTAATGGCGTGCGCGGCGCCCATGTCATCCGCCTTAAAGACTATGCGGATGCGACCTTGCTCCGCTGGCGGCGTCACCGCCAACGCACCAATTCCTGCGACCAATTCTCGCCGTGATATGTCGGATTTACTCATGAGACCATGATTCCGCGCCTGGCCCATAAGAGTCCTCCGGTTAACATCGGTGCCGGGCGGGTACGAAGGCGCCGCCTCCCCGCAGTCAGTCCGGCCACCACGGCGATATGGCGTGAATGGGGCATAGTCGTACTTTCTCTGTGTTGAGCGGGTTCCAGCGCCAGGTTGAGCGGCCGTAGACGGATTTGATTAGTCGGGCGAGGTCCGGGTCGTAGTGCTTTAGTTCTTCGCGTGTGTCAACATCGTTGTGGATTCCGTTCGGCGGATTTGCCTGCAGATTGGCGTCGAACCAGCTCTGCACTCCCTCGGCAAAATACTCTTCCTTGTTTGTCGCCGCGTAAGTTTTCTTCCAAAGTCCTTTCGCGATCGCGGAATCGTAAGCGGCTTTTAGAGCGGGCTCGAATGCTGAATCCGTATACCGCAGCCCCATGATGTGCATACCGTGGGAAAACTCGTGGATAAGGATGCTCTCCCCCCGGTAACGATCCCGGCGATATCCCAGCAGATTCTCCTCCCCAACGCTTACCGCCGGCCGGGCGGTTGTAGCGCCTAATCCACGAGCCCGCTGATTCCAATCCGTCTGCGGGAACGCCTCGTAGAGATCGCGGTGCTCCGGGATGTCGATGGTCAGCTCGTCCTTGGACATGACCGCGAGCCGAACTCCGCGCTTCGCCATCTCCCGTAGAATCTCCGGCCGGTGCGCCGTCATCCTCAGAACCAGACGCCTCGCCTCATAGAGCGCGGAATCCGGCACATTCGATGAGCTTACGATAGGGAATCCGCGCGCGTCGACATGCTTCTGATAAAAGGAATGGAGCTTGAGGTGAGCGGGTGGGGGAGATAAGTCCGGCAGACATAAAGGGCAGAGAACGACGAGTGAGAGGGTGGGTCGCCAGGCGAAAGCGATCACAGGCCGCTGGACTGGGAGATCTGGGCCGGGCTCGCGGCCTGCTGCTCCACCCGGCCAACGCGGCCTTCGAGGTGGTTCACGCGGTTTTCAATGCGCTGAAGTGCGGCGTCAAAGCTCATGTCGTACTTCGTGGTAGTATCCCGCAGCTCGTTGAACTGTTCCTTCAGCTCGCGAATTGCTCCCATCACGTTAGCGTCGACGCTGGTCCCCACGCGCGCCTTGATCTCCGCCATCTTGCGCAAGTGGTGCGTAACGAGGGCCGTCATCGGAATCCCGAACACCATCAGAATCGCAATGACTTCTCCCTCCATGATCAGGCGGGCCTTCCCTGGACTACCTGGGTTTCGGACTCCACCGCGCTCAGGCGCTGCTCCACATTGGATACGCGGCTCTCGATCCGTTGCAAGGCTGTGTCGAAGCTCATGTCGTATTTGGTGGTAGTATCCCGAAGCTGTTCGACTTCGTGCCTGAGCCTCTGCAGTTCAGATAGCATCGCGGAATCTTGATTCCCAGCCCGCGCGCGCGCTTCAATCATTTTGCGCTGGTGTTCACCCCACACGGCGACCAATACGGTGCCGAAAATCAGTACGACGGCGACAAGTCCAATAATCTCACCCATCGTTACTGCCTGCCTACCTGGATTTGAGATGGCTGTTCCACGGATTCCGTGTAGCGGGAACGCTGTTCGACGTTGTTAATTCTACTCTCCAGCCGTTGAAGCGTCGTATCAATACTCACGTCATACTCCGATGAGTTATCGCGAAGCTGTTTGAATTCTGCGCGCAGCTCGTCCATGGCCCTCCGCGTATCCTCGGCGACTCTTACGTCCCGGTGCGCTCGGATCTCCTCGAGCTTCCGCTTGTGGTGGGTCCAGATGGCATAGAACGGAATCATCATTAGCATCGCTGAAATGACTAATCCGCCGATTAATGCGAGGGCGAAGACGAATTCCATCAGTCTGCCACCTTACCTACTCCTGCGGATTGGAGCGCCGGAGAATCCTGGCCTCTTAACCGTCCCGACTCGAGCTGCTCCACGCGTGACTCCAGCCGCTGAAGCGCCGTGTCGAAGCTCATATCATAGCGCGTAGTGATGTCGCGCAGCTCCGCAACTTCCTTACGGATCTCCTCCACCATCGACAGAGTCTGATTGTCCGGCCGTTTCGCGCCCTCCGACTTGGCCATCTCCACGCGCAGCCAGGCCCTCACGCCGCTGATGGTAGTGACGATGATAGTTGTCATCCCCGCCAGGATTGCCGTTTGCGCTATCGCTGCTACGTTCGGATCCATGTCTTATCCCGCGGAGGCAATGGCGTCTCGCACCGTGATTTGCCCGGCATAAAGCGCCTTGCCGATGATCGCGCCTTCCAGATTCGCCGAACCGAGCGCCGCCAGCGATCGAACGTCCTCCACCGAGCCGATTCCCCCAGAAGCAATGACCGGAATCGAAACGGCCGCCAGCATTTCCTGTAACGCGGTGACATTAGGCCCGTTCAGCATCCCGTCACGCGCGATGTCCGTGAAAATGATCCGCTTTGCCCCCATCGCGACCATCCGTTTGGCGAACGAGACGGCTGCTTCCCCGGTGCGCTCCTGCCAGCCCTGGACGGCAACAAATCCGTCCTTGGCGTCGATTCCGATGATGATCTTGTCCCCGAACTGCATCAGTACGCCCTGGGTGACCTGGTCGTCCTGTGCCGCGCTCGTCCCGAGGATTACTCGGTCTACGCCGATGCGGAACATGCGCTCGGCAATCTCCGCGCTCCGGATTCCGCCCCCGAGCTGCACCGGTATGGAGACGCGCCGCATGATCTGGCGGATGGCTTCCATGTTCTGCGGCATCCCGGTCCGCGCGCCGTCCAGGTCCACGATATGCAGCCGCTTTGCGCCTTCCTGCTCCCAGCGTTGGGCATACTTCACCGGGTCTTCCGTGTACGTCTCAACCTGGGTGAACTCCCCCTGACGGAGCCTCACGCACTTGCCGCCTTTTAAATCTATCGCAGGGATGATTTCCAAATCCTTAAACTTTACGATGCGAGACTTGCGAAGTTTCGAAGAATCTGCAATCCCACCGCGCCGCTCTTCTCCGGATGGAACTGCGTTGCGTGCACGTTGCCGGATTCGACAGCGCAGCAGAACCTACCTCCGTAATCGGACTTTGCTGAGATGACCGCCTCATCCGCGGGCTCAGGATAGTAAGAGTGGACGAAGTAGACGCGATCCTTCTGCCCAAGCCCTCGAAACAGCACCGAATCCGCCTGAAACTCCAACTCGTTCCAGCCGATATGCGGGACCTTCAGGCGTTCAAGGACGGCGGACGGCGGACGGCGGACGGATTCTGAGGCTCTGATCGCGTCGTCGGTCGTCGGTCGTCGGTTGTCGAATCTAAATCTCACCACCCGCCCACGGAGTATTCCGAGTCCGGATGATGCGGTCGTCTCTTCGCTCTCATCGAACAGCATCTGAAGGCCCACGCAGATTCCGAGGAACGGACGCCCGGATTCGATGAAGCGTTTGGTGGATTCCGACAGCCGCACCCGCTCCAGCCCGCTCATGCAGTGGCCGAATGCGCCCACCACCGGCAGGACGAGCGCATCCGCCCTTTCCACCACGGCCGGCTCGTCCGTCACCTGCGCGTCCGTCCCAATAAACCGGAATGCCTTGTATACACTCCCCAGATTCCCCGCGCCATAGTCGATGATCGCAATCATAAGGTGTCCGCCAGAGTACGCAACACGCAATACGCAGCACGTTTCAGGATACCACGTCCCCGGAATCGGCAGATTTCGTCTGCTTGCGCGCGTGGTGAGGGATGAAGCTGATTTCTTTGGCTCGGGGGACGTAGCGCGCCAGGATTCCGTAGGGAGGGTCCTCCAGAATTCGGATCAGGCGGGCGCGCTCCACCACCGCTCGCAGCAGCTTCTCTCGTTCGGACCTGTTGAGCCAGGTGGAACCTATTGGTCCCTCAGCAGTTTCGATGATCAGTCCGGAGCGCATTTCGTCAACGCGTCGAACGGCGGAGTACGGAACGCGTTGAGAGACCCCGATCGTCTGCGTCAGGATACCGGAATCGTCCAGGTGAATCCGACGCCGGAAGACGGTTACGCCCACCACTGCCGGCATCAAGAGCAACAGCGCGACCGGAACCCGCGCGATCTCGCGCTGGGTCAAAGCGATCCAGAACTGATGGCACGAGGCCACTAGGCAGAGAATGCCAATGAGCGCGGCTGCGGCGCGAACCGCAAAGAGTGGCCGGAATTTGAGCGTCTCCATCAGACCGGATGGGAGGAGCGCCACTCCCGAAGCAGCTCAGCCTCCCGCTCAGGTTTGAGACCATGCTTTAGTTCGTAATCGCCCGAACGTGAGCGGTCCCACTCCAACGTCGAACGCACAGTAGCCTCGACGGAACGGTAAGAAAGTCCCGCGGCGAGCGCCCGCGAGCAGTCCACTTCGAATGCGCTGCGATATTCCGCTTCTTCCGAACCGATCCACCAGAAGCAAAAACTGTTGGGGTCCGCGTCATGCTCCTTCAGCCACTGTCCATCCAACCATTTGAAGGACGCGTCTGACTCAGAGACCTTCCGACATATCTGAGCCAAACCATCCATAGGCATCGGGGATTCGGGACCGGTAGCGTTAAAAGGGCCCGTCCGTCGGTCTTCAACCATCTTCACAGTCCACTCGGCGAGGTCGCGGACGTCGATGAACTGAGTCGGCAGATTCCGGGGTTCCGGAAGCAGTACTTCTCCGCCCTCCGCAATCCGGTGCGGCCAATAAGTAAATCGGTCGCTCGGATCGTGCGGGCCGACGATGAGGCCCGGACGTATAAGCAGCGAGCGGCCGGGAAACTCTTCCTCCACTGCCTGCTCGCACAAAACCTTCAGCGGCCCGTATGTCTCGCCGGTAATCTCCTCGACGGTCGGGTCTTCCAGTGTCGCCAAGGACCCATTCTCATCCACGCCCGGCATGCTCAGGTCCGAATATACCGAGATCGACGAAATGAACGTGTAGTGCTCGACGGAATCCGCCAGCAAGCGAGCGGAATCCCGGACGATTCGCGGAACGTACCCGCAGGTATCGATCACTGCGTCCCACCGCCGGCCTATCAGAGCGTCCAGGTCCCCATCGCGATTCCCGCGCAGCTTCTCCACTTCGGGAAACAGCTCCGAATTCCGCTGCCCCTCGTTAAACAGCGTTATGTTATGACCGCGCGCCAGCGCCGCATCCACAATGTGACGCCCCAGAAACACCGTTCCGCCCAGCATCAATAGTTGCATGGTCTAACCCGGAGCGCTGTTTGAGGGCCGGGCCGTAGGGACGAATAACCTGCCTCGATACGTTTCACGAAGTAATGGCACGTTTATTGGCAGGTTTATTCGTCCCTACAGTTCCGTTCACAGCACGCCCTTAGTCGACGGAATCCCCTGAACCCGATCGGAAAGAGAAACCGCCTGGCTGAGGGCACGGCCAAAGGCCTTGAAGGCGGCCTCGACGATGTGATGTGCATTCGAACCGGTCAGCCTGTGCAGGTGGAGCGTGATTCCGGCATTGTGCGCCACCGCCCGGAAGAATTCGGGGACCGTTTCGGTTGAGAACTCTCCAATTCTCTCGACCGGAATCCCCAGCGAGCAAACGCTCAGGCCGCGACCGCTGATATCCAGCGCGCAGAGCACCAGCGCCTCGTCCATTGGGACGTATGCGTGACCGTAACGGACGATTCTAGCCCGGTCTCCAAGCGCCTGGTCGAGCGCTTTACCGAGACAGATTCCGACATCCTCCACGGTATGGTGGTCGTCCACCTGAAGGTCGCCCGTCGCCGTCAGCTTGAGGTCCATGAGGCCGTGCTTCGCAACGTGCGTAAGCATATGATCGAAGAACCCGATCCCCGTTCCGACTGTAGCTGCGCCGGCGCCATCCAGCGTCAGCTCCAGCCGAATCTGCGTTTCATTCGTCTTACGTTCGATCAGTCCGCTCCGCGCGCTCATTCCGTGTCCTCCGCCAACCGCGCTTCCACCGCCGCCGCGTGCGCCTCGAACCCCTCTACTCGCGCAAACTGGATCAAATGGTGCGCCGAATCCGTCAGAGCCTCACGCGAATAGGAGATCACACTCGTCTTCTTCAGAAACGTATCTACATTGATAGGCGAGGAGAATCGTGCCGTCCCATTGGTGGGGAGCGTATGGCTCGGCCCGGCCAGGTAGTCTCCGAGAGTTTGCGGGGAATAGTCACCCATCAGTATCGCCCCTGCATTCTTAATTCGGTCCAGGAAAGACTCCGGATTCCGAACCATCAGGGCAAGGTGCTCGGGTGCGCACAGATTCGCCAATTCTACCGCCTGGTCCATGGATTCCGTCACGATGATTGCGCTGTTGTCGTCGAGCGCCTTTCGAAGTATTTCCCGCCGGGGAAGCCGCTCCATCTGTCGTTCGATTTCAGCCGCCACGGATTCCGCGATTTCCGCCGACGGCGTGATCAGGAAAGCCGCGGATTCAACATCATGTTCCGCCTGCGTCAGCATGTCGGCCGCCACGAATACCGGATTCGCCGTCTCATCCGCCAGCACGCAAACCTCGCTCGGCCCGGCCAGCATATCTAAGTCCACCTGCCCCCACACCAGCTTTTTCGCGGCGTTGACATAGACATTTCCAGGTCCCACTATCTTATCCACCGCCGGCACGGATTCCGTCCCATATGCCATTGCCGCCACCGCCTGCGCCCCGCCAATCTTGAAGACGCGGGAGACTCCAGCCGTTCGAGCGGCAAACAGCACGAGCGGGTGTACGGTACCATCCTTACGGCAAGGCGTGCACATGATCAATTCCGGCACCCCCGCAACGCGCGCCGGAATCGCCGTCATCAGCACGCTGCTCGGATAGACCGCCGTCCCGCCCGGAACATAAAGACCAACGCGCTGGAGAGGCTGAATGAGCTGGCCCGTCAGCCTTCCGCCTGCCTCGTCCATCCAGTTCTCGCGCCGCTGCTTCTCGTGAAAGGCCGTAATGTTCGCCGCCGCCGCCTCCACCGCCGCCCGCGAAGCAGAATCCACCTGCTGGACCGCGGAGTCCCACTCCACGTCGGTAACCTCCAGCGAGGAGAGGGCAGCGGAATCGAATCGCCGCCCTAGCTCCAACACCGCGGAATCTCCCCGAGCTCGAACCTCGGCCACGATTTCGCGGGCTACGCGCTCAGTTTCTGGATTATCCTGAATCGTCCACCGCTTCACCGCGGCTTCGGCGGCCGACCACCCGTCTCTGGCAGAATCAATAATCCGCATAGGAAGTCCTGACAAACACCGTAGGGGCGGTTCGCGAACCGCCCCTATCGAATAAATTCGACGGATCGCCAGTCCTAACCTTCGATTAGCAGGCCGGTGGGGTCTTCGATAAGCTCCTTGACCCTGACCAGGAAGCTCACCGCTTCGCGGCCGTCTACCATGCGGTGGTCGTAGGAGAGGGCGAGGTACATCATCGGGCGAATAATCACCTGACCATCAATGGCTACCGGCCGATCCGCGATCTTGTGCATTCCCAGGATTCCGACCTGCGGCGTGTTCAGAATCGGGGTAGAGAGGAGTGACCCGAAGACTCCACCATTAGTGATCGTGAAAGTCCCCCCTTGCAGGTCCGGAAGCGTGAGCTTGCCGTCTCGCGCGCGGGTTGCAAGGTCCAGTACGGTCTTCTCGATCTCCGCGAAGCTCTTCTTATCCGCGTCGCGAACAACAGGCACCACCAGCCCCTCTTCCGTGCTGACAGCCACTCCGATATCGTAGTAATGCTTGAGTACGATCTCGTCGCCCTGAATCTCGGCGTTGACGGAGGGGAACTCCTTCAGAGCTGCGATACTCGCCTTGGTAAAGAAGGACATGAATCCGAGGTTGACGCCATGCTTTTCCTTGAACGCGTCTTTCCGCTTCTTCCGAATCTCCATCACCGCGCTCATGTCCACCTCGTTGAAAGTGGTGAGCATGGCCGCCGTGTTCAGCGCTTCTTTCAAACGAGCCGCGATAGTCTGTCTGCGGCGGCTCATTCGCACCCGCTCTTCCCGTCCATCTCCTCTGACAGATCCGACCGATTCCACCGGACGCGGCGGTGGGGTAACCCCCGGAGCGGATTGCTCCGCGATCTTATTGGCCGTATCCGGCGCCTGATTCCGTCGCTCGATAAACGTGGCCACATCTTCCTTGGTAACGCGCCCCCCGGGCCCGCTAGCCTTGACTAGCCGGAGGTCCACGCTGCTGGCAGTAGCGAGCTGTTTTGCGGTGGGAGTTGCGGCGACTCGCGTGTCGGAATCCGCCTCTTTGGCGACCTGCTTCCCGTTATCGGCAGCCTGTCCCACTTGTCCGGCGGGTTCGACGGCGAGTTGCGCGCCCTTGCCATCCGATGACACTGCTCCCAGCACGTCGCCGACCACGACGGTTTCCCCGGCATTGCGGTCGATCCGCTCGATTGTGCCCGCGGAATCGGCGGCGACTTCCACGTTGATTTTGTCGGTCTCCAACTCTACCACCGCTTCACCTGCGGTGACGGAATCGCCCACGTTCTTCAGCCAGCGGGAGACGGTGGCCTCGACCACGGATTCGCCCATCGTGGGCACTTTGATCTCAACGGGCATGGACCATTCCGCTCCTTCTCGACTTCGCTTCCGGCGTTTCCGGCGCGCCGCTCAGCGCCTCCGAAACGATACGAGATTGCTCCAGGCGGTGCATCATCGCGTTGCCTTCCGCCGGGCTCGCCGACTCGCGCCTGCCCACGTACTGCAGCATGCCGCGTTCCACAAGCTCGCGGATTCGGCGCGCCACGAAGTGCCAGGCGCCCATGTTCTTCGGTTCCTCCTGCACCCAGACGACTTCCTTCAAGCGCCGATACCGTGCGAGCACTTCGCGGACTTCGGCCACCGGAAACGGATAGAGCTGCTCGACGCGTGCGACCGCCACTCGCTCAGAGGTCTCATACTGTTCGTGCTTGACGAGGTCGAGAGAAACCTTCCCGCTGCAGAGGACCAGCCGCGTTACCCGATCGGCCCTCGCGCTGGCCATCCGAGGATCGTCGACGACGGGCTCGAATCGGCCCTCCGACAGGTCCGAAAGACTGGACGATGCCAGCGGCTCGCGCAGCAGGCTCTTCGGAGTCATGATAACCAGCGGACGCGGGCTCGTATGCAGGAGCGCGGCCTGCCGCCTTAACACGTGGAAGTATTGCGCCGCGGTACTGCAGTTCACCACGCGAATGTTCTCGTTTGCGGCGAGCTGCAGGAACCGTTCCAACCGCGCGCTTGAGTGCTCGGGGCCCTGACCTTCATAGCCGTGCGGAAGCAGCAGGACCAGCGACGGCGTCTGCCGCCACTTTGCGTTCCCCGACACCATGAACTGGTCGATGATCACCTGCGCCCCGTTCGAGAAATCCCCAAACTGCGCCTCCCAAAGCACCAGCGCGCCCGTGGCGTGCATGCTGTAGCCATACTCGAAGCCGACCGCCGCGTTCTCCGACAGCGGGCTGTTCACCACCTCGAACGAGGCCCGCGATTGCGGTATTACCTGGAGCGGTACGTGCGCCTGGCCGGTCGAAGGATCGTACAGGACGAGGTGCCGTTGGCTGAAAGTCCCGCGCTGCGTGTCCTGCCCTGAAAACCGGATGGGCGTCCCGTCCGCCAGAATGGCGGCGAACGCCAGCGACTCCGCGTGCGCCCACTGGATTCCGCCGGCCTGCCCCAGCGCCGTTCGCCGTTTCGACAGGAACGTGCGTTCCAGTTTCGGATTCACGGCGAATCCATCCGGAATCCGGTGCAGCTCCTTGTTCAACTCGCTCAGATTAGCCGCGGGGACCGCCGTGTGCACCTCGCCTGATGAGGGAATCTGCCCGGCCTCCAGAGCGGTCAGAGCGCGTTGATTCGTGCTCGTAATCGTACTCGTACTCGTAATCGGTCGTTCCGACTCCGCTTGCGCGCGGCCATTAAAGGCCTCCTCCAGTTCCTTGCGGGCCGACGCCACCATCTCCTCCGCCCGCTCTCGCTTGACGATTCCGCCCTTTTCAAGCGCCCGCGCCCATATCTCGCGAACGGACGGGTGCGCCTCGATGAGCTGGTACATCCGGGGCTGGGTAAACGCCGGCTCGTCGCCCTCGTTATGGCCATACCGCCGGTATCCCACCAGGTCGATCAGGAAGTCCTTGCCGAACTCCTCGCGGTAAGCCCAGGCCATCCGCGCCACGGCGATGCAGGCAATAGGGTCGTCCGCGTTCACATGTACGATCGGAATCTCGAACCCCTTTGCCAGGTCGCTCGCATAGAGCGTGGAGCGCCCCTCGCGCGGATTGGTGGTGAATCCCACCTGGTTGTTCACGATGATGTGCAGCGTGCCGCCAACGCGGTAACCGTGAAGCTGGGAGAGGTTCAGGGTCTCCGCCACGATTCCCTGGCCCGGGAAAGATGCGTCGCCATGAATGAGGAGTGGTAAGCTCGCCTTAAGGTCCTGGACAGGCTCGCCGGGCAGATCGCAGGAGGTCTGCGCGGCGCGCGCGCGCCCGGTGACAACCGGATTTACGTACTCCAGGTGGCTCGGATTCGGCTGCAGCGTGATGGGCATCGATTCCACGCGACTGTCCGTGTAAGTTCGGCTCGCACCCAAGTGGTACTTCACGTCGCCCGACCAGCCCTCCGTGTCCCCGCCCGAGACGGCCGCGCTCGCGTCCAGCTTCTTAGACTGAAAGTCCGCCAGGATGTCGGTGTAGGGCTTCCCGAGGATATGCGCCAGTACGTTCAACCTTCCCCGGTGGGCCATCCCCATGACCACTTCCCGGGTCCCCGCCGCCGCCGCGTGTTCGATGACCTGGTCCAGCATCGGAATCAACATGTCGTTCCCCTGGATGGAGAACCACTTGTCCGTCCCGAAGTGCTGTTTGAGGAAAAGCTCGAACGTCTCGACCTCCGTCAGTCGCGCCAGCAAACTCTGCTGGATCTCTCCCAGCCCGCGGAAGAACCGCCCTGTCTCGACGGCATGGCGCAGCCACTTCCGCTCCTCGCCGACCTGTACGTGGTCGTCTTCATATCCGATGGAGCCGCAGTAGGCCGCCCGCAGCCGCTCGAGCGCCACCCACGCGTTCGGCGCCCCTTCGGCCAATGGCCCCGCAACCACCGACGCCGGCAGCGCCTGCAGGTCCTCCCGCGTCAGCCCGTGCGTGGCAGGGTCCAGCCCCGGATCGCCGGGCGCCGGAGACCCCAACGGGTCGATCCGCGCCGCCAAATGCCCGATCTCCCGCACAAACCGCGCCGTCCGCGCAGCCGCGACTACTTTCTCAACAGTGATGGCCTGGGTTGCTGCGTCGTTAGGAAGTTGGGTCGTTGGGACGGAATCCGCGCGTTTGATGCTGCCTTTGAGATGCGGAGCATCGAACCGGGGTCGACCCGCTGGTTCGGGAAAGGATTGTTCCGCAGGGCCGTCATCCTGTAAGGATCTGCTTTTCGCCGTTGGTTTCTTATGAGGCGGTACTTTGCCGAAGAATCCGGCGTCCGGTCCCTTAACCCCCGATCCGGGAGGAGTGGATTCCGTCGTCCGTCGTCCGTCGTCGGTCGTCCTAATGAAAGAATCCGTCGGCAGGTTTGCAAAGAAAGCCCGCGTCTCTGCATCTACAGAATCGGGATCATGCTGATACCGCTCGTACAGGTCCCACACATAACCGGCATTTGGGCCGTAAAAGTCCGAAAGGTCGTTCATTGAAAAGGAGTCCTACAGCATCGTTGCTGACAAAACCTGCGCGTTGTACCTGTAATTACTATCGGCCACCCCGCCAGGATTCCCTAGATTGTACCCGTGCGGATTTGGTGTTCAGGTGTTCAGGTGTTCGGGTGTTGAGCCCTGAACAACCGAAGACCCGAACACCTGAACACCCGAACACCCGAACACCCGAACACCCAACGTATTTGTTAACAATGGAGCTTGACGCTTAACCGAACGCCCAGTATACTTCATCGATACGTGCTCCTATACGCTCGAATCCGCGCTGGTTTCAGACGAGACGATCCATCATGTCGCCCCGCCGCGCCACTCCTCCGAAACCGATTTACATACAGGGTGTAAGGTGTAGGTCGTTTGGTAAATGACCTCAACACTCAACACTTAACACCGCAATCTTCTCTTTACTAACGACGATATTACCGCCGCGTCTGCGTGCGAACCACGCGCGCACTCCGACAGCCGAAAGGAAACGGACTTATGTTCGGTAACGCATCTCAGAAGCGATCGGGCTTCACCCTGATCGAGCTTCTAGTGGTCATCGCAATTATCGCGATCCTGGCCGCAATCCTCTTCCCGGTCTTCGCGCGGGCACGAGAATCAGCGCGGTCGATCTCCTGTCTCAGCAACACCAACCAAATTGCCAAAGGCTTCCTGATGTATGTCCAGGACTTCGACGAACAGTTCCCGCCCTGGACTAAGAATGCCTGTTTGCGCTACCCGCCGAATCCGCCGAGCCAGTTCTACCTTGAGCACATGTACCCGGCGCTCGTCGGTCCCTACATCAAGAACGGTGTAAATACGACCCCTGGTCCGAACTACGGCGAGTTGGGTGAGGTCTGGGCATGCCCCACCGTCAAGCGACAGCTCGGTTTGGTTAGCAACACGTATGCGTACAACTACTATGCCTTCGGCGGTACTTCGAACGGACTTGCTTCTCTCAACTGCGCCCCTGGCCCCGGTCTCTCCGCAGCATACGCTCCGTTCAACGGATCCTCCTTTTCCACGCCCGCGATGTTGGCAAGTCTCGGTCGCCCGGCTGAAACGCTCTTCCTTACAGATGGCGGACAGTTGAGCCGTCCGCCGGTTGCGTATAGAGTCAATTCCAGCAGCGCTAACAACAATGCCGTATGGGGCTCGCATGAGTCAGGTACTGGGGTAATCGCTCCATCTCCAGGCCCAAGCCCTAATGCAAACATAAACCGGTTCCTGACCGGCCGACGCACGAACGTCGCATATGCTGACGGGCACACCAAGTCGACTGTAACCACCAAGCTGATCAGTCGATGGTGCATCATGGAGAACGGGGCATGGCGCGGAGAAATGCTGGCCGACAATACGCCGGCCGGCAACGCCGGCTGGGCCCGTGATTGGTAATGCACATGCCTAGAATCCGGAATACAAGCCTGCTGCTGGCCGTCGTCTCCACTGGATTTCTCTACCTGGCGGGTTGTGGTAAGGAAACCAGTCCGGCTGAGAAGGTGCAATTCCAGCAACAAGAAATGCAGGCTCAACAGCAGACGATCAAAATGGAGGAAGGCAGCAGCAGCGCTCAACCCTCAACCGGTCAATCCCCAACAACCGGCCAACGATAACGGTTGTTGAGTGATAGTGAAATTCGCGGGGTCGACATTGATGTCGGCCCCGCTTTTGTGTGCCCAGAATCCTGATGCAGACGTGGAGGAATTCTGGAGTTGGTTAAAGAAGAGAAAGATGGATTCCGAGTGCACAGTTTCCCTATCGCGAGGCTCGGAATCCATCTTGGAATCTGCCACATTGCTAACATAGCAGACCACGAAGTGGAGTAGCACATATGCCGGTTATGGTGAATAAGTCGTCCGAGCCTGCTAGGAAGCAGCCGGGAAAACCAGCCAGGGGCGGATCATCGATTAGCCCGGCGGTGATGGCCGTAGCGGTCATTCTCTTGCTCGCCGTCGCGGGCGCGGCTTACTACCTGTTCACGGTTGGGCCCAGGGGCGACGATTCCGCATCCTCAACGACGGTCATCGCGCCGGCCCCCGTGCAGGACGCTCCGGGAGGCATCGCTGGGGCGGGCACGGGTATGCAGCCTTCGCTCAATCCGCCGCAAGCGCCCGCCGGTCAGGAAGGCGCTCCGGCGCTTCCGGAAGGCGGAGGGACTTTGCCAGAAGAATCGCAGGGTCGGTGATGCCGGTAGTTGTCAATCAAACTTCAGAGAGCAAGAAGCAGCCGTCGAAGGGTAGGGCGGGGCTGGGC
>JBKJZI010000216.1:0-3104 GCA_046715155.1 Chthonomonadales bacterium | reverse complement strand
ATCTGGGATGTGGGAACTGGAAGCGGGTGCATCGCCACTTCTTGCGCGATGAACATTCCGAACGCACGGATAATCGCTTCCGACGTTAGCCACTCTGCGCTCATGGTAGCGGCCCATAACACGAGGCGCCACGGTGTGGATGGACACTGCCTTTTGATTCATGCGGACATGCTCTCGCCCTGTCGTCCGAATGACGTAACAATCATTCTGTCGAATCCGCCGTATATAGGTACGGACGAGATCGCCGGATTGCAGCCGGAAGTGAGGGACTTCGAGCCGCGTCTAGCCTTAGAGGCCGCCCGAGATGGGATGGCTTTTCATGAGCGCTTGATTCCGCAAGCATTCGTGGCGCTGACGCACGCAGGCTGGCTCGCTGTCGAAGTAGCCCTGGGGCAGGCAGAATCCGTACACAAGTTGTTTTCCGCATCGGGTTTCCAGGAAGTCTTGTTCCGAAGGGACCTGGCGGGAGTCGAAAGGGTGGTGGTGGGACGAAAACCGTGAAGAGTTCACCAACGCGAGGTTTCCTGGCCGCCTTTGTGGCAGCGCTAGGCATTGCCTGCGTCAGCATGGGGGAAGCGAGGCCGGTCAACCAGGCGGACTCTACCGACACCCTGACACTACAGCAGGCGCGAATCTACATGTTGGACCTGATAAACAATGACCGCGCGGCCAAGGGATTGAAGCCGGTCGCTCTCGATGCAGTCGCCGAGGCTGCGGCACAGAAGCACGTCGAAGAGATGGCGTCACTGGTATATCTGTCTCATTATGACCGGGAAGGTAGACTTCCCGATCAGCGCTACACGGAAGCCGGCGGCCGGGACAGGGTGCAGGAGAACGTGTTCCTGGCGGTCGGTACGAATGCGATGAATGCAGCCCCATTGAGATTGATCAAGGAGCCGGTATTTCGAACGAAAGACGTCGAAGACATCCAGGCCGCCTATTTCAACCAGACGCCGCCGTACGATATACACCGCCGAAACATCCTGGACCCCCACCACACCCATGTTGGAATCGGACTTGCTCGCGGAATTGGAGACCAGGGGCAAGCGGTTGCGAACGCTCAGGAGTTCGTGGCGAGGTGCGTCGAGGTTGAGCCGATTCCGCTAGAATCCACTGTCGGGGGCTCGTTAGTTGTCGCCGGAAGTACGAAGGCCGGAATCGAGCTCCATTCCGTGGAAGTTGCAAGGGACGAACTTCCGCGACCGAAAGAGCGCTCCGAGCTCGAAAAAGGACGACCCTATCGAACGCCGGACTCGTTTGCAACTTACTTTCCCGACTATTACCAGGCAGACAGACGGGTGACAGTTCAGTCCGACGGCCGATTCCGCGCCGTAGTGAATCTAGCCGACAATGGTAAACCGGGAGTGTATTACGTTCGAGTCCGTGTTCGGGCTGCCGACGGGGCGAAATTCCTTGCTTCGCAGCGTACCGTAATTGTTCGAAGCCCCAATTCCGCCACGTCAGGGACCAGGAGCGATGATAAGAGGCCTTGATGCAAGAAGCTGAGTACGCGGGCAACGGCGCTTCACCGGCCCGCGCCGCCATGATTTCATGCCGCGGCCTGACCAAGGAGTTCGGCGCCTTTACGGCAGTCGATCATCTTGATCTCACCGTTTTCCAGGGCGAGCTCTTCGGATTCCTTGGTCCAAACGGCGCCGGCAAAACGACCTCGATCAAAATGATGGCCGGGCTGCTCAAGCCAACCGCCGGCGAAGCGCATATAGGTCCCTACGAGATTCAAGCGCACCCCCTCCAGGCGAAAGGTATCCTCGGATACATTCCCGATAACCCGTTCCTCTACGAAAAACTTACGGGGCGCGAATTCCTGAACTTCATGGCGGACCTCTATTCAGTTACCCCGGATGGCCGAGGCGACAAGATCAATGACCTCCTTCGGCTGTTCGAGCTTGACTCCAAAGGCAATGAGCTCATCCAGAGCTACTCGCGTGGAATGCGGCAGAAGATAGCGCTGGCCGGCGCGCTCATTCATCAACCGCGCGTGATTTTTCTGGATGAGCCGACCGTGGGCCTCGATCCCAAGAGCGCGCGGTTGATGAAAGACATCCTCCGCCGCCTCTGCAGCCAGGGCGCGACGGTATTCGTATCGACCCACATACTCGAAGTGGCCGAGCGCATGTGCGATCGCTTTGCCATCATCAATCGAGGACGTATCGTAGCCTCGGGCACAATGGCTGAGCTCCGCCACCAGGCCGAAGCGGAACACGCCAGCCTCGAGGACATTTTCCTCGATCTTACCGGCGGCGCCGAGGTCCTCGAGCTCATGAGGAACCTTTGACTCCGAGATGAAATATGTCGCCTGACCTCACCTGGGAACAGCAGATGGTCTTCCTCCGCGTCCTCGCGGCGGGAGTCATACTGGTGGCCATCATCGACTTCACCCTCATCGCCGCCTATGCGCTTCGCCGGCAGCGTACCTTGACGGCGTATGGGCCGCCGACTTTCGCATCCCGATGGAGTCTCGTCGACGTTTGGATCGCGGCACACGTCTTCGTAGCCGGAATGATTCCGGTTGCGATCGGCGTCGTGATCGTGATGATGATCGCGTTTGGCCCCAGCACAAATCTTGCTAACCCAAAGGGACCGGGTCTTATCGCTGCGCTGATTCTGGGAATGATCGGCCAGACCGCGCTAATGATCGGAATCCCCGTATACTTCATCACCCAAAAATATCGGATTCCCCTGCCGAAGATCGGTTTCCGCTGGCCGCCGAGTAAGGGTGAGATCAAGAAGGGTGTGCTTTTTGGATTCGGCATGATGGTGCTGTCCGCCGGTCTGCATTTCGCGCTTATGGCGGCGCTCAACCGGACCGTCGGGCCGGAGGGCACGCAAGAGCTAAAGGACGTTACCTCCAAGATCGTGGCCGAGAGGCTGCTCAAGGATAACGCGGGACCGGCGATGCTTATTACCCTCCTCCTGGTGGCTGGAGTAATGGCGCCACTCTCCGAAGAACTGTTTTTCCGCGGTTTCCTGTATAATGCGGCCAAGTATCGCCTCGGAGTCGTTCCCGGCATCATCCTCAGCGCGCTGGTTTTCGCACTGGTTCACGTCGGGCCACTCGCGGTAATCGGTAACATACCGATGGG
>JBKJZI010000215.1:0-12410 GCA_046715155.1 Chthonomonadales bacterium | reverse complement strand
TGGCCGGTCGCCAGGCAGCTCGCGCCCAGGTTCTTCGCCTGTCGAAGCAGCTCGTCGAACTTCACGCTGCGGTTGCACTCCACGCAGGGGTTGGGCGTGCGGCCGCGTGCATACTCGTCAACGAACTTGTCGATCACCTTCTGGGCGAAGTAGTCCTTGAAGTTGAGCACATAGTGCGGGATTCCGATCCGGTTCGCCGCGCGGCGGGCGTCCTCGACCGCGCCGAGCGAGCAGCACCCTCCGTGCCGGCCCTGCTCCGCGTGCTCCTGCCAGATCTGCAGCGTGATTCCAACGACGTCGAAGCCTTGCTGCTTTAGCAAAGCCGCCGTCACCGCGCTGTCCACTCCACCGCTCATCGCGGCCACAACTGTCGTCTTTTTGCTCATATCCGCAATCGCCCAAACGACAAAATGGACCGGAATCCGACCGGTCCCAACCCCATTATTATCACACGTAACGGGCGCCGATACCTCAAGGGCGAAGATTTCCCCTCCCCATTACGGCAGGCCGAGGTTGCGAATTCCGCGGAATCCGCCGATACTAGTACCGGCCTGCTAAACTCTAATCAGTACACGCACACGATCTTAGATTCCGTAAACCGCTTCGAGGCAACTATTGACCCGACCCCATAATGGTTCGACCATGGCGATCGAGCGCCGCACTTCCATGTCCAAGCGGCATGCCGGTCCGGCGGTGCTAGCCGGATTCGACGCGCGCGTGCGGTCCGGCATCAAGGCCGCGACGGCCCTCGTTTTCGTCGCCGCTTTGATCGGAATGGTCAATGGATTAGCCATCATTCAGAATCCGGCCGTGGGAGAGCCGCCAATTCCGCGAGAGTTCCGCGCTGCGTGGGTCGCTAGCGTCGCGAACATCGACTGGCCCTCGAAGAAGGGGCTGCCGGTCGAGCGCCAGAAGTCGGAGCTGATCGCCATCCTGGAGCGCGCGCAGAAGCTCAACCTTAACGCTATCGTCTTACAAGTCCGCCCTGCCACCGACGCGCTGTATGATTCCAAGCTGGAGCCCTGGTCGGAGTACCTGACCGGCGCGCAGGGGAAAGCCCCCGACCCGTATTACGACCCATTGGCATTCGCCGTCGAAGAGTCACATCGGCGCGGAATCGAGCTTCACGCCTGGTTCAATCCCTACCGCTCGAAACACTCTACCGGGAAATCGCCGCTTGCCTCTAATCACATTAGCAGAACGAATCCGGGAATGGCCAAAGAATACGGCGACATGCTCTGGCTGGACCCGGGTGAGCCCGTCGTCCAGGAACGCTCCCTCAATGTGATGCTCGACGTAGTCCGCCGTTATGATGTGGACGGAATCCACATTGATGACTACTTTTATCCCTACAAGGTTAAGGATTCAAGAGGGTCTGAGGTGCCGTTTCCCGACGATCCGAGTTGGGCTAAGTATACATCCGGCGGCGGCACGCTTAGCCGCGACGACTGGCGGCGAAAGAACGTCGATGATTTCGTCGAGAGGCTGTACAAAGAAACCAAGAATCTCAAGCCGTGGGTGAAGTTCGGAATCAGTCCTTTCGGAATCCCACGCCCCGGTCAGCCCGCCCAGATCAAGGGATTCGACCAGTACATCCAGCTCTACGCCGACGTTGAGAAGTGGCTCAAGAATGGCTGGGCGGACTACTTCGCGCCGCAGCTTTACTGGAAGATCGAGCAGACCGCCCAGAGCTATCCGGTTCTCCTACAGTGGTGGGTGGATAACAATGCTATGAAGCGCCACATCTGGCCAGGGAATTTCACCAGCCGGGTTGGCGAGGGCGCACGTTGGCCCCCCGAAGAGATCGCCTACCAGATCCGCGCCACGCGCGGCATCGAGGGCGCCACCGGCAACATCCATTTCAGCATGAAGGTCTTCATGCAAAACCGCGACCGGATCAACGAGGAGCTTTCGCGAGAAGTCTACGCCCGACCGGCGCTCGTCCCGGCTACGCCCTGGCTCGATTTGGCCCCTCCCCCTCGCCCGAAACTCACCGTGGGATCGAACGGCGATATCAAATGGACCCCCAGCAGTGGCGAGAAGGCGACATGGTGGACGCTGCAGGTCAAGAGCGGCGGCAAATGGCAGACACGGATATTGCCGGCCTGGCAAACCGCAGATTCGGTCAAACTTTCCGGGCGTCTGGAGGCAGTTGCAGTATCGGCAGTAGACCGGTGCGGCAATCAAGGCCCAGCAGCTACTTACCAGCCATAATCCCTCCCCCACGAGACAATGACATGGGAATGCTTGGGCGTCTATTTGGTGGTGGAAAGGAGCCCGGCCCGGTCCCGGAATGGGCGAACTTCCTCGATCCCGCCCAGTACCAGGAGTTCGACTCCACCCTGCGCGAAGAGCTCGCTCGCCGTGAGCTTGACTGTGAATTCGACGAAGACCAAAGTTCGGCTCGCGTCCTGTCGGGAGAACATACGGGACACACTCTCGGATTCTTTAACCTGGCGCAAGTCTGTCGTCAATTGCCGCGTCGGCGATGGCGCGAGACCATAAGTCACCATCTCGACCGAATCCTCAACGTGGGCGCTGCGGCCGAATCGGCCACCAATGCCCTCGTACAAGATTTCGAGCAGGCGCGCAGCCGGTTGAAGGTCCGGCTCTACCCGGCGGAAATGGCCGGCACGGACACTGCCGTATCTCGGCAGGTCGCAGAGGGAATTCAGGCGGTCCTGGTATTCGACTTCCCCGAATCGGTTGTGGGAGTACTCCGGGAGAATGTAGCTCCCTGGAATCGCACGGACGATGAACTGTTTGAGATCGGACTCGCGAACGTGAAGGCGGAAGGCGAGACCAAGCCGATTAAACTCCCAGGAGAAGACGGCGCGTCGGTCTTCGGCATCTTCGACGACAACAGTCTGTTTACCGCCACGCGCGCCCTGTTCATCCAGGACTATCTTCCCCCCGATCTGGAACTGGGAGCGATCGTCGCGATCCCGAATCGTCACGCCGTCCTGTTCCATCCCATCGTGGACGCCAAAGCGCTCGGCGCGCTCGGCAGCATCATTCCCGCGGCCATCGGCATGTACCAGCAAGGCCCCGGCTCCGTGAGCCCACATGTGTACTGGTGGCAAAACGGCGTGTTCCAGCGACAGCCCACCCAGACAAGCCCCGAAGGTATGCACTTCAACCCGACCGAGGAGTTCATCTTTCAAGTCCTCAATCGAATCCGCCCCCAGGACGGTTAACGCCGGATCGCCAAATAGGGTAAGAATCCGTACATGTGGACGTCTTGGATGCGGCGGGTAGTTTCGCGTGGTGGCGTACCGGGACTTCTCCTTATCGCCGCCCTGCTCGGCATACGTTGGTTGCTCGCGGCGAAACGGGTTTTTCCGGTTGTAGGGTGCTTCATCGCCGCAGCCTGGATCACCCAGCCCGCCGGGCCGCCTCCAATCACCTCAGACGAGGTCAGGCTGACGATCCTGGACGTCGGAAAGGGCGATTCCATAGTCCTGGAGTCTCCCGGCGGCATCGTCATCGTGGTGGATTCCGGCGGGAAGGACATGGATTCCAGGGTCATCGGACCGTATCTCAGAAGTCGCGGAATCAGGCGGATTGCCTTACTCCTCCTGACCCACCCGCACCCAGACCACGTCGGCGGCGCGCCCGGCGTTATCCGGGACTTCTCGCCCAGTACGGTAGTGGACAACGGATTCCGGCCGGACCATCCGCTAGTTCGCCGGTACCGCCGAGTCGCCGAAGAGCGCGGAATCCCCGTTCGCCAGCTGCGCTGGGGCACCCGGTTGAAACTGCCCGACGGAATCACGATCTCCGTCTTAGCCCCTCCGGAAAACTACAAACTTGGGACGACCAACGACACCAGCACCGTCCTTCGAGTGGAATACGGCCGCCGCGCCTTCCTCCTGACCGCCGATGCACAGGTAGAGTCCGAGCGGGAGATGATCAAGTCAGGCGTGCCACTCACCTCGGATGTGCTAAAGGTGGGCCACCACGGGAGCAGCGCATCGACCACGGAAGAGTTCCTCGAGGCGGTCAGTCCGACACTCGCGGTCGTTTCCGTCGATTCCGAGAATGCGAACGGTTATCCGACGGAGCAGACCGTTCACCGACTCTGGAGGGCCGGCGCCCGGATTCTACGCACAGACCGCCACGGGCGTATCACAATCGTAACCGATGGCGAAACCCTACGGCACGAGACAGAGAAGCCTGAATCCGCGGGATTCCTGCCAAAATAATCCCGGCACATCCCGCCCTTACCTAACCACTCGAGGAGACCCTTTTTCGTGGCGCATAACGTTACCCTGATTCGCGGCGACGGCACCGGACCGGAGCTTGTGGCCGCTGCCAAACGCGTACTTGAAGCTACCGGCGTGCAGTTCAACTGGGACATCCAGGACGCCGGCGTGGACATCATGGAGGAAAAGGGCACCCCCCTCCCCCCAGAGGTCCTCGAATCCATCCTCCGCAACAAGGTCGCCCTCAAGGGCCCCATAACCACGCCCATTGGGACCGGATTCCGCTCGGTCAACGTCGCCCTCCGCAAGGAGCTAAAACTGTACGCCTGCCTGCGCCCCTGCAAGTACTATCCCGGTGTTCGCAGCAAGTATCAGGACGTGAATCTCGTCATCGTACGCGAGAACACGGAAGACCTGTACGCCGGAGTCGAGTACGACGTCGATACTCCCGAGGCGAAGCAGATCATCGAGATGGCGGGCGGGAAGATACGGCAGGATGCTGCCATATCCATCAAGCCGATCTCACGTACGGGAACGCGCGACATCGCCAGGTTCGCCTTCGACTACGCCGTGAAGAACGGCAGGAAAAAAGTCACCGCGGTCGCCAAGGCCAACATCATGAAGTTCACGGACGGCCTCTTCTACCGCGAGGCTGCCGAAGTCGCGAAGGAGTATCCCGGAATCGAGTACCAGGAAGTCCTGGTGGACAACATGTGCATGCAGCTCGTCCAAAAGCCCGAGCTGTACGACGTTCTGGTCATGCCCAACCTCTACGGCGACATCCTTTCAGACCTCTGCGCCGGCCTCGTAGGCGGATTGGGCGTAGCGCCGGGCGCAAACATCGGCCGGGACGCCGCGGTCTTCGAGCCCACCCACGGTTCCGCCCCCAAATACAAGGGCCAAAACAAGGTGAATCCAACCGCGCTCATCCTCTCCGGAATGCTCATGCTGCGCTATTTGGGCGAGACCGACGCGTCTGAGCGGCTGGAACGCGCCGTCGCCGCTGTCATCGCCGAAGGCACAGACGTCACCTATGACATGAAACCCGACCGCAGCGACCCCACCGCAGTAGGCACCGCCGAAATGGCCGATGCAATAATCCGCAAGCTCGAGCAGAGATAGATTCTAACTGCGGAGGACACGGAGGGACGCGGAGAAGATTGATTAGAAGAGACGATCACCGGCTCACGGATGGTGATACTTCGAATAATCTGTACTTGTTGGATTATTCGGCCCCTCCGCGAATCTCCATGGCGCTCCGCAGGTAGAACGTCGTTGTGAAATGCGCAACAGGATCGGCTGGTCGCGTCACGCGGTTGCGGGGCGCTCGTCTAAGTTAGTAACAGCACATAAGTCAGCTCGCCCTTAACAGGCTTGCGCAGGCCAGATTGCCGGAACGCGACGAACCGGCCTTACCCCTCCTAGGCGAGAGACCAGGCTGATACTATAAAGAACGCGGGCAGGTGGTGTCCTCCACCTGCCCGCTTTTCGCATTCTCAGACTCCGAGTTCTCGGCGCATGTAGTCGCGGCTAATCCGGACGGATTCCAGGTGTGGGAGCTCGGTCCTGTCCTGCTCGGCGACAATACACTCGGCACCGACTTCGCGGCCGGCGGCCATAGCAGATTTGAGGTCCACGATTCCGCGACCCAGCTCAAGGAACACAGGCGAGCCGTCCGGATTCTTCGAACCGTCCTTGAAGTGGAAATAACCGGCTCGGGATGCGTGTTTACGGATGAACGCAGCCGGGTCCTCGCCGCCGTGGTTGACCCAGAAGACATCGATGTTGAACTTCACCAGGTCGGGGTCCGTTTCTTCGTCCAGAATTTGCATGCCGTTGGTGCCGCCGAGGTCTTCGAACTCCCAGGCATGGTTGTGGTAGTTGAACACCAGGCCCTCGTCTTTCAGACGCCGTCCCACTTCGTTGAACAGGCGGCTGGAGGTTCGATACCCTTCAACGCGCTTCCGGTCCGCAACGCCGGAGCACATCATGTGGCGGATTCCCATCGCCTTGCAGAATGAAACGTGGGAGGTCAGTTTCTCGGAATCCTCATATTCCGCATACCCGAAGTGGGAGCCGGAGATTGTTAGCCCATTCTCCTGCAGCAGCCGGCGAGTCTCGGAGTCCCCATAGGTCGCGAACATGTTCCCAGTCTCGATCGCGGAGAAGCCGGCCAGCGCTACTTCTCTGAGCACACCGGCAATATCATCCCGATTTCGCTCCCCAAATACGATGAGTTGAACGGCTGCCCTCGGTTCCACAGTTATCTCCAGGGTTGGGTTTGGTGGTTGGGTCTGACTTGTCCGACGTGTCTGACAGGTCAGACTCGATACACCCAAACGAACCACTACTCGAACATACGGGCTGCCCGGATGGCCGGGCAGCCCGCTAGACTTCGACAGCGTACAGTGCGGCTGCGGCTACTTGCCGGCGCCGATCTTGAACATCTTGGTTCCACAGGTCGGGCATGTGCCCTGCGTTGCGGGCTTGCCGTTTTTCATCTTGACCTGTACTGGGTTCTTCATCTCACGCTTGGTCTTGCACTTGACGCAGTAGGCCTCCATATACCTCTCCTCTCCTCTTGGCGGTAAGGATACGTCCCATCATTCGTGGACCCTGCCGGTATTCCTGCCGGGTTCACGCTCAACAGGCCTATTCTCGGTACTTTTTTACGAGTAGAGCAGGTATTTCGTGCGAATCTTCCTGAAATCAGTCAATTCCGGCCCCCAAATACGCTCCAGCTCCTCCACAGACGCGTCATTTTTGAACGCCTCGAGAACGGCTTTGTCGACCAGGAGTCGGTCGTAACGGGTCATATCCCACTGACCTTTGAACAGATCTCGCAAAGCTGCTGCCATCTCCAGCCCTGTCCGAAGGCAGCGGAATCGCTCCCGGTTTGTGATCACTATGTTGATTCCGCCGCACGTCACGCCCGACCACACGCTCGACCGCGGCTGAAACCGTATCGGAATGAACCGCACGCCCGGCAGATTCCGCCCGTTCAGATGCGCAGCCAGCTTCCTGCCGTCCATCCACGGCGCGCCGATGACCTCGAATGGCGTATCGGTCCCCCGACCGACCGATATGTTTGTGAACTCCATCAATCCGATCCCAGGGTAAAGAGTCGCCTCGGTGAGACTACGCATGTTCGGAGACGGATTCGTCCACGTCAGTCCCGTAGTGTCGAACCAATCACGACGCTTCCACCCCTCGCACCCCACAACGATGAGCCCCGCCCCGATCTTTCTTTCCAGGTTAAAAAGGCGCGCCAACTCGGCTACCGTCATACCATACCGGACCGGAATCGGATGCCACGCCACAAACGAGAGCCGGTCTGAATCCGCAACCGGTCCTTCCACGTCGACTCCATTGATCGGATTTGGCCGGTCCAGCACCACGAGGTGGATTCCAGCCTTTGCGGCCTCTTCCAGGGCGTTCCCCATGGTACTGATGTAGGTATAGAACCGGCACCCGATATCCTGTATGTCGAAGATCAGGGCGTCCAGCCCTTTCAGCTGTTCGGGCTTGGGCCGCATCGTCTCACCGTAGAGGCTGTATACCGGAAGGCCGGTCTTTTCATCCACGGAATCACCCACGCGCGCATCCAACGTTCCGCGGATTCCGTGCTCCGGCCCGAAAAGCGCCCTGAGCTGCACGCCCGGCGCCTTATGGAGAACGTCGATGGTCGGTACGCCATCCGCTGTGAGCCCAGTGTGATTGGTTATCAGCCCCACCCGTTGATCTTTAATGGGCTTGAAGTTGTCGCGAATAAGGACGTCGATTCCGGTTAATACAGGCATTGTGAGTTGTTTAGGTGTCGGGTGTGGGGTATTTGGGCGTAAGTACCGCGCGGCCGGCGGTGCGACGGAAGTAGAAGCGCAGCAAGGTGAACGTTAAGAGACCGGCTGCCAGCGCGATGGCCGCCCACATTGAAATTACCGATGCCATATTCGCGGCTGCGGAGTTTATGACCTGCAGATCGTTGGCACTGCGTGGATGAAGCCGTTTAACGGCTCCGTTCACGCCTTTGTAGTCGGTAAGAATGCCGGCCACTCGCACCGTACTTCCAACAGCCGGAATGGCGAGCGCTCCGATGGGGTCTTCGATTCCGGTCCCTTTCCGCGGTCCGAGCACCACCTCGACACGGTCGCCACCCTCGAGCACAAAGTTGCCATCGACTATCTCTACGACCTTACCGGTCTTGTCGGCCAGAAATGGAGCCAGTTGTTTGCGCTGCGGGTCGTAATCCCGCTGAATGCCTATTAGTCGAGCTTGAGCGTCGTGTAGTGTAGGCTCGCCGGTTGTCATCTCCCAACGGCCCCGAACGATGACCTCATCACCCGGCTGAATGGCCAGGGTGGGATTCTCGGACAGCCCGACCCTCAGAATCCCCGACCTCGCGGAATCTGTAACGAGGAGCCTGCCGGGAATCGTGTCCGTGCCGCCGACAACGATCAAGTCAGAGATAGTGACAGGGCTAAAGTCACCGATTCCCAAAAGCGTAGGGATATCCCGAAAGATCGGGTGGATCGCTGCCCCGGACCCTGCCAGAACGATTCCCACCGACCGGCCGGAATCTACCCGAACTCGCTCTTTTGATCCGCGCAATCCCTCGAGGCCCACTGCATATTCGCCGGGGCGAAGCCCGAGGACGGCGAAGAAACCGGTTCCGTCTGTCCGCGTCGTCTTGCGGATTCCCTTTCCCCGAATGGTGACCTCTACGCCGTCAACCGGCTCAAGTTGATTGCCGCCGAAAACGAACCCTCTCACGACTCCGGTCTTCGGATTCTCCTTCCACGGCATTACCGGGTAAGTCGCAGGCTTTGCGAACGGCGGATTCCGTGTAAAGACGCTTGGAGTCGATAGCGCCGCGTAGAACGCGTCGTTGAAGCGCTGTTCGGTGCCATCCGGCCCCTTGTTCGTCGCGGCGTAGCAATAGAGCATCACCCCTTTTGCGCGGTTGCCTTTTGCCGACGCGCTGCGGATTGCCGCGATCTGTGCGAGGCTGTCCGGAATGAGGTTGAGCCAGCTTCCGTTGGCCAGAGCGGCGTAACGGCCGAACTGGCTGTCCTTAGCCCAATCAAGCCAGCGCCTATACCAGTCCGGATGCTTGCTCTCGTTGTAATATGACATCAAGCAGCTCAGGTCGAGGATGCCCTCCTTCATCCAGGAGCGCCAATCCTGGAATACGCGGTTCATCGCGGCGGACTTCGTCTCCCACTCGTGCAGATTCCGCGGGCCTTCCTGCCAGGTGATGGTCGCCGCGGAGACCTGGGCCTTTGGTTTCACGGCGGCAGCCATCGCGTAGACCTTCCGGACGAGCGCCGTGACCTGGTCCCGCCGCCAATGCTTCCATGCCGGATCTGCCGCGTCCGGATCGCCAGTGCGGCCATAGCGCCGGTTGAATCGCTCTATGCTCGCGGGGTTGTAACCCCAATTCGGCCCGCCGTAACGCACGAAGTCGAAGTGGATTCCGTCAACTTCGTAGTGGCGGAGGACGTCCAAGTAGATTCGGAACGTATAGTCCGCCGCGTCGGGATGGCCGGGGTCGAGCTTCGTCGCCTCGCCATCGTGAGTTGCGCCTTTATCGGAGAGCGATATCCATTCCGGATGAGTCCGCGTAATGTGAAACGGATTCCCCCGATCCTTGCCGACTGCGAAGGTGTTCAGCCAGGCGTGTACTTGAATCCGTGGCGTCCCGGAATGCGCCTTCTCAATCAGATATTGGAGCGCGTCAAACCGCTGCGAATTGTCGGACGCCCATACGTCGTATCGGGATCTATAGTAGGCGTCCGCGCTCTTCCGCATCTGCGCGAAAACCGCGTTGCAATTCGCCTTACGCAGCCTGCCGAGAAGCTGGTCCACCTGTTCCGGCGACTTGAATCCCTCCGCGAACCCGTCAGCCCAAAACGCCCGAATCTCTTGAGCGCCCGCCACTGGCATGAAGGATATGAGGATCGTAAAGGCAAAGAGGAGAACACGCGAGGACATGTCGGTATCTTAGGCGACGGTAGTGCAACCTGTCAACGTGGAGTCTAAATCGTCCGGTACCGAATCCCGGCACTACCCTTCATGCCGAAGCAGTAAGCGCGGCGCGCAGCAGTAAACTGAAGAACAAAGCGCTACCCGTCATCCTGTAAGGATACGCTTCACCGCATTTTCAGGAGAGCGAAATCATGCCGATCCACCTTCCTCCGATGACTCGACGGGAACTATTGAAAGTCTCGATAGCCGCCGGCGCGGGAATGGTTTCATTGCGCCATGCGCACGCGGACACGTCCGACCGGTGGGCGTTAATCTCTGATACGCACATCGGCCCGAACCGCGAGACCGTTGTGCGCGGCGTGAACATGGCCGACCACATGAAGAAAGTGACGGCCGAGATCGTGCGCGGAGTAGAGAAACCGGCAGGGGTGCTTTTGAACGGGGACTGTGCGCTCCTCGATGGCCAGCCGGCGGACTATGCATTGCTCGTCGAGCTGGCCGAGCCGATTCGTAAGGCCGGGATTCCGCTGCACATGACGCTGGGAAACCATGACCATCGAGAAAACTTCTGGGCTGCGGTTAAGGCCGACAAGGGACGGCCGATACAGAGCAAGCACGTCTCGGTGATTGAGACACCCCTCGCCAACTGGTTCCTCCTCGATTCGCTGGACAAGGTGAACGTGACGCCGGGCCGACTGGGAGAAGAACAGCTAAAGTGGCTTGAACGCGCGCTGGACGACAGGCCGAACAAGCCGGCTCTCGTTTTCGGCCACCATCACATCGACTTCGCGACCTCCACGCCAATCGGAGGCTTGATCGACTCACAGCCGCTGCTAGAGACCCTAAGGCCCCGGAAGCAGGTGAAAGCCTACATCTTCGGCCACACCCACCATTGGGAGTTCGCCCAGAAGGACGGAATCCACCTCATCAATCTCCCGCCCGTCGCCTACGTCTTCCAACCGAAAGACCCCAGCGGCTGGGTGGACGTCGCGCTTCAGCCTGGAGGGGCAATTCTCACCCTCCGTTCTCTCGACCCCGTCCACGCGTCCCACGGCAAGAAGCACGAGTTGACCTGGCGGTTGACGTAACGGAGCGGAACTACTTGGTGGCCGTTCGGTTCCAGTAGACCTTGACGTTGTGCGTTGCGCGGCCCGAGGCGATGAGGTCAAGCTTCCCGTCGCCGTTTAGGTCTGCCGCGGTGACGTCTTCACATGCCATGCCGTTGTCGTCGATCAGAATCCGCTCCCAGCGCGATCCAGATAGTCGGTAAAGCGCCACACCGACCCGCTGTGTATCGCGCGACGGATTCCGCCAGCCCACAACCACCTCGTCGCCCCTCTTTCCGTCCATATCGCCGCACCACAGCGCGTGACCCTCCCCCAGTTGATCCGTCAGCATGTTCCGGTTCCAGGCCGGAGTCGAGTGCTCCTGAAGATAGACGGCGAGTGTATTGCCATGCATCGGCTCAACGGCCGCGATCATCCGGTGTCCCCGCGACCAGCGTCCTGCCCGCACCTCACCCGCGGGCCGGTTGAGCGCTTCCCCTGGGAACCCTTCGCCGACCAGCATCCGCTGCCACTTGCCGGCCTTGCGGGTTAGCAGGTGGACACCCTCCCGTCCCGCGAGCAGGATGCTCTCCCCTGGACCGCCGCTCCAATTTCCTACCCAAAAGTTGTGGGTCTGGTGCATCGAGTCGTCCGCGACTTCTCGAGCCCAGGGCTCGGAATCCGGCTTTGTGGGCGGGCGGTAGACGGTTAGCCGCGCGCCGGCGCCCTCATAAGCGGGAGGCTTGTTCCCGCGCCCATGAAGCGGGGCCATGATCAGCTCCAACTTACCGTCGCCATCCACGTCGCCCCAGCGCATCCGATGCACCGTCGGCTCGGATTCGAGATCCACCACCTTCCACGGCTTTCGCGGGTCTCCCTGGCGCTGCAGCCAGTGAACGCTGCCACTCTTCTCCGTGTCGGAAGGCTTCCAGTGCGCGCCCAGCGCCAGCTCTGCATAACCATCGGCATCAATATCCGCCGCGGCGATGCACACGTTGTCTCGCGGCGTTGCGTCAGAGACGATGACATGCTTCTGCCAGGTCGGATTCTCGTACCATCGCACCTGGCTCTCGTTCACGGCGATGACGTCCGGCTTGCGATCCCCATTCATGTCCGCGACCGCCACCCCATAACCTGTCTCTTATACACAAATCCGAGCCAACGAGACCCTAAA
>JBKJZI010000214.1:0-13863 GCA_046715155.1 Chthonomonadales bacterium | reverse complement strand
CTGGCTAATGACCGGCGCCCTTCCAGGGCTGGAGAATCCGCTGCACGAACCTGGTTGTCAAGGTGCCCGCGCCGCTCTTTCAGATTCTGATACCTGTGGGAGCCTGAGAACTCTACCCCCCAATTCTGGGGGAGAGAGATTCCGCGAGCTGATGTCACGATCGCGCGCTCGCTTGGGAGCTATTACGCGACGGGCGGGGCCGTATCAAGGCTTAGTCTTGTACGCCAATGGCCATTTGGCCCGGTCAGGTTCTTGTACGACAACGCCTCTATGGGCACCAATGCAACTCTTGTACGCCAATATCTCCTCGTTAGGAGAAACGATCTCCTCGGACTGATTCCGGGAGGTTGACCGGTCCCTTTCATCCTCGCTTTGAATGTCTCTAGGGATGAAGCCGGAGTCCTGGAGCGTATTGCGTAATGCGTATTGCGTAACGCAACTCGTCAGGACGGTGATTGAGGGAAACGGCGTGGTCTCGCTCGGGAAACAGGATTCGACACCTCCTGAAGTAGACGTGCGTTGATTATAAGCCTCGGCTAAGCAGGAGTCAAGTGTCCACGCAAAAATATATCAAGAATCTTTGGGACACATTGACCGCAATTCGTGAACGGGTTGAGGAGCTCGGAGACGCGCGCCCTGGGAATTGCGACGAATTCGCTCTCGTGAATTAGCTTCGCATATTCCATCCGTTCATACGCGGTGAACGATCCGGCCGTGCTCTACTTTGCTAGCTCTTTAGAACGCTACACCACCAATCCCCCGGAATCCGAATGGAATCCGGGGGATTGTTCCTGGGCCGGAGGATGTACGGGACGGATCACAACTCCTCGTCGGCGGAGTTGCGGTGGATGCGGGCGACGTGAACGGTGGTGTTTGCCGGCACGTCCAGCGTTTGATTGACCTGGAGCCCGTCGTCCATCCGGATCTGCAGCGTGGCCGTCCGCGTGACGCCGGCCGTGTTCTGGACATAGACGAAGTAGGGATCGTCCGAGTCGCGCTCGGTGGTGCGGAAGCTCAGGTCGATCGAATCCAAATCCAGCAGGCGAGTGCAGCCGAATCCGGTCTGGGAGTCGCTGCAGGCCGCGGCCGCGTTCGCCTGCCCTTCGTCTGGGGAGACGGTCAGGTTGAAGTCGGCGATGTTCGGAGAGACCAGCGATAGGTCCGCCTTCGAGTTGAACCCCAGCGCAGCGTTCACGCCGGAGCCGCCGCAGCCCAGAAGCGAAACGAACAACGCGAAGGCGACGGCGCTCATGATGGATCGAGAGTACTTCATGCAGGTAGCCTTTCTTTCGAGGGATAGTGGGGCGCTTTCGAATGTGAGCGGGCGCGATCCGGCTCCCGGAGGCGGAAAGGGAGTCAGAATCCACCCAATACGTATTAACGGGTGCCTGCTTGCAGCGTGACGGCCCTCAGCGGATTCCGATTACGCCTCCAGGCTCAGCTTCCATCCAGGCTGCGGCCTGGTTCTCAGGAGATCAGGTCGTCGAGGATAGCGACAGCCAGGTCAGGAATGCGGCGGAATCCGGGGGCGGACACTGGAGGGGGAGATTGAAATCTCGGCAACAAAGACACGAAGTCCACCTACGTGGACTGGGATTACCGATTCCACGAGTCGCGTTCTTCGCGCAGGTATTCATCCACCGCTTGAGGCGACGCGAATAGACGGTGGCCTTTCAAGGATTCAATAATCTCGAGCGACGAGCGTTTCCTATCAGCGCCGTTCGGTTCCGGGAGGGTGAGGTGGACGTCGATGAGGTCACCCTCGACGAGCTCAGGGGCTGAGACCTCAATCCGCTTACCGGGAAGCACTTTTGTTTTCATCCATAACTCAGTCGCCATGATAGTCTCATTATACCGATGCAGAACGAGGGAGCGTGGAATCCGAAAAGTGAAACACGGGTGAGAACGTCAGCGGTCCCAGGAGTCGCGCTCGGCCCGGAAGTCCTTCCCGAATTGCTCCCACTCCTACGGTGTTTTTTCGGTTGGGCGCCACGGAATCCAGGAACTCCGGCATGGACTTCTCCGGCTCCGATTCCGCTAGTTCGACCACGGTAACCCCGACGTAACGAGTTCGCCTTCGTTGAATTGAGGTACGAAGACCTCGATACGTCCTCCAGGAAGCACTCGCGTCCTTATCGTTACCTGGTCGCCATAGCCGTTCTATAATACCTACGGGGCACCTGTCAAGGCGTTTGAATGCCCTTGTTGATCCTGTGTAACCCGAGACGGCGTAATGGTGCACAACCTGTTCCTTTCCGAATCCCTGGCCGAATTGTATGAGGATTCGCGCCCTCAATTTCATCCGTTAGTCATAGATCGGGTTTGGAAGGTGCTCGGCCAGCCAAGAAAGCTTGTTAACTCGCTGGACGTCGGCTGCGGATCGGGACAATCTACTCGTGCCCTTTCCTAGATATCTAGGCACGTCGTGGGATTGGATGCTTCGCTTCCAATGCTGCGGGTCGCTCGACGGCATAGTAATCATACGTTCATTCAGGGCGCTGCAGAGCGGCTCCCCTTCGTCGGGGAGCCGTTTGACCTCGTCTCCGCGGGTCTCGCGTTTCACTGGTTTGACCGAATTGCCTTCCTGCGCGAGGCGCGAAGGATCTTACGGCCAAACGGTCTGTTACTTACATATAACGATGGATTCTGCGGAGTTATGCGTGACAACGCCGACTTCACGGAATGGAATCGACTGCATCTCAAGCGCTTTCCAAGTCCCCCACGCCAGTCAGAGGCGCTTTCGACTGAGATCGTCCGCGGCTCTGGATTCCGAGAAATCGCAACTGATCGGTTCAGCCACGACGAAGCATTCACTTTGGAAGGTTTTAGCGCGTATCTGTGCACGCAGACGAACACAACCGCGGCTATCGCGGAGAGGCGAGAATCCCAAGAGTCCGTTTCGAAGTGGTTGGCCGATTCGCTCCCTCCCTATTCACAAATGATGTCGGCACCTTTGAGTTCTCATGCACGTTTACGCTGTACAAAACGCTCAATTCTGGATGAACACGGATCAGTCACGGAAGGTTAGCTGGGTTTGGCCGGGGGTTACGTGGCCGTGTTGGTCGAAGCGGCGGTGGATTTGGTTGGGTTGGAGGATTCCGCCGTATTTGTTGACGGTTTCGCGGATGAGAGTGACGGTCTCATCGGGGTGGTCGCGGAGCTGGGGGGTGTTGAAGCGGAGGACCTGCCAGAGGTTGGATTGGAGGAGGTTGTCGCGCTGGCTGTCGATGGCGATAGTCTCGCGCTGCGCCGTCGTTGTCCCTATGGAGTTTCGGACCGGTAAGCCTTGGCCGAGGAAACGCGTTCCTGCATCGAGGATTTGGATTCCGGCGGTGGGCCGTTCCAGATGAGGAGGTCGGGGCAGAGGTCGGCGCCGTTGGGCCAGGCGACGGAATCGTCACGAGCTTCGACCTGGGCGAAGAGTAACTGGTCTCGGCGGATTGATTCGAACAGGGGACCGCGGAGGTAGTTCTGTACATCCCGTTCGATCACACGACCGTCGGTTAGAGTGAGGCGAAGTCGGAATCCATCCAGCGCCTCAACGTCTCTGATTCTCACGAAACTCATTCTGTTACTCCAGCGGAGGAATCGGTTCGACCGATTGGCCGGATGCTGCCAGATTCCAGTTGTTCCTCAACTCATCACGATGTTGGGCGGCCCATTCAAGCACAAGGGCCATGGCCCGGCGCGGAATCGATCCGCGATAGGTCGCTAGAGTATCGATCACGATAAGGGCTTCATCCGAGCCGTACACCGCGTGAAAGTGCGGCGGAGGATGGTCGTTCGTATAGATTCGGATGATGATTCCAAAGAATCGGCTGATCTCTGGCACGTTCAACCCCTGCCGCACGCTTATCGTATTGTACCGAATCCCTGAGATGCGTCCGGATTCGACCAGCCTATTCGAAAGACAGCTCGGTCTGGCCGGGGGTTAGTCGGCCCTCGTTGTCGAAGCGGCGGTGGATTTGGTCGGGTTGGAGGATTCCGCCGTATTTGTTGACGGTTTCGCGGATGAGGGTCATCGCTTGATTGGAAGGATTCGGGCGCGAGCGCGGGATTGGTCGATTGAGATTAACGCCCCAGATTCCAACTCAGCCGAGAACTGCTTCAGGGCGTTGACGATGGTGAGTTCCAAGTGTTAGGGCATGACGTCCTGGGTTCGGACCTGAATCACGCTTGGAGCAATGGCGTTCGTAGCGGCGAGAATGGCGCCGAAGTCGAGGTCATGGGTGAAGACTATGTGGGAGTTTGTCTTCGCCCATTCCATAATTCGGAATCCGGAGCGGTTGGGGAACCCACCGAAGACCAGTGAACCGCTTCGTAGCCGCGTCTTGTTAGAACGTCCACCCAGGCGGGCGAGAGGTTCATGTCGATCAGGATCTTCATGCGGAAGCGAGGGGGGCTTCCGATTCCTCGAGCCTCCACGCAGCATAGGCGAGCGCCTGGGGGATGTCTTCACGCTCCAGATAGGGGTAGGCCTTCAGGATTTCGTCTTCGTTGTGTCCTGAGGCGAGCAGCCCGACGATGGTACCGACGGTTACGCGCATACCACGGATGCAGGGTTTGCCGCCCATGACGGTAGGATCGTGGGTTATCCTCGTGAAGGCATTCATTTGATCGCTTTCCTCTTTACGGATTCTACCATGGGCGTATTCGAGCGGCCATTTTCATCGAATCTCCAACACGGTGACGGATTTGGAGGGGAGGGTCAGGGTGGTTGGGGTGGCGAGGAGGTTGGTGGGGGCGACGGCGGTGGTGGTCGCGAAGGTGTTGATGGAGTTGACAGCCGAGGCGGTGAGGGTGCGGGCGCGGATGGCTGTGGGGTTGAGGCCTGGGAGCTTGAAATTGATCTGGGCGGGGCGGTTGGGGTCGAGGTTGACGAGGGAGAGGTGGAGTTTGCCGTCTTTGGCGCGGGAGGCGGAGGCGTGGAGGGACGGAATCGAGGTGCTGCCGAGGCGGTACTCGGGGGCGGAGAGCTCGACGGGGAGGTGGGGGGCGCCCTGGTGGACTCTGTACATCTCGAAGACGTGGTAGGTGGGGGTGGTGATTATCCGGTCCTTCTCGGTGAGGATGACGGCCTGGAGGACGTTGACGATCTGGGCGATGTTGGCCATTTTGACGCGGGCGTGGTGGGTGTGGAAGATGTGCAGGTTGAGGGCGGCGACGAGGGCGTCGCGGAGGCTGTTCTGCTGCCAGAGGGCGCTCGTGTTCGGGGTGGGATCGTACCAGGTCCCCCACTCGTCCACCAGCAGGCCGACGCGCTTTTGAGGGTCGTGGCGGTCCATGATCTCGGAGTGGCGGCGGATGAGCTCGTCCATGCGGAGGGTGCGGGCGAGGGTGGCATGCCATTCCGATTCGCCGAACTGGCTTCCGGAGCCCTTGCGCTCCCAATTGCCGGTGGGGAGCGTGTAGTAGTGCAGCGATAGGCCCTGCATGTGGCGGGCGGCCTGGGACATGAGGACTTCGGTCCAGCGATAGTTGAAGTCGCTCGCACCGCTGGCGTTCCGCTGGATCCGGTTGCCGGAGTAGTTCTTCACATAGGTGGCGTAACGGCGGTACTCGTCGGCGTAGTATTCCGGGCGCATGTTGCCGCGGCAGCCCCAGCTCTCGTTGCCGACTCCGAAGTACTTGATCTTCCACGGCTTCTGGCGGCCGTTCTTGCGGCGGAGGTTGGCGAGCTCGGAATCGGAATCGGAGGTCATGTATTCGACCCAGTCCATCATTTCCTGGGGCGTGCCGCTGCCGACGTTGCCGCCGATGTACGGCTCGGCGCCGATCAGCTCGCAGAGGTCCAGGAATTCGTGAGTGCCGAAGGCGTTGGATTCCGTGCCTCCCCAGCTAGCGTTGACGCGTTTCGGCCGCTTATTGCGGGGGCCGATTCCGTCGCGCCAGTGGTATTCGTCGGCGAAGCAGCCGCCCGGCCAGCGGAGGACCGGGATCTGCAGCTTCTTGAGCGCGGCGACGACGTCATTTCGAATGCCGCGGGTGTTGGGGATGGAGGAACGGTCGCCGACCCAGATCCCGTCGTACACCAGTCGCCCCAGGTGCTCCGCGAAGTGGCCGTAGATATTCGGGTCGATGACCCCTTCCGGCCGGTCCGCCCGAATCGTGAGCTCCGCCGTAATGGTGGCCGGATTCTGCGCGGTGTATCCGAGAGTCAGGCAAGCTAACAACAAGACAATGGCGACGGCAAGGCGCTTCGGAAGGGTCATCGGATAGTCTCCCATCGATTCGGATGAACGATTCTAGCTCAATGAGCCGTGCGGTTAATACGATGATTGAAGCATGCCGTTAAGGTTGGCACCGCATCAATGGCCGTAATGTGTGCGACATGCTCTGCGCGCGTGAGACTCGCTGATATTTTCTACCGTGCGTACAAGGAGTCCGACGATTCGCCACCGGAATTAATTACCATCACCCAAAGGAGGTGGGACCGTGTTCGACACGATTCGGATGAACCTCTGGATGTGGAAGCAGCAAAGGGAGGCAAAGCGCCTTTTCAAGCGTGGCGCCAAGCCGAGAAAGCCCCTGAATGTACAAAGTTGCAGTCTGTACCTGCGCGGAGACCAGATCTACGTCATATCGAGGGGAAGTGCGGAACCTGGACCCTGGCCGAGCCGGGACGCTAGCCCGATGTTCAAGATAGACCGATCTGCGCCGCCAACGGAGCTCGGCGACACGGTCAACGAAGCGCTGGCCGCATCGCAACAGCCTCTTGAAGGTCGTGAACTAGAACCTAAGGCCGAACTGAAGTTCATGGGGTTACGAAGCTGGGCGGCGCTCTACCGCGAAGCACGCCTCATACACGCCGACATAGAGGATGGTGCGCTGACGTTAACGCTGTGTGAACCCTCCGTCGGAGGTGGCTACCATGCGGGTAGCTGGGAACCCGTTAAGTGCAGCCGTGAGCCAGCCGCACTCGGTGCTGCGGTGCTTGCGGCCTTCGATCAGATTCCGCCGCCACTGGGAGCGCGAAAGGACATCCGAGTGGCGAAGGTCAAGACGAAGTGGGCAGGCGGGCTCAACTGGCTTGCGATCAGAACGGACAACGAAGAGTCGGTTGTTACTGCGTTGGCGAACAATGGTATTAAGGTGGCGATCTGCACGGAGACCCAGGCGAATCCGGCAAGCTCCGTTGGGGTTTTCTCGCCGATGCCTGGCTGGACGCTAGCCATCGGGGGCGGCGTGCTGCCTGACACGGAGAAGGATAGCCTTGTCCCTTTCCTCAAGGCCGTCAGCATTCCGCTCGGCGAGGTCTATTGGTTCGCGAACTATCGTATCGTGGATTATCATGCGTGGGCCAAGGTTGTGAACGGGGACATCGTGCGTGGCTACGCTTATTTGGGAGAATCGGGTGAAGTCTCGCTGAACGAAGGGGCGCTGACTCCGGAAGAAGAGGCGCTCGGCGCGGAAGCGCTGGAGTTCCCGGACGATACCGTTGTATTCAGCCTCGCAAAGGCCTGGAGCGTTGATTCCGCCATTGTGATCGAGGCTGTCTCATGAAGGCCCATACGTCACCGGATTGTTGGAGTTTCGGCGGGAATCACAGCCAGGGGCACAGCGAATCACAAACAGTCGCAACAGGCCACTGCCTTTACGCGACTGGTGGAATGGCTTGAGGCGATGGACGAGCGCGCGAAAGGCGCCAAGGTAGGAAGGCATCGTGTTACAATGGATTTCGGAGATTAACCAAAAATGACACTGGCAATCAGTGCCGATCTTGAGAATCAGCTTGTGGCGCGAGCGGCTGATGAGGGCGCGGATCCGAATGCAATGGCGGAGGCTCTCCTGGCGGCGGCGTTGCGATGGGATCGCGAAGACTTTGAAGAGGCTGTCAAGGGTATACAACGCGGGCTTGAGGCTTTCGAGAGCGGCAGATTCCGTATTCAGACTAGCCTCTCTTAGCCTAACGAACAGTTAACTCCTTACGCGGCTCGAGAGGGCGGGGTGGGAGGCGGACTACTTTTCGGCCGTCTTTGCCCTGCCTGGCGCGAAGGTCCTCCACCATGGCTCGTATGTCATAGTTGAAGCGGGCGGCGTATTCCTCACGGAACTTCCAGATCTCTTCTAGAATCGGATCCTGAACCACACTACCAAAGAGGACGTCGAGCAGGACGAGGACGACCGCGGTCAGCATCGGTCTCATAGTTCCACTTTACGCCCTTAGAGTAGGAAACCGTCAAAGCTGACCGCGCGGTCAGCGGCTTGCCGGTCTGCTTTTCGCTGATAGAGATCTGAAGGGTACCCGTCGGCTGTCCAAAGTCGCAACGTGAGACTGTGAGGGGATTCTCGAATCCAGTTCGCAGGTCGCGCACGACGAGGGCGGTAGCGCTTTCGCGATTATCCGTGTGTAACAGCCAGCGACTCTCGGCGCACGGAACTCACTTTCTCTTCCGAGGGTCATCGTCCGGATTCACATAAGTAATGCCCCAGGGGCCCATGCCGTGAACCTGGACGGTACAGCTCTGTTTTGAGAAAGCGAAATGGCGCATGCCGGCCGGCATCTTGGTGAATCCGCCCGTCGGCAGAGCGCGCGCGGCGGAAGCGTTGAATTTTTCGCCGCGTCCCATGTAAAAGGTGCCCTTAAGGACGGTGACGCGCTCGTCCGCGGGGTGGAAGTGGGGTGGAATGCGATAGTTGGCCGGTAACATCACTCGGAACGCGAAGGAGCCGGGCTTGGTCAGATCACCTTCCACAATCGCCATCTTTGCCCCGGGCGGGAGCGACGGCACCGCGGCCCATTTGAGGTCGCCGGGAAGCACGAACTTGTGACCTGTCGCCATCCCGTGCTGCGAATTCAGACCTCCATGCGCGCGGAAGGCGGCGGCCAGGCATAACACGATCACCGGGACTATCGTCAGTGCCGGGTAAATCTTCTTCATTGAGTTCTCCTGACTATTACTGCTTAATGGTCTTCATCCCAAGTTTGCGGGATAGAAGTACACTGGGTGGTGAGATACTTTGACGGCCGAGCGGGTACTCCTTTTTTACAGAGATCTGCTCCGACGGTGTGGGAAATAAAACACGGAGATAGCGAGACGAAGTTTCAGTTCGCTAGCCGGTCGCGCGATTGCTTTCGGAAGCGCTTTCACTATCCTTGCCGCATCGTGGGCGAATCAAAGGCCTGAAAACTGAAGCCAATCAGAATCTTCCGGGAAGGATCGGATTCCGCGGTCTCGACTGGAACGCTGATTGTGCTAAGTTGGCTCCAAATTGAAACCGGCGTCGAATTCGATGCAGCGGCTGCCATTCCTGGTAATGGACCGAATCTCCGGAGTCCCCACTCGAAGACGCGAAGTCGCGAAGAATGCGCTAACCTGGAGCTCACGTGGTTTGACGCCGGCTTATGGATGACTTCGCCCGGCGGGCGGTAATTCCTCTTGAGGACTTGCCGGCTATACCTGACCTCTTCGATCGAATCCGCGTAGTCGTGAGGGCCTGTCAGAATCTGGTAGGCCCTATCTATCTGAATACTCTGTTGCGTCGGAGACGACCGTTGAGGACGTGGCGACCTCTGTTTCGTTCAAGGATAATTGTGGAGCTGGCGCTTGGGAGGGAGTTGATCAGTCAACGCGGGTGAAGTCTATGTAGCCTCTCTCCACATCGACTTCAACTAGCTCTACGCGGATTCGGTCTCCTACATCGAGGTTTTTATGACCCTTCACTACTCGGCCTTCGACGGGCGGAGTCAACACTCGGGCCCAGGTGCCTTTGTCGGATGCGCCGGTGACGAGGGCGTCGAATCGCTGGCCGATTCGGTCTTGGAGCATCAGGGCGGCGGCGGATTTGCGGACCTGGCGCTCGACTTTTTTGGCGGCGTCCTCTTGCTGCGTGCAGTGAGCGGCGAGATCGTTGAGCTCGTCAGATCCGAATGGGACGGGACGGGCGGCGAGGGCTCCTTTGAGCAGGCGCTGGGTGATGAGGTCAGGGTAGCGGCGATTTGGGGCGGTGGAGTGTGAGTAGTCGCGCACGGCTAGTCCGAAGTGGCCGATCGGCTCCTCGCCGGGCAGATTCACGGCGTATTCGCCCGCGCCCATCAGTTTGATGACCGTGAGGGATAGGTCGGGGAATCGAAGCGGGTCCGCCTTCCTGCGCCGCCGGAGGAACGATTCCAGCGCTTTTGCGTCCGGATCGGGAGGCAGGGTAACGCCGAAGCTCGCGGCGAGCTCTTCGATTCGGTCCCATCGCTCGGGCGAACGGACTACTCGGCGCAGCGTCGGGTAGTTGCTCTCGGTGAGGTAGCGAGCGGTGACTTCATTGGCGGCGATCATCATATCCTCGATGAGCTCGCGCGCCCGGTTCTTCTCGACCGGGACCATATCGACGATCCGGCCATCCTTGACCACGGCCTGGGGCTCGATGGTCTCGAGATTCAGCGCGCCGTGCTCGTGCCGGCGCTCCCGGAGGCGGGCGGTCACTTCGTCCTGAATGCGTATCTGATCGGCGATTCCGCTCGCATTTGCCATTGGTTCCGGCATCGGCCCCTCGCCGTCGAGCCACGCTGCTACCGATGGGTATGCGAGCTTGGCGTGGTTGTGCACGAGGGCGCGATAGATCTCCGGGGACTCGATCGAGCCATCTTCGAGGACGACGTAGGAGATGACGACGGCGAGGCGATCCTGGTCCGGATTAAGCGAGGTCAGGTCCGTGGAGAGACGCTCCGGCAGCATGGCGAAGATTCCGCCAGGGGTGTATACGGAGGTCGTGTTCCATCTTGCGTGGCTGTCGACCGGCGTAGCGCGCTTGACCAGCGCGTCGACGTCGGAGATGGCCACCTGAATCCGGACCTTATTGCCTTCTAGCGGCTCGGCAACTCCAAGCTGGTCGAGGTCTCGTGAATCGTCGTTATCGATGGAGGACCAGGGGAGCGTGCGGAGGTCGCGGATCGACTTATCTTCCATTCCGACTGGCGCGGCGAGCTTGTTGACCTGATGGAGAGCGTCGGGCGGGTAATCGGGATGAAGGCCGCGTTCCAACATCACCCGACGCGCAATCGCATGTAAATCGAAGTGGGCCATTATTGCCTTAGAGTCAGGATCTAATGTCGGTCGACCGAACGCCCCTGAACTTAGCGGTTGGCGTTCATGATGAGCTCGTCGGTATATTCCTTGACCATTTTCTCGCGCTCGGGCGGGGTGTAGAATCCGTCGCGCTCGCGGTAGGCGGTGAGGATTACGCGCCAATCCTGGTTGGCGAGGTAAGCCTCGCGGGCGGCTTTGCGCACCTGCCCCCACTCCCTTCGCGCCGCGTCGCGGTCGCCCGCGTCGCGGGTATCGGCCTCTTTCTCCAGTTTGCCTGCCTCTTGGGACAGTTTAATTTTTTCGCTTCTCTTCAACTATGTGCTCTCTTTCAGTCGAGTATTGTATGCGCAGATTTCTTTGCGCGGGCCGAACATGAAACAACCTCTGACCGCCTGCTCGCAATCGCGCAGGGGCAGAGGTCTTGCCGTAGCGGAATCATGGGACTGAGCCGGAAATGGCGGCCAACTCGCATTTAGGTTAGCACCTATCGGGCGGCAAGTCAACCGCTGCTTGCCCTGGCGCGCACCGGGGATTGCAGGGGGGTCGCGAACTATTGGTGGCAACCTAAGGCGGGAGACTGGGCGACTGCTTCCCGTCTCCCCGTGACGTACCTTAATCCATCGATGCGTTAAACGCGTTTGCAAGCTCAGAATACGCGTATTCCCAACGGTATCCTCCTATTTCGGCGTTTATTCGAATCCTTGTTCGCGAACCGCCCCTACGATCGTGAGCGCGATGGAACGGAGTGAGGGGCTCATTCGTACTGAGGGTGGTTTTCGGCCCGGCGCATCAATACCGGGCGGAGGACGATTACTGAAGCCGCCGTGTGGTACTGTCCGGTTGCTTTAGCCGGCGGGAAAGCGGTATACTAGGCCATCTGTTTCGTCGACAATCGGTTTGAACGATCCCCTTAGATGCTCCGTGCGCAGCCGGGGCGGGAAGCCGCCCGAGCTCTCCGACCGCTCTTGTGGCTCTTTCTTTCCCCTTGTTCGCGATTTAGATGGTGAAGATGAAAACAGGCTTCACCCAACAAGACCGGATTCCAATGTAAAATGCAAAATTAGCAATTAGCAATGTAAAATGGGCGGAGTTCTGCCGCACCGGCGACAATGGATTCCCTTACATTGCATTTTGCATTGCTAACTTTATGTTTTGCATTGGAATCCGACTGACCTATTGTTCCCTAGAGGGAAAAAGAAAGGACCCACACTCGTGGCAAAGCGCATCTATGTAGGCGGACTGCCCTACTCGGCTAACGACCAGGAGCTGGAGGAGATGTTCTCCCCGCATGGTAAGGTGGTCTCCGCGACGGTCGTCTCGGACCGTTACAGCGGACAGTCCAAAGGTTTCGGATTCGTGGAGATGGAGGACGACGGCGAAGCGCAGAACGCCATCAACGCGCTCAATGGCACGATGATGGGCGGGCGTTCTCTCACCGTGAATGAAGCCAAGCCCCGCGAAGAGCGGCCGCGCGGCGGCGGCGGCGGTGGTGGTGGCGGCGGATACGGCGGGGGAGGCGGCGGCGGTGGCCGCGGCCGCTGGTAGTCTCCGGACCGGCAGTTTGAAGGGCCTGGCGCGGTTTGCGCCGGGCCCTTTTTGTGTGGGTGTGTGGGTGTGTGGGTGAAAAGACCGAAGACGAGTACGATTACGAAACTGCAGAGTCACCCATACACCCATACACCCACCCAGTCTCTTACACGCCCTCCGCCTCCAAACCGTAATCCAACAAATCCGGCGGGTAGTCCATTAGGGCTCCGGAATCCAGCTTTACGCGGACGACGAAGAATCCGAGCTGGACGGCTTCGGGAGGGCGGACGATGACGCGCCCGGATTCACCGGCGAATAGGCCGGGCTCGACGACGATGACACTGTCGCCGGGAACGAAGCGCCGCGCGGCTGATATGTTTCCCATAGTTTGGTGAGTAAGTGAGTAAGTGAGTAAGTGAGTAGGTGTGCGGGTTGCGACTTACTCACCTACTCACCACTCACCACTCACTCTTCCTACGGCTGCTCGAAGCGCTGGGCGCCTTTTTTGAAGTGCTCTTCTACCTGGCGGACGAGGTCTGTTATGGCTTCGCGGCGGGTGGAGTGGCCGGGACGGCCGGTGCGGTTGGAGTCCAGCATGACGCCCGGGGCGCTGGCGCGCCAGCTTCCGCTGTCCGGGTCGAGCCATGAGGTGACCATTACGTTGCGTCCCCGCACCTGTTCCGAAGTCTTTTCAAACTCAGCCATCCTCGCCTCCAATTGTTGAGAGTTGAGAGTTGAGAGTTGAGAGGTGGGTTTTACACTCAACCCTCAACACTCAACCATGTGGTTGGTCCTCGGCAAAGAGAAAGACCCCGGCCTGCTCGTAGTCGCGCAGGGACAGGATCTTCGATCACCGCGTGAACATGGGCATTGTTAAAACGGCGGCCGGTCTGGCGGGCGCTTCAGGTTCCTTTAGTATACCGGAAATGAACCACGGGGGACACGGGGCGCACGGGGACGGTTGGATGTTAGTGTGGAAGTGTGGAGGTGTGGACGAAACGGCTTCCACACTTCCACACCTCCACACTTCTTTCTGCTACTGCCCGCCGGGGGAGTCGCTTTCCTGGAAGGATTTTGCCTCTTCTCTGGCTGCGGGGGACTCCTCGGTCGATTCCGTGGGAGTCTTGCCGTAGTCGTCGCCGCTTTGAGATGATGGCGTATCCATAACGGGACCGCTCGACCGGCCCAGCATAAAGTAGGCCGCGCCGACGATCACCAGGATCACCAGAATCGCGAGGGCAGCGACCAGTGGACTGACATGCGGCCCGCCCCCCCCCCCCCCACCCATAGGCCGCGGGGTGTTTGGCTCTGAATT
>JBKJZI010000213.1:0-53420 GCA_046715155.1 Chthonomonadales bacterium | reverse complement strand
CGTGTTCGTAGTGACGGCGGCTTCGCGAAGTGTGGCGAAAGGGACGAGACCCACGCGGGCGTCCACAAGCGGTCTACCGTTCAGAAGGAGCCGGCCGGTGATCTTCCCGTCTGCAAACATGGTTCTTGCCGCGAGCACCTCCGGCAGCCTGGCTGCTGGAACCCCTGCCTTGCGAAACCAAACTTCTGCCTTGGCTTTCTCGCCCAGCCGCGCAAAGATATCACCGACCGCCATCTTCGCATCACGAGTCACAAAGGTGAAACGCGTCTCGTCGGCAAGCAGGTCGGCGAATTTCAGCGATACAGAGGTGCTCGCCGAGGACCGGAGCTTGGCAGCTAGCAGCCGAGCGTAAGCAATATCCGGCGAGCGCTCGAGATTCTGAAGCTGTAGGCGCAACAGCGCTTCGCTATCCCAGCGCAGAGACGCGGCGTCATGTGACGTTTTGTACGCCGCGTCGGCGAGCGACGTCACGTAGTTTCGCCCACTCAAATAGCGCTCGATACGGTCGGCGGATTCCGGCCGAGCGTCAATTCCGGTGATCGATCTCAGCGGTACGCTCCAAGCCGCTACACGACTCCGCCTAAAGATAAGAATCGTCTCCATTTCGTCCGTTCCTAACGGTACGCTCGCGAGCTTCGCCAGGCGCCTGGCCCCTCTTGTGATTCCTTCTGAATCGGTGGCGCCCCTCATTGGATCGTAATCGTATCTGGATTCGAGATAGGACGGCATGGCTATGCTCCGGCCAAAGTAAACCATCGCCAGGCAGACAATTCCGGCCGATCCGGGGATAACGCGAGGTGGCAGGCCGCCGGTTGGTCGACCGAGCGATATAAGGAGCGCACCGCTTGCGAATCCGAGGATCGCCGCCGTGCCGCACGTGATAGCTGCGATGGTCCGCCAGTGCCCTTCGCCGATACTCCCCAGCGAGTGGAAGAAATCGAACAGTTCTCGCGACGCGGTATAGCGCCAAAGCGAGACGGTGACGGCGAGACCCAAGCCCGCGCACGCGCCGCGTAGAAGCAGCGACCGCACGGTTCGGGGATCGCGCGGAAGCTCGTAGTTCAGGCTCTCGTAATCCCCCGCCAGGCCATCGCGACTGAAGAGCAGCCAGGCTGCCGCGCCACAAAGGCTCAAGCGAACGGCGAGCGCCGGAGATGAGCTTCCGGTGAGGTAGTGCAGGGCCGCCCAGAGAATAAAGAGGGGCACGAGCGCTGCCATAAAGATGAGGAACGCTTTAATCAGGGGAGCCGTGTGCATGTACGTTTTGGTGAGGACCGTCCGGTCCATTTCCACGCCGGTGGTCAGGCGGAACGTCGGGTTGAGTGTCCGCAGCATTCCGAAGACGAGGATAGAAAAGAGGACTATTGCCAGCGCGATCACAGCGCCCGGTGGAAGTAGAGAGAGGCTGCTGACCAGGTTTTTCGTAGCGGGTGACCAGAGCAGCGCCCTCGGGATGGGAAGAATATGACCACTCTCTCCTTCCGTGCTTAGCGGCGCGTCCTCCCCCAGGACCAGTCTATATGTTTCAAGGCAAAGCGGATAGAACGACAGGAGCGATGCGACGACGGCAAAGGCAAGCGGTAACCGAAGGACGCGAAGCTTGCGCGCCATCAGTCAGGAAGCCTTTTCCGTGCCGGCGGATTCAGGCAGATCGAAAAGGAGGGCCGTCACGCGGTCGCCGGCGGCAAGCGTTTCGGCGTCAGGCGGCAGAACAAGCAGTGCGTTAGCGCCGAGCATCGAGGAAAGGACTCCGGATCCTTGGGCGCCGGTCGGTTTCGCCGAAAGGCCATAATCGGAGGCTAGAACCTTTGCTCGAACGTACTCCTCGCGACCGGGTGACCGATTGAATCCCTCCGTCAATGTGACTTGAACGCAGGGACGGAAAACGTCGTTCTGGCCGAAAAGCTTGCGCAGCGCGGGACGGACGAAGAGTTCGAACGTGACCATGGTCGAGACCGGATTGCCGGGAAGCCCGAAAAAGAGCGACTCCGCGATCCTGCCTACTGCGATGGGCTTGCCCGGTTTCATATTCACGCGCCAGAAGTCGAGCGTCCCAAGCTGTTCCAAGGCGGGCTTGACGAAATCCTTCTCTCCAACCGAGACTCCTCCGGAAGTGACGATTACGTCCGCACCTTCCCCACCGTCAATTCCAGAGGCTGCGCGCAGCGCCTCCTCCGTTTCACGTTCGTCATCGGGAATGTGAGTCATCGAGTGAAGATCCCCGCCAGCTTCCGCGACCAGGGCGGCGAGCGCGTAGCCATTCGAATTGCGAATCTGACCCGGCCCGGGACGGGTGGCAATCTCGACTACCTCGTCGCCGGTCGAAATGACTGCGACGCGTGGGCGGCGAGTGACCATTACCTCGGCGCGCCCCATGGCCGCGAGCATCCCAACTTCAGGACCCTGGATCCGTGAGCCGGCTCTGACTACTAGCTGTCCACGTCGTACATCCCTGCCGGCGTTTCGGACGTGATCTCCCGATCGCGCCGGATGCGTTACTTCTATCCTGCCGGCTGTGGTTTGCGTGTCTTCGACCATTACTATGGCATCGGCTCCACTCGGAATCGGCGCGCCGGTCATTATCCTAATACAGCCACCGCGCGGGACCGTTTTCGTCGATACTACGCCGGCGGAGACTTCGTCCACAAGCACGAGTGTCACGGGATTCTCGGGCGACGCTCCCGCCATGTCCTCGCTCCTCACGGCGAATCCGTCCACCGCAGAGTTATCGAATGGCGGGTTGTCGATGTCCGCATAGACGTCTTCAGCGAGCGAGTAGCCGATAGCCTCAAGCAGCTTTAAGCGTATCGAAGTGAGTGGCCGCAGCCCACTCAGCAGGGCTTCCTGCGCCTCCTGAACGGATAGCATTGCTAGTCCGGAATCCCTGGAGCGGCTCGGATTACGGCGAGTACTTCGTCGCGTTTCTGCTGCATCATTTCCTGGCTGGTAGCTTCAAGATTGAGCCGGAGGACGGGGTCGTTGGCAGAAGGCCGCACGTTGAAGTGCCAGGCGGGATAGTCAACGCTGATTCCATCGGTAAAGTCGAGTCGGCCATCTTCATATCGGCTTTCAATTCGGCGCAGCGCCTCCTGGGTGTCCGGAACGGTGGAATTTATCTCTCCGGATACGTAATAGCTCCCGAGGCTAGCTATAAGCTCGCTCATCGTGCCGCGGCTTTCAGAGAGCATCGTCAGAATCGCCAGGAGGGGGATGAATCCGTTGTCGGCATAGTAATGGTCTCTGAAGTAATAGTGGCCGCTCACCTCGCCGCCAAAGACCGCGTTCTCGCGGCGCATGGTCTGCTTGATGTACGAATGCCCTACGCGTTCCGGAACCGGCCGTCCGCCCAACTTCTCAATCCAGTGCTTCACGGCCCAGGACGAGCGCACATCGTACACAACTGCATCACCAGGATGCCGCTTCAGAAAGTACCTTGCCACGAGCGCCGTAATGAAATCTCCTGGAATGTACCCGCCTTTCTCGTCCACGAAATAGACCCTGTCCGCGTCACCGTCCCACGCCACGCCGAAATCGGCGCCTTCGGCTGGCACGCGAGCGATCAGCTCACGGATGTTCTCAACCTCGAACGGATTTGCGTCGTGATTAGGGAAGCGGCCATCAGGCTCGAAAAACATTGGCTCCAATGTGAGCCCGGAGAGTCGTTCGGCCAGCCCTTTCGCAACAATTCCGCCTACGCCATTCCCCGCGTCGCCAATGACCCTCCAATCGCGGAGCGATGTCACGTCCACGAACTTGAGCAGGTGGCCCAGGTATTCCGGTAGAATGTCCTCACTTCGGCGTACGCCCGCATGATGGGGTCGGGAATAACGATGGGACAGCACGATGTCCCGCAGCTCTTCCATACCAGATCCCGTGCCGACAATGCGCGCGCCGCCGCGGACTATCTTCATGCCGTTCAGCTCTTTGGTGCAATGCGAGGCGGTGATCTGCACCGCGGGAAGGCCGCGAGAACCGGAAATGAAATAGATCATGTCCGTCGTAGTTAGCCCGAGGTCCAGCACGTCCACGCCCTGGGAGTTGAGACCGGCGGCGAGCGATTCTGCCCAGTCCGGGCCGGAGAGTCGGGAATCACGGCCCACGGCAACCAACGGGGCTGCGAAAAGCTCCGCAAGCCCGCGACCGATCTCCTCTACGCCGTCGCATTCCAGGGGGGCGTTGAATGCTTTAGGGTCATCGAGCTTGCCGTGATAGGCGGATTCCGAGTCCACGAGGTCAGGGACGAGAGCCCGGATGTCGTAAGACCGGAATACACGAGCATCGACCACGAAAGTGGGTCTCCTCTCACACGGGAATACGTGGACTGCGGGGATGAAAGACGCGGCGAGTATAGCACTGCCAAGAATAGACGGTCAAGGTAATCCAGCCCTCGCTGCGGCAGCCACGAAAAAGCGAGGCGGCCCCGAAGAGGCCCGCCTCGCACTATGATCCCACCTGGGGAATTCTAGACGGTGAACAGGTAATTCAGAAGGTAAGCCAGGCCGGCTATTTCCACGGGAAGAAGAACCGCGCAAACGAGTTGCATCTTCCGGTGTGACCGGCGTATACGGTCAAGTTCCGTATTATGAGCGTATCTCAACATCGAGTTCGTCTCCCTGCACTGATTATCGGTTCGCGGGGTCATTTGCAATATGCCATGCTCCCGCGGCGAACACTTAATAAGACGACCGCGGGCTTCGTATTGTGTCATTCCTGCTTAACAGTTCCTGCGTGAAACTGGTAACAATCCATCCGCGGCAGTCTTCGATTCCAGTGAACGAACCAGAGGAAGAGTCGTGACCTCTAGATACGCGGTACAATGGCGAAACCCGCGTGCGGTCGAGGTTCTCAGCCTATATGCGCGTTGCCAGGCGGTTATGCAATCCCATTCCGCATGAGATTCGGCTTTCGGACTTTGCCATGAGGTATACGAACCGGCTTTCTAACGAGACCAGTCCCTACCTTCAGCAACATATGCACAACCCCGTAGACTGGTTTCCCTGGGGCGAGGAGGCGCTGAAGAAGGCACGGCTCGAAGCGAAGCCGATTCTGCTTTCCGTCGGGTATTCCGCGTGCCACTGGTGCCACGTGATGGAGCGCGAAAGCTTCGAGAATCCGGAGATCGCCGCCATCATGAACGCCCACTTCGTCAGTATCAAAGTCGACCGCGAGGAGCGGCCGGACATCGATCAGATCTACATGAACGCGGTTCAGATGATGACGGGTCAGGGCGGCTGGCCGATGACGGTGTTCCTCACCCCGGAAGGTAAGCCGTTCTATGGTGGGACGTACTATCCGCCGACGGATATGTACGGCCGACCCGGATTTCCTCGCGTGCTTGAGTCAGTCGTCGAGGCCTGGCGGAATCGCCGCGCGGAAGTGGAGGAGCAGGGAGTGCAACTCCTCCTAGAGATGAAGCGTGGGTCCGTCCTGGACCTGCCCCCGGAGCCGGTGACTCCTGATCTTCTCGATTCTGCCTACGAGCGAATCCGTCAGGGGTTTGATGCGCGGTTCGGTGGATTCGGCGGCGCTCCCAAGTTTCCACAACCGATGATCCTGGACTTTCTTCTACGTTACGCTCGCCGTATGAAGAGGGAAGAGCCGCTGCGCATGGCGGAGTTCACGCTCGAGAAGATGGCGTTCGGGGGCATGTACGACCAGCTCGGAGGCGGATTCCACCGCTACTCAACGGACGCGCACTGGCTGGTTCCGCACTTCGAAAAGATGCTCTACGACAACGCCCAGCTCGCGCACACCTACTTGCGGGCATATCAGATGACAAAGGACTCGCTGTATCGGCGGATAGTGGAGGAGACGCTGGACTACGTTCGGCGCGAGATGACCTCGCCTTTGGGAGGATTTTACTCAACACAGGATGCGGACAGCGAAGGGGTCGAGGGAAAGTTCTTCGTCTGGACCCCGCAGGAGGTCAAGGAAGTTTTGGGCGAAGGCGCGGCGCTTTTCAGCCGCTTCTATGATGTAACGGATAGAGGTAACTTCGAGGAGAAGAACATCCTGAACATCGCGGCAGCTACAGATGCGTTTGCCCGATCTGAAGGCATGGACCCTGCGGATCTTGATGTGCGTCTGGCGGAAATGCGCCGCCGGCTCTTCGATCGACGTGAAAGCCGAATTAAGCCCGGCCGCGACGAAAAGATCGTGACTTCCTGGAACGGGATGATGATGGCTGCGTTCGCCGACGCAGGCGCGGTCCTGGAACGGGCGGATTACGTTCAGACCGCCGTCAACAACGCCGAGTTCTTGCTCGCGACGATGGTGCGCGAAGGGCGGGTGATGCGGACGGGAAAGAGTGACGACCGACGACGGACGACGGCCGACAGTTCCGGCGGAGTGGAGTCTGATCATCCGCTGCTGGATTCTGCGGGTTTCCGAGTCGCGCCGATTCCCGGATTCCTGGAAGACTACGCGTGCCTGGCCGATGGGTTGCTGCGGCTTTATGAAGCGACATTTGAGCGGCATTATCTCGAAAGGGCCACCGATTTAGCCGGCCGAATGGTCGACTGGTTCGCTGACCCGTCTGGCGGATTCTTCGACACGGCAACGGACGCGGAGACGCTGGCGGTTCGGCCCAAAGATGAGTCAGACAACGCGACACCGGCCGGGAATTCCGTCGCGGTCGACGTGATGCTGAGACTTGCCGTCCTGACCGGGGACACGTCTCAGCGGAATCGGGCAGCGGACGTGCTGCGGAGAGCAAAAGCTGCCTTGGAACGGCATCCGCAAGCGTTCGGCCGTCTGCTTTGCGCGGCGGATTTCTTCATCGGGCCGGTAAAGGAGATCGCAATCGTCGGGGCGTTGGAGGATTCCGAGACCCGCGAGTTGATAAGGACAGTGCGCAGCGAATTTCGGCCTAACGCTGTCCTCGTTGCGGCTGAACCCGGCGATTCTGCCTCCGCCCGGATCCCGCTGCTCGCCGAGCGCGGCCTCATTTCCGGCCGCCCGGCCGCATATGTCTGTGAGAACTACGTCTGCAACCAGCCGGTGACGGAATCCGCCGAGCTCACCAGTCAATTGGCGGCCTGACCGATTACGATTACGAGTACGAATTCGATTGGCTCTCAGCTACCTTCCGGGGACGCGAATAGAAGTTATAAACCCCGACGCCACCCGGGGCCGAGTGCGCTTCGCGCTCTTCGATTTCGATGGCACCCTGTCTCTCGTCCGCGAAGGATGGCAGGGGGTCATGATCCCCTTCTTTGTCCAGGAGCTTTTACAGTGCTCTGGGTCGGAGTCAGCAATGGACGTGGAGTCCGCCGTTCGCGAGTTTGTAGAGAAGCTGACGGGTAAGCAGACGATTTATCAATGCTTCCGGTTGATCGAGGAAATCGAGAAACGAGGCGGAACGGCGCGCACCGCGCTCGAATACAAACACGAGTACTTACGCCGGCTGGGAGACCGGATTCGACACCGGGTAGACGGGCTCCGGCGCGGCGAAATCCCGGCGGATTCGCTGCTGGTCCCCGGCTCCAGAACATTCTTATCTCAACTGGAAAGCGGCGGAATTCGAATGTACCTGGCGAGTGGGACGGACCTGGTTTACGTTCGCGCGGAAGCGGAAGCGCTCGGAGTTGCTCGATTCTTCGGTGAGTATATATACGGCGCCTTAGACCGCTACCAGGACTTTTCCAAGCAGATGATCATCGAGCAAATCCTGGCCAAAAACAACTTGCACGGCCCGGAGCTGATGCTAATCGGAGACGGCTATGTCGAGATTGAGAATGGCAAGGATGCCGGGGGACTGGGTATTGGCGTTGCGTCCGACGAAGCGAATCCGGGCCAAATAGATTGTTGGAAGCGAAATCGGTTGATCGAAGCAGGGGCGGACGTTATTATCCCAGACTATTCTGACGGTACCGAGCTGTTGAAATACATAGGCGTCGCGCAATAAGACTTAAGGGAATCGACAACAATGAGATACCTACTGTCGCTATCTCTTTGCCTTCTGACGGTTGCCGATGTGAGCGCGGCCCAGCGCTATGACGTCGTAATCCGGGGCGGGAGGGTCGTAGATGGTATCGGTACGGCGCCTTATTTCGCGGACATCGGTGTGAAGAAAGGGCGTATCTCAGCGATCCGGCGCGGGCTGCCTGCCGGGAACGTCGAGATCGACGCGCGGGGCCAGATAGTGTGCCCGGGTTTCATCGATGTTCACACGCATTCGGAATCCATTGCAAGCATGCCGGAGGCGGAGAACCTTATCCGCATGGGCGTGACGTCGATCGTTACCGGCAACTGCGGCGGTTCAGCTCTAGACCTCCGCAAGTTCTGGCGCGACTTGGAGCGCGGCAAGACCACCGTCAACGTAGCCACGCTCGTCGGACATAACACGGTTCGGAACGCGGCCATGAAGGGATCGTTCGATCGTCCCCCAACCGCGGTAGAGCTCGCAGAAATGAGAGCCCTGGTCAATAGAGCCATGCGTGACGGCACCATAGGTCTTTCGACCGGGCTCATCTATCTTCCTGGGACCTTTGCGAGATCCGAGGAGATCGTCGAGCTGGCAAAGGTCATCGGACCTTATGACGGAATATACGTCAGTCACATGCGCAACGAAGGCATGAAGATGCGTGAGGCGCTGGAAGAGACATTTCGGATTGCGCGGGAAGCGGACGTTCGCGCGCATGTCTCGCACATTAAGCGCACGGGCAAGCCGACCTGGGGGACTGCGCCGGAGCACGTATCCATCATTGAGAACGCGCGCGCGAACGGGCTCGACATCACCCAAGACCAGTACGCTTATACGGCCTCGAGCACCGGAATTGGCGCGAACCTGATACCGACGTGGGCGCGTGAAGGCGGCGGCGAGAAGTACCTTCAGCGGATCGCCGATCCGGCGACTAAGGCGCGGATAGTGGCCGAAATGAAGGAGGAGCTCCGAGCCGACCAACGAGAGGACTTCAACTTTGCAGTCATCGCATCCTATCGGACCGACACATCTCTCAACGGGAAGACCGTCGTGGAAGCCGCGAAGATGAAGCGGGGCTCGGATTCGGTGGACGACCAGATCGAGCTGATCCTGGAAATAGAGAAGAACGGCGGCGCAGGGGGCGTCTTCCACGAGATGCGCGAGGATGATCTGCAGACATTTCTCAAGCATCCCAACACGATGGTCGCGTCCGACAGCGGCCCGCGGCGAAAAGGCGTCGATGTTCCCCATCCGCGCGGATACGGGAACAACGCGCGCGTTCTCAGCCGCTACGTCAGAGAGATGAAGCTTCTGCCGCTGGAAGAGGCGGTTCGGCGTATGACCTCCCTCCCCGCCACCGTCTTCCGACTGCACGACCGGGGTATTCTTAGGGATGGCGCCTGGGCCGACATAGTGGTTCTGGACCCCGAGCGAATCCGCGACACCGCCACCTTCAGCGCGCCGCATCAGTATCCCGACGGAATCACCGCGGTTCTCGTAAACGGCAAAGTAACCTATCGAAACAACGCCATGACCGGCGAGCGAGCAGGTAAAGCCCTGAAGCGAATTGATAATTGATAATTGAAAATTGATAACTGATATTTCCCATGCTCCATCTCCCAATCTATCTCGACAACAACGCGACCACGCCGGTCGATCCTCGTGTGGTGGATGCGATGCTGCCCTACTTCACGCACTTCTTCGGTAATGCGGCAAGCATCGGACACTCTTTTGGCCGTGATGCGCGTAAGGCGGTTGAGAACTCCCGAGCGGCAATCGCCCGCTGTCTCAACGCAACAGAGCCCGGCGAGATCGTTTTTACTTCCGGCGCAACCGAATCCGATAACCTGGCGCTTAAAGGCGTAGCGCACGCGCGGCGCGAGCAGGGCGACCATATTATCACTGTACGAACAGAACACAAGGCCGTGCTCGATAGTGGCCTCGCTCTTGAGCGAGAAGGATTCCGCGTCACATATCTTCCGGTAGACGGCGACGGCTTAGTTGACCTGGATGGGCTCAAATCCGCGATGGACGACCGCGCCACTCTGGTCTCGATTATGGCTGCGAACAACGAAATCGGGGTGATCCAGGACGTGGCGGCGATAGGTCGTCTATGCCGGGAGCGAGGCGTACTGTTCCACACGGACGCGACCCAGGCCGTCGGAAAGATTCCGTTCGACGTGCAGGCGATGAACGTCGATCTCGCCTCGTTCACGGCTCACAAGATCTACGGTCCCAAAGGTTCCGGCGGGCTGTACGTCCGGAAGGAGTGCGCGGACTGTGTGCGGCCGTTAATCGACGGTGGCGGACATGAGCGCGGATTCCGCTCCGGAACGCTAAACGTTCCCGGAATCGTCGGCCTGGGAAAATGTATCGAGCTCTGCATGGAGGAGATGGAAACGGAATCTGGGCGCCTCGCTGCGCTTCGCACCCGGTTACTGGAGGGAATCCGCCGGAATCTAAGCGACGTGAGAGTCAATGGCCATCCGGAAAAACGGCTTCCCGGCCATCTCAACGTATCCATTCCAGGCGCGGAAGGTGAAAGCGTCATGATGGCGATGCAGGATGTCGCCGTCAGCTCGACCGCAGCCTGCTCTTCCGCCTCGAAAGCCCCATCCCATGTCCTGGCCGCGCTCGGCGTGCCGGATGAGCTGGCTGCATGCGCCATTCGCTTCGGAGTCGGCCGCTTCAATACGCATGAGGAGATCGACTACGTCATCGAGCGGGTTTCGAAAGTCGCCTCCAACGTGCGTGAGCTCAACGGGTACTCCGCCTGATTCCGCGATCATGCGTCGACATCCGGCCACGGTGACGTTTCTGCCAGCGCGCGAAACAGTCGACGCATACACCGGAGACACGCTGCTTGATGCCGCCCTAGAGAATGGAATCCACATCGAGCACGAATGCGGCGGCAATTGCACTTGCACCACGTGCCATATCCACATCGTCTCCGGCGCCGAAAACCTGTCGCCCATCGAAGAGCCGGAATCCTACCGACTCCAGTTTGCCGTCGACCTCCAACCACATTCCCGCCTATCCTGCCAGGCGCTTCTTCGAGGCTCCGAGGTGGTTGTAGCGGTCCCGACGAACCTCCCCCAACCTGCTCCTCTGTAAGGAGGGGCCTTTTTTCTGTTCCGTACGGATGGGTTAGCCGCCTCCTTACCAATCGTTACTAAGGAGTGGGTTGGGGCAGTTCCGGTCTTGACAACCCGCGGCCGATTCCAGTAGAATGTTTACGTCGCTTAACTATTAAGCGGCGTAAACGAATGATTAATTCCGACATCGATCTTGCGGATAACGTCTCGCGCCTCCAGGCTGTCCTGTACAGGCTCACGAAGGTGTTGGTCTTTGCGGGCCACCCACCTACTGCGCTGGCCGAACTTCCGCTGTCGCAGCTCCGGTGCGTCCGCGTTATTGGTGAGCACGAAGGGCAGAAGATGCAGGAGCTGGCGCACCATCTCGGTGTGACTCTCCCGGCATTGTCACAGATCGTGGATCGCCTGGTGCGGCGTGACATGGTCGAGCGGCACCCTGATTCAGAAGACCGACGGATCGTGCGCATTTTCCTGACGGATTCGGCTCGGCAGGTTCTCTCAGAGAGTCATCAGCAGCGCCGTGAGCGTATCGGGCGCGCGGTTTCGCAATTGAAAACCGGGGAGACCGAATCAGCGATTCGCGGAATGGAGCGACTTGCGGCGGCAGCGGAGCTAATTGATGCAGCGGGATCCGCGGCCGAGGACGAACTTGTGCCGGATTCGGCGCCGCTAGCCGACCTGGTATCTCAGCGGGCCGCCATGGCAGCATCGCAGAGCGCCGGCCTGTCACCAAAGACCGTCGATGCCGGTCAGTAATAAAGATGGTGAAGCAAACAGCGGGTCCGGCGGCCGGCCTTTTCGAAACCGCGCAGCGCTTCCGGCGTCTATCGCGGTGACGCACCACACTACTAACACTCTTCTGGAAAGGAAGACCGCCTGATGAATCTGTGCGCGCGTGTCCTGCTACCGATTCTCGTGCTCGTAGTCCCGGCCCAGGGGCTCGGCGCGGAGAAGAAGGGCCAGCAAACGCCGGTCGCGCCGCAAACGGTCGATCTATCCCAGCCGTTGACTCTGGACCGAGCCGTCCAGATAGCGCTTCAGAATCAGCAGACGCTCGGAATCGCGCGGAATCAGTTGGAATCGGCCAAGGCGAGACAGACGCAGGCCCGCTCCGCCTACTTTCCGCAAATTGGTCCGAGCTTTGAATACAGCAACCGGATGACTACAGTCGGGGGAACAACCGGGACGTTCGATACGAAAGTCGCCTCGATTGGCCTTCGCCAGATGCTCTTCGACATGGGCAAGCGCGAGGAGAACGTAAAGGCGAGCAAAGCGCAGCTAAAGGCCAGTGAGTTCAATATTGCCGACACGCGCCAGGAGATCGTCGCAAACGTGACGACCAGCTACTACGAGCTCCTCCGCCGGAGAGAGCTGGTTGACGTTGCGGAATCCAGCGTGGCGCGGGCAAAGACTACGCTGGACGCGACGCGGGCTTTTGTGGAAGAGGGGAAGTCGCCTAAGAAAGACATCTTGCAGGCGGAAGCAGACTACGAGAACGCGAGGGTGAATCTGATCCAGGCGCAGAATAATGTGAGGCTGGCGATGTCGGACCTGCGAAGCGCGATGGGCCTGTTAAGTATGATGCCGATCATTCTTCCCCAATTGGAAATTCCGGCGCCCGACCCGACGCCCGATCCGCGGCCCGTCACGGACTACGTTAATCTGGCATTTCAGAAGCGGTCGGACCTGAAGCGGGATCAGGCGAATATTCAGGCGGTGAGGCATGACGTACGGATCTCCGAGATCGAATCCGGCTTCCAGGTACAGGCCGATTTCTCGGAGGGCTTACGCCTCTATCCGGATGTTGGAGAGGACCGATCGTTCATCACGTCGTTCTCCTACCCGCTGTTCGATGCCGGAGCAAGAAGGGCGGCCGTCCGATTGTCTCGCTCGCAGTTGGAGCAGTCGCAGCGACAGTTCGAACTGTCACGACAGTCCATCCAGCTTGAAGTCGAGCAGAACTACCTCGTGCGAGAAGAGTCTCGCGTGAGGACACAGGCGGCCGACGCCGCGCTTCGGGCTGCGAAACTTAATTATGAAGCAGCCGCCGCCTCCCGAGCGGAGGGCGCCGGCGACATCCTGGAAGTGATCCAGGCCCAGACGCTGCTTGTAACGGCGGAGACCAACGCCGTACAGTCCATTTACGATTTTCACACAGCTGACGCGCGCCTGAAGCGCGCCATTGCGGAGAACGATCCGCAGCCGGTAGGGAGGTAAGAGTTGAAACGCTTTATTATTCCGATCATCATTATCGCCGTCGTCGCGACGCTCGGCCTATTCATCACCCGGCGCCTTCAGGCGGCGAACACGACCGAAAAGGTCCAGTATAAGGTCGCCAAAGTCGAGCTCGGCGAAGTCAAAAAGAGCGTGTCGTCCACCGGTACCCTACAGCCCTGGCGCTTCATAGACATCAAGTCCAAAGCCGGCGGCCGCGTCGAGACTGTGCCGGTAGAGGTCGGCTCTATCGTTAAGATGGGCCAGACCCTGGCCACGATCGACCCCGCGGACACCCTTTTGCAAGTCAATCAGGCTCGGGCCGACACAGACTCCGCCCGCGCCCGGCAGTCGCAGTCGCAAGTTCAGCATTCACTGACCATTGACCAAACCGCGATCGCAATCCAGAACGCGCGAGCGGCGCTTGAAGCAGCCGAAGCGAGCCTGAATGCAACGCAGAAGCGGCGGGATACGGCGAAGCAGCAGTTTAAGGTCCAACCACAGTTGACGAGATTGGCGATTGAAGCGGCGCAGGCCACACTCGACCAGTCTAATCAGCAGCTTATCGCTCTGAGAACTTCGAACGAGCAGGAGCTGGCCCAAGCTACGGGAGCCCGTGACCAGGCGAAGGCAAACATGGACAATGCTCAGACGAATCTAAAGCGGCAGAGAAATCTCCTTGATCGCGGATTCGTTTCGCAGCAGGTCGTCGACTCCGCAGAGGCAAGCGCGAAAGTGGCAGAAGCGCAGCACCGTTCCGCAGAGACGAAGGTCAACACTATCCAGGCCGAGTTCGCGTCTGATATCGACGCGGCGAAGGCGCGCATCAAGCAGTCCGAGGCGCAGCTCGCCAATGCGAAGGCACAGGGCGTTGAGATCGCTAACCGAAAGAACGCCCTCGCAGAAGCCGAGGCTGCGATCAAGCAGTCCATGGCCCAGGTAAACCAGGCGAAAGCGACCCTGGCACGAACAATTGCGGAACGCCGGAACAATGAAATCCGGCGATATGATATGGCGACAGCTCAGGCAACCATTGAGCGGTCGAAGGCGGCTCTTATCAACGCCGAGGTCACTCTGAAACAAACTAAAGTAACGGCGCCGGTGGACGGGGTGGTGCTGAAGAAGTACGTAGAGGCAGGAACGATGATCTCCTCAGCTCTGTCCTTTGCGGCTACGGGCAACAACATCGTTCAAATTGGCGACGTTACGCGGATGTATATCGACGTGACGGTGGACGAGACGGATATTGCGAACGTGGATATGGGGCAGGAGGTGGAGGTGAGTATCGAGGCCTACCCGGACCTGCCGTTCGAGGGAAAAGTTGCGCGGATCGACCCGCAGGCCGAGGTCATCCAGAACGTCACGATGATCCACGTCCGCGTAGAGATCGATAATACGACTCCTTCGTTCCGCCTCCTCAAGCCGGGGATGAACGCCACCTGCGAGTTCATTGTGAACAAGAAGGAAGGCGTGATCGCCGTCCCAAGCGAGGCCGTACGCACCGACGACAAGGGCCAGTTCGTGGAGATAGCGAAGGGCGGCGTGCCTTACAAGCCGACTGATCCGAAAGAAGACGTCGAGCCGGGCACCCTGATGGACGTTAAGGTCGAGCGGCGAGCCGTCGAAGTCGCCCTGGAGGGTAACGACACGTTCGAGATAGCGAGCGGCCTGAAGGAGGGCGAGACCATCGTCACGCAGACCATCGAGCCGGCGCCCAAGACCTCCGGCAGCCCATTCGGCGGCGGCGGCCGCATGGGCGGATTCGGCGGCGGCGGAGCCCGCGGCGGTGGCGGCGGAGGAAGACGGTAATTGCTGTGTGGGTGGGTGGGTGTGTGGGTGAGAAGGCCCATCACCCACACACCCACACACCCACACAAAAGTTCAAGCAATGATTGTAGCAATCACAATGGCCCTTCGCGGGCTGGGAGCGAACAAGCTTCGCTCGTTCCTGACAATGCTCGGCGTCATTATTGGCGTCGGCGCGGTCATCATCGCCATCGCGATCGGCCACGGGTCCCGCGAGGCAGCCACCGAGAATCTGCGCCGAATGGGGACGAACGTTCTCACCGCGATGCCGGGCCAGCAACGACGCGGACAGGTGAGCTTCGGTTTCGGCAGCGTAAATACCATGACGCTCGACGACGCCAATGCGATCGTGCGAGAAGCATCATTGATCCAGCGCGTGTCACCGGAAGTGGACCGCAACGCGCAGGTGAAGTACAAGAACAAGAATACCAACACCCGGATAAACGGAACCGGCGAGCACTACCCGATCATCAGCAACCACGATGTCATAGAGGGCCGTTACTTCACTCAGAGCGAGGTGAAGGGGCTCAAGCGCGTCGCGGTTGTCGGCGCCACTCCCGCCAAGGAACTGTTTGACCGTGAATCTCCCGTGGGCAAGACAGTCCGAATTAACGGGATCAACTTCACAGTCATCGGCAAGCTCAAAGAGAAGGGCGGGCAGGGGTGGCGGAATCCGGACGACGCATTCTTCGTGCCGGTCACGACCGCCATGCGGCGGCTCTTCGGAATGGAGAATGTGAGCCGAATCGTCTCGCAGGCGCGCAGCGAATCCATCATGGACCGCGCTCAGACCCAGATCGAAGACATCCTGCGGCGGCGTCACAAGCTCCCGCTCTCCGGCGATGCGGACTTCCGAATCTTCAATCAGGCGGACGCCGTCGAAACCCAGAACGAGCAGCAGGACATCTTCTCCAAGTTGATCACCTACCTGGCTATCGTCTCGCTTCTGGTCGGCGGAATCGGCATCATGAACATCATGCTCGTTTCCGTCACGGAGCGCACGCGCGAGATCGGAGTCCGCAAGGCAATCGGAGCGAAGCGGCGAGACATCCTCGGCCAGTTCCTCCTGGAGGCGCTATTCCTTTCCCTTGTCGGCGGGTCGCTAGGAGTAGCGTTTGGGGTTGGGGGTTCAATCCTCGTGAGTAACATGAATGACTGGAAGGTCGTGATAGCCCCTGAGACCACGATTATGGCCTTCAGCTTTTCCGCCCTCGTCGGCGTATTCTTCGGATTCTATCCGGCGCTCAAGGCATCCAAGCTGAATCCGATCGAAGCATTGAGATACGAATAGTACTGCGTGCTGCGTGATGCGTGAGTACTCATTCAACGCGCAGCACTTACCTGATTCAACAAGGAGAACAATATGAATCGCGTACTGAAGATGATGTTGCCCGCGGCGGCAATGTTCGTTCTGGCGCCGGCCGCGCGGGCGCAGCCGCCGGGCGGACAGGGCGGTGGCGGCGGCTTCACGCCTACGCCCGAGATGCGGGCGCAGTTTGCGAAGATGCGAAAGTTCCGCGACGCCAACAAAAATGTATATCAGGTGGGAACCACCTTCCGAAAGTTCCGGGGACTTGAGGAGAATCCCAAGACCAAGCTCAACAAGGATCAAGCGCGCAAGGTCCTCGCGGTTGTAAAGACCTGGCGCCGCAAGCCGGTTATGAACAACGAACAGGCCCGCAAGGTACTGGTGCAGTTAACTGCTCCTTTGAACGAATCCCAGCTGAAAGCTATCAGCCAGAATGAAGGCCGTGGCGGGCGTGGTGGCGGCGGCGGATTCGGCGGTGGCGGTGGCGGTGGTGGCCGCGGCGGCGGCGGTGGTGGCGGATTTGGAGGAGCTGGATTCGGCGGCGGTCGGCCCGGCGGCGGTCCGGGCGGGGCCGGCGGTCCTGGAGGCGCGGGCGGATTCCGAATGCCGGACCCCAAGCCATTCAACCCGCTGAATCCGGAGAGCAATCCCTTTTTCAAAATGATGCCCGCAGACCGCAGGGCCGAGATGTTGACCCGCTTCAATAAGATGGTTGCCACGCTGGAAGAGCGCGCGAAGTAAAACGAGTATGGAAGTGTGGATTTGTGGAGGTATGGAAGACTGAGCTCTTCCACTCTTCCACTCTTCCACACCTCCACACTTCCAAACTGAAGCCATGAGCGAACCCTTAATCGACGTCCGGGATATCAGCAAGACCTACAAGATGGGCAAGATGGAGGTCCGGGCGCTCAAGCACGTGACCATTAACATCCATCACGGCGAATTCGTCGCCATCATGGGTCCGTCCGGGTCCGGCAAATCGACCTTTATGAATCTGATCGGCTGTCTGGATAAGCCGACCGGCGGCTCCTATCGCCTGGACGGAATCGAGGTTGCGAAGCTGAACGACAACCAGCTAGCTGAGATCCGGAATCGCAAGATCGGCTTCGTCTTTCAGCAGTTCAACTTGTTGGCGCGGACCACAGCTTTGCGCAACGTCGAGCTGCCGCTGCTTTATAGCGGCACGCGTAATCGCGAGCAGATCGCCAAGAAGGCCATCGAGATAGTGGGATTGACGGACCGTATGGACCACCGGCCCAACGAGCTCTCCGGCGGCCAGCAGCAGCGCGTCGCAATCGCACGCGCTCTGGTAAACGACCCGCCCATCATCTTCGGCGATGAGCCGACTGGTAACCTCGACAGCCGCACCGGCGCTGAGATCATGGCGATCTTCCAGCGGTTGAATCGCGACGGCAAGACCGTCGTCATCGTTACGCACGAGCAAGAGATCGCCGAGCACTGTAAACGCATTCTCCGGTTCAAGGACGGACATATTATTAGCGACGAAATAGTGGAGCATCCTGTAGACGCCGAGAGGCAGCTTGCGGAGATGATCCCGGACGAGGATGAAGAGGAGTTGGTCACAGCATAAGGGATTGTTTAGGCGTGTGGGTGTATGGGTGAATCGTCATCGCAATCGTAATTGGTCCTTTCACCCACACACCCATACACCCACAAAGTACTGCGGGCAGCAGACGAGTCACGTACTCGCCTGCTGCCCGTTTTATTTATTGAAATGGCGCCGCGAGGCGGTTTTGTAGAACCCCGTCGTCTTTTCCGTCGTCCCCGTAAGTAAGTGCGCCCTACATAAACGCTCAACAATCTCCGAAAAAAACCTGGTGAAGATACCAGCAACAATGCGGAACAATCTCTGCGGGAGGCTCGTCTTCGACAACACAACAGTAACGATTTTCCCGGCCGACCTGCGGGCTTGACCCTGGGCGAGCCGAAAACAGGGCCCTGGAGCCGATCTCCCTGCTTGCTTGACGGCCTTCAGAAACCCTAGTACCATTACCGTGTTCTTAACACGGATGAGGTTGGATACGCGCAGCACCACCTTGCACTCCGGCCTTACCGCTAGCCCCACCGCGGGAATCCGGCGCTTCACCCTTAGTTAGCCGTTCGCTGGCTATCTCAGCGGCAAAACTGCTCACCGTGTCCAGACCGACGTCCGTATTCGGACCTTGTCGTAAGTTGCCACTATTCTCAATACCGTGAATCCGCCGGGGGCGGAGTAGCGGGTTGTTGTGGAATAACGTGGTGATCTGTACTATCGGAGCCAAAACCATGCGTAGATTCTCGACTATCCTGGTATTGTTCAGCCTGGCGCTTTCCGGTCTCCCAACCCTGGCACAGGGAGTATCGCCCGAAGAGCACCTGGCGGCCGCCTCAGCCCTCTATGGGGAGAAGCGTTTCGAAGACGCCGCCAAGCGTCTGGACCAGTTTTTTGCCGCCGCGCCGAACCACTCAAAGGCCGGCATAGCGGCACTCGCACTCGGCAAAGCCCGGATGGAGCTCAAGCACTATCCGCAGGCGATGGCCGCATATGACCGCGGACTTGGCACGCCCGCTGCAGCCAAAGACCCTCTTCTCAAGACAACGCTCCAGCTTGGCCTTGGTGAAGCCGCCATGGCCGCCAAACAGTATGACAAGGCTGGCGTCGCGCTCGAAGGGGCCCTTAAAGGTCAGCTCAAGCCCGAGCAGGCGGCCTTCGCCTGGTACTGGCTGGGTCAGTCCTATTACGACCAGGACAATTTCGCCACGGCGGAATCGGCCTTCGATCGCGTTACGCGTGACTATCCGAAGGTGGACTTCGTAGACGCTGCCTATTTTCAGGCCGGACTCTCAGCGTTGAAGCAAAAGAAGAACGAGGTCGCTCGCAGCCGATTCCAGACCCTGGTCAACAACTATCGTAAGAGCGAAGACCGTCCTCGGGCCATGTTGATCCTCGCCCAGATGGACCTGGAAGCGAAGAAATACAAGGAAGCGCGCGTCGGCTTCGAGGCGATGCTCAACGATTCCGCGGTCAAGACCGCGGGCGGCGAAATTCTCCGCGAGGCAGAGGACGGAGTGATCCAGTCCATGCTGCAGGCGGGCGAATATGCGGCGGCCGCTCCTTATCTGGAGAAAGCACTTGGGAGGATTCCGGCCGGCGACCCGATGCGATTCCGCGCTCTCGTGGCCCTCGGCCATGCGCGGTATCACCTCAAGCAGTTTGACCGAGCGTGGACGTCTTACCTGGACGCCGCAAAGTCGAGTGAGGGGAACGTCGTTGCGGAATCGCACTACTGGGCGGCCAATTCCGCGCTCGCGTTGAAGAAGCCGCAGGATGCGGCCGAACAGTTCAGCGCCGTAGTCTCCAAGTATCCCAAGCATGAGCTGGCCCCCAAGGCGCAGTTCCGCATGGCGGAATCGCTGGAGAGCGCAAATCAGATCGATAGGGCGGCCATCGCTTACCGGGCGACCATCGACAAGTACACGCAGACTCCGCAGGCTGCCGAAGCGCGCAAAGCTCTAGTTGAGTTGGTCGCATCTATTGACGATCCGAAGCTCCTTGCGACGGTCCTGAACAGCGTCCCTGCTGAAGACAGGGCGGCCGGCCAGATTAGACTGGGCAAGCTGCACATCGCCGCGAAGGCGTACGATCAGGCCATCCAGGCAGTAGCCTCCTTGACCAAGAACTCGGCTGAAGCGAACTACATCACCGGTCTGGCATACGAGGCCCAGAACAAGACGCAGCCCGCCGCTGCGGCGCTTTCCGAGGCCGTCGAGCGGGGCAGCAGCGCCACGTGGGCCGCGGATGCGTACGGCCGATTGGCGTGGCTGTATCTCGATCTGAAACAGCCCGCGAACGCGGAATCCGCGGCGACAAAAGCCCTGGCGCACAAGCCGGAATCGAAGCTGGAACAGCAGGTTCGCCTTGCCCTCGTGCAGGCCCAGCTCGACCTAAAGAAGTGGGACCCGGCGCTGGAAGGCGCCGAAACGCTCCTTCGCATGAACCCGAATCCGGAAACCACCGCGACGGTGCTCTTCACCCAGGCGTGGATTCAGCAAAAGGGCAAGCAGAAGCCCGAACTGGCGCTCCCGATCTGGGAACGGCTGGCGCGGGAGTTCGCGAAGAATAACTATGCCGCCGACGCGCTGTTCTATATCGGTGAAGCCCGCGCTAAGGCGGAGAAGCACGAGGAGGCTCGCGACAAGTACGCGCAGGTACTCGCCGACTTCCCCAAGCATGCTCTGGCAACCGAAGCTCGATTCCGCATGGGTCTTGCCTATTACAACTTGAGCAAGTTCGCGGAGGCCGCGGCGGAGCTGGACACGGTGTCTCAAACGGCTGACGCGGGCGAGTTGATCCCGGAGGCGCTCTATTGGGGCGGCGTCTCGCTGGACAAGGCCGGCAAAAAGACCGAAGCCATCCAGCGGCTCGATCGCTTCGTTGCGAAATACTCGAACTACCCGAACCAGGAGCGCGTGAAGAACGCGCGCCTGCGGCTCGCAGCGCTTCGCGCCGTAGCGGGCGGCTCTAACTGATCTTGTGAGGTTGGACGTCAAAGACCTCCAGACGATATGTGTCGGAATCTAAGTCCATGGGGACAAAGTCCCCAACGATCTCGATAAAGGTGTGAAATCTTATGTTGCAACTGTTTAGGGAAGCGGGAACCGTCGCATGGCCGCTCGGCTTCATGTCCGTCCTGGCGTTGGGCGTGGTGCTCGAGCGGCTCTATACGCTTGCTCGACTGAAGAGAGTGGAGGAGCGCGCGTTTATGGTGCTCCAGATGTCTATGGACAAGCCCGATGAGGCCGGGCTCCGGGACCCGGAGATCGCCTCCGCGCCCGTCACCCAGGTAATGACCCAGCTCAGCCGCCTTCGCGGCGCGAGCGAGGAGATGATCAACCAGGCGGCGGACATCGCGCTCTCCATGCAGCGCCTTCGGCTGCGCCGCTACCTGTCAGCGCTGGCCACCATCGGTTCAACCGCCCCGTTCGTCGGGCTGTTCGGAACGGTTATCGGCGTCATGACGGCATTCCGCGGAATGGCGAGCTCCGGGCTCAGCGGTGAAATGATGGCTGCCGGCATTTCCGAGGCGCTGGCAGCTACCGCCGTCGGACTACTCGTCGCCATCCCTGCCGTTCTGTTCTACAACTTCCTGGTCGGCAGGGTCGCGCACCAGTTCATGCAGATCCACTCGCACGTCGCCCGGCTGACGCCGTACCTTGCCGGTCATCGCAACACCAGTTCGGTCCGTGAGAAAGTCGAGGCGTAGTCATGGCCCACGGAATTCACGATGACAGTGACGAGCCGATGGCGGAGATGAATATGATTCCGCTCATCGACATTGCGCTGACTCTACTGATTATCCTGATGGTCACTACCGCCTTCATCAAGCATCCCGGCGTGGCCCTCAAGCTGCCCGAGACTGCCACGCGTGAAGGCACGCCGGAGACCAATAAGGACCTTACGATCAACGTTACAGCTGACGGCAAGATGTACCTGGACGGCAAAGAGCAGACCACTGACCAGGTCCAGTCGCACCTGCGCGGAATCGCGGCTACCAACAAAGAGGCCCGGATCCTCGTAAAAGGCGACCGCAACGTTCAGTACGCCAAGGTCATGGAAGTAATGGACATGGTGCGGCAAGCGGGGTTGACCCGCGTCGTGCTGCCCACCGATCCGAAACGCACGGAAGCGGCCCAGGCGCCGGCAGCGCCACCTCCCGCTCCGATTCCGTAAATCGGGCATCGGGTATCGGGTATCGGTTTATCCTTAGACCCGATACCCGAAACCCGATACCCGAAGCAGGTAGGAATTATTGCTTAGCTAGTCGTAAAGGTGAAAAGAGGGTAGTCATAAAGCCGCTACCCTGGTCCCGGCCGTTCCGCGGGAAAGCAGGCGGCTTCCAATTGACTTACGAGTCCTTATGGACCCCGGGAACCTCCCGGCAACGGTAAAGGGTGCTCAAAATGCAAGTCGATCGCGGAGATAGGCTGTGGAAGTTCATCACCGTATCCATAGCCATTCACATATGTTTGCTCGCTTATAGCCGGCACTTCCGGACGGAAGTCAGGCCTCCTGAGGGCGGAGAATTGGAAGTGGTGCTGACCCCTTCCGAGCCCGCGAAGAAGGAAGCTAAGGCTGAGCAGAAGCCCGAAGAGAAGAAAAAGCAGGCTGCGCCGCAGACTCAGCGAATCGCGCGCAATCAGCCTTCATCATCCAAGGAAACGCCAAAAGCATCTCGTGAGCCGAAGGACACCTTCGACAAACAGGTAGTGAGCACGGCAAAGCGGAGCACCCTTCAGTCATCCGCCCGCGCCAGCGCGCCGAGCGTAAGCTCCGGCCGCAAACTGGCGCCTGCTTCGATCGAACCCATGACCGCGAATGCACGCTCAGGCAAGACGTCTGTTGCGATGCGTTCGCCGGCGCCCAGCGCGCCCTCTAATGCGGGCGCGCCGTCAGATCGTTCTGAAGAACCGTCTGCGCGCAATTCGCTTGCCGAAGAGCGGGCGGTACGCTCGGCCCGCTCCGGTGGACCGGAAGGAGCGGCTGCTCCTCGCTTCGCCCGAGCGGACCGCACGACTCCGCTGGCCGGCGGCGCCGGTGAGCCTGCTGGTGGACCTACTCCCCGCTCTGGCGGCGGCACGCCGGGACCTGAAGCCGCGCCCACTCGCATTAAGTATAACGATGGCGGCTCCGGCGGCAACAAGGTCATCGCGGATGCCCGTCCGGGCCTTCCCGGGGGCGCTTCTATCCTTTCAGTCAACAATCCACTTTCCTCGGAATCCGCACCCAGCGACTCGCCGGGATTTGGCGCGGGAGCGGGCGGCGGCGGCAAGGGTAATCGGGCCGCAGTCGCATCGCTTCGAACCGCCCCGAGCGAGGGCGTCGGAATGGGCGCGGGCCGCGGTGTAGGCATTGGAGCTTCCCGAGGCGGTCGAGGTGTTAATCCGGATCAGCCCGGCAGTGGCGGCAGCGGCGTGCAGTACGGCCGCGGCGGCAGCGGCGCTGGTGTTGGCGGCCGGTCGGTGATCGCCAGCAACCTGGGCGTGGACAATCCGCTTGGCTTGGCTGCTCTGCCAAGTGATACTCCCGGAGTTGGTATCGGAGTTGGCAACGGGCGCGGCACGCGCGTCGCCCTTGCGAACGTTCGCGGAGTCTCAGGCCCTGGCGTTGGTCTTGGCCGCGGCAGTGGAGTCGGGAATGGACGCCGAGTCGGCAGCGCCGCCGGAGCGGAAACTCCTGGCGCAGGTGGAAACGGCGTCGGCTACGGCCGCAAGGGTCTGGGCGCCGGAGGCGGCGGACGTTCCGTCCTGGCCAAAGGCCTCATCGGTGACAACCCATTCGGCACCGACGTTATGCCGTCTGACAGGCCCGGCGCAGGCCACGCAGTTTATGGCGGCGGCAAAGGCAGCGGCGTAACGGTGGCCGGTCTTCGTTCCGGATTAGGTTACGGCTACGGACCCGGAAACGGCCGCGGAACGGGGGTTCGGAATACGGGCCGAGGCAATGGAATGGGATCCGATCGGCCAGGACCGGGCGCGGGATATGGGCGGTCCGGAGTCGGCACCGGTGGCGGGCGCGGACGCATGCAGGTCGCAAGCATCGGCGGCAGCAATCCGCTCGGTGGCGCGCTGCCCGGAGATAGCCCCGGCGCCGGGGCGGGCGTAGGCGGTGGCCGGGGTACGCAGGCCGGTCTGGGAAACCAACGGGGCATAGGCACTGGAAACGTTCCCGGTTTTGGCCCTGGTTCTGGCACGCGAGGCGCCGGTCGCGGCAGCGGAAAGGGACCGGATAGGCCGAGCGGCAATGGTAGTGGTATCGCCGGGATCGGTAGGGGCGACGGTCCTGGTCTCGGCACCGGCGGCAAAGGCCGCGCCATTGCGCGTGGTTCCGGCGGGGATAACCCTCTGGGCAATATCGGGGATGGCGATGAAAAAGCCGGCCCCGGCGATGTTCCCGGACCCGGCGGGGGCGCCGAGCGTGGCAACGCCATTGCAAGTCTGCGACAGATTCCGGGGAATGGGCTCGGAGGAAGTGGAGAGGGCAGCTCCCCTCGCGGCAATTCCCGAACTCCCGGTCTGGGCGGTGAAAAGCCTGGCCCTGGGGGCTCCGGAACGGGTGAAGGCTCAAGCATCGGACGGGCCGCGGTCGCGGCAGTGACCGGTCCGCGACGGGCGCAGCCGAGAACCGCCGACTTGAATCAGGACGACGGCGAGAGGTTCCGCTTCACCGGGCTTCCGCCGCGCGGTACGCCGTTCAAAGAGGGCAAGGACGCCGACTTCGACGGTCCGCTGAATATCGTGTATGCGCTTGACATCTCCGGTTCGATGAACTACAAGTCAAAGATGACTCGGGCAAAGCGCAGCCTCAAGAACGCCATCCTGGAGCTGCAGCCGCAGGACACGTTCAACATCATTACGTTTAACGCCAATATCGGCCAATACTCTTCCTCGATGGTGAAGGCAACCGAAGCGAACATCGAAAGGGCGATCAAGTTCATCGACGATCTCCATACGGAGGACGGGACGGACTTTGGGGCCGGGCTCGCGAAGGCGCTTGCCATGGACAGCGTGAGCCACATCTTCCTTTTGACCGACGGAGAGCCGAATCGCGGAATCACCGATGACCAGCAGCTCCGAGAATATGTGAAGGGCAAGAATACCCAGCGCGCGCAGATTCTGTCCGTGGCAATAGGCCAGTTCAAAGGCTGGGACCTTCTTAAGGGCCTGTCAGCAGACAACGGCGGAATCTTCCAGAGCATCCGCCTCAACTAAGACTCGCATCCGCATGAACGCCCCCGCGCTCTGGAGATCAGGCCGCGGGGCTTCTTTCGTTTGAACTCAGCGTACGTTTTTCGCACTCACTCAAACACTGGATGCTATAAAGTCATCTCCTCCTGCCCCGGCTGGAGCGCGCCGATTTCCTGGCTTCGCGGCTGCGGGCCGAATCCGGGATTTCAAAGAGGATGCGCGGATTCTCCAGCAGGTCTTTCACCGTTCGAATCTGCATCTTCGGGTACTTTCCGGGCGGATTCCCACTGTCTGAACTCGGACTAATCGGATTACGCAGATTCCGCAGATTGGCCGTCAGCAGTTCTCTGCGTAATCCCATAATCTGCGTAATCCGAATTCAGACAGTTGAATGGCGGGTCCAGGTAGATCAAATCCACGGACTCATCCGCCACCTGCCCCCGCAGGACGTTCAGGTTGTCTCCATAGAAAAGTGTATTCCGCATGGTGGGTTTGAGTTCGGTAGAATCCAAGCGGTTTCCTATAGGCGCCTTTCCCATCGCCGGCTGTTGGACGCGCTGCTGCTGAACTGCCGGGATGACCGAGCGCCGGGAGAGCAACATGCGCGAAGGGACTACAAATGGGTGATTCCGGGTGGATCGGGTTGACGGCGGTTTTCGGGTTGGTGCTTTTGAACGGGTTTTTCGTTGCGGCCGAGTTTGCCTTGGTTAGCGTGCGCAAGACGCGCATCGACCAGCTTGTTCTTCAGGGAAGGCGTGCGGCTCGCGGCGTGCAGAAGGCGCTGCTGCATCTCGATACTTACATCGCGGCGACGCAGCTCGGGATTACCATGGCCTCCCTCGCGCTCGGATTCATTGGCGAGCCGGTGCTGGCAGGGCTATTGGAGCCGGTCTTCTCGCGGTTCCTGCCGGCTGGCACCGCCGCCTACTCCGCGCACGGGGTTGCCATCGGAGTGGCGTTTGCCATCGCGACTGCCCTCCATATCGTGCTTGGCGAGCTGGCGCCCAAGAGCATCGCCCTCCAGCGGCCAGACGCGACTGCGCTATGGGTCTCCGCGCCGCTGGATATCTTCCTCCGCATCTTTAAGCCCTTCATCAGCGTGCTCAATGCAACGGGCAACGGACTCGTGCGTTTAGTCGGACTCCAGCCGGTGGGGGAGCACGCCTCCGTGCACTCGGTGGAAGAGCTGGAGCTGTTGGTGCACTCCACGCGCGAAGCCGGACTGATGGAGGCACAGCAGGAGAATATGGTGGCGGGAGTGTTCGACCTCGAGGCGACTACGGTCCGGCGCGTGATGGTCCCACGGCCTGACGTCGTCGGCGTAGAGCTCACAGCGAGCCTGGGCGAGGCGGTGCAAGCGTACCTGCAGTCGCGGCATACCCGGCTTCCGGTCTATGACGACGATCTGGACAACACGGTGGGAATCCTGCACGTGATGGACGTATTGCAGGCGGTGACGGATTCCGATGGCCAGACTACTATCGCCGAGCTAATGAAGCGTCCCTACTTCGTTCCGGAATCCAAGCGCGCGGGCTACCTGCTGCAGGAGCTCCAGAAGGACAGGCGCCAGATCGCTATCGTTCGGGATGAATACGGAATGGTGACCGGAATTGTGACGATTGAGGATCTCATCGAGGAGATCGTGGGCGAGATTCAGGACGAGCACGAGGACCGACGACCCCTACGTGGTTCAAGTGGACGCGCGGACCATCATCGTCCGGGGCGCAATGCCTTTGGATGATTTTGCCGAGCGAATGGGCGTGAGCTTTCCGCCCGGCCACACTGATACCGTGGGAGGCTACGTCTTCGGCCTGCTGGGACACCAGCCGCGCGAAGGAGAATCCGTGGTCAACAAAGGACTACGGTTCACAGTCGAAGAGACAGACGGCCGGCGCATCGAGCGCGTCCGCGTCCTCCAGGAACCCGGACGGTAGGATCGCGCCGAACATCCACAGCCACGACGGCGCCCAATCACCGACTACGCCCTGAGACTCCGAGAAGCACTCCGCCTGATTCCGGGATCGAGGACCTGCTTGAGCCACGGGGCGATTGCGGTCAATGTTATACTATCGTACGCCCCGGCAGGGTCAGGAGCGAGCGGCCAAACGGCGCCTCTATCACTCAATCAGATGCTGGTTCAGCGGCAGCCTATCTGAATGCTCGTTCTCCATCTCGGCCCTGCTGCGGGGCGTCACGGCAGAGTGGAGGGATGCGCATGGCTCGCGAAGTCATCATCAAGGACACGCACCGGGGTCTGTGGTACCGGGACGGCGTCCTGACGCAGGTTTTGGAAGCCGGCCGGTACCCGGTGCCGCGGTACATCAATATTCTCGGATTCTACAGGCGTCCTAAGATCGAAGTCGTCCTTGTCGACGTGCGTGAGCGCGATCTCACCATCAAGGGCCAGGAGATCCTTACCGCGGACAAAGTTGCCATCCGGGTCAGCATAATTGTCCAATTCCGGGTAGTCGATCCCCGGGCGGCGCTCCACGAAGTGGCGGACTATGAGGATCGGCTCTATAGTGACGTGCAGTTAGCGGCTCGCCGGTCTCTCGCCTCGATGCCGCTCGACGAAATCCTGACCAATCGGAATCAGCTCAGTGAGGACATTCTGCGGGATGTGAAGGAAGCCGCCGGCAACTACGGCGTAGCGATTTTACGGGCCGACGTGAAAGACCTGATCTTCCCGGGCAACCTTCAGGAGATCATGAACAAGGTGCTGGCCGCGGAGCGCACCAGCCAGGCGCAGCTCGTGGAAGCGCGCACCCGCGCGCAAACCCAGCAGATCGAAGCCGAGACGAGGGCCCAGACTCATAGGCTCGAGGCGGAGTCGCAGGGCCAGGCAACGCGCATGGCGGCCGAGGCCGAAGCCGAAGCGCAGCGGATCAAGTCGGAGGCCGACGTACTGGCGCTCCAATCGCACGAGCAGACGGCGGCATCCCTTGCCGCCCATCCGATTCTGCTGCGACTCCGCGAGCTGGACACCCTTCGCGAGCTGGCACAGGTCGCAAGCGCGCGAATCTACATCGGATTCGACAAGCACTCGATCAACTCACACGCAATGGAAGAAGACTGAGGTTGCGTTCAGATACAGGGTTAAGCTGCGGGGCGGTATTTATACCCTAGCCCGCGAACGGTCAGGAGGAGAACGGGGTTAGAAGGGTCGTCCTCTAGTTCCTGCCTAATCCATCGGACGTGGACGTCTACGGTCCGCTCCGTAACCGCGCAATCGGGACCCCACACGCGGTCCAGGAGGGTCTGACGGGAGAAGACCCGGTCAGGATTCTCGGTAAGAAACGTCAGGAGGCCGAATGCGCGAGGAGACAGCGTCAGGCGGCGTTCGCCCATGTACGCTTCGCGCGCGGCCTGGTGGATTCGGAGCCCTTCCGCATCCGGATGGAGCTTAGATTCTAAGGGGCCGCCGTTCGTCGCCGCGGTTAGCGGCGGAAGCAAGGTGGATGCATAAGACATGGGTTTTCGCACGTTCGAGTATTGACGGCGAAGCCCTACAGATCGTCTATAGAGCAATCAATTCGACGAATTCATTCTCTTTCAGGAGGATTAAGAGAACGTTAAGGGGCTGTTAAGATTGGGTTAACGGCGCTCCCATACTTATGGCCTCCCGTCCAACGCGGACGGGAGGCCATCGTACTTGCCCCCACCTGGGCTCGGTGGGACCTCGATCTGTCGATTCCGAGGGCGCTTCGGTTCCTTGGAGGGCTAGTTCGGCTTGAGCACGAACGCGCGCTCGACACCGTTGAGTGTTCCTGTACCTATTATCCAGCCGCTGTCGTTGATGGCCTTAACTTGGGTGAGCTGCCATCCCGATCCCGCGGGAATCAGCGTGTTGAGGTCGCGGGTGCCATTCACGCTATCCCAGATCCAGGCCGTGACCGCGAGGACGCTGTCCGCATCCCACGCTTCCACAGACCCCAGGATGCACTTTCGCAACCTCATCATGCCCAGCCATATCGGCAATTGTGCGCCCGACCGTCGCACAACGCTCTCGCTACGCCTTACTGTGCCATACGCTCCCGACTTCGTCAATAGGTAACCGCCCCCGCCGCTGCAATCGGCGGGGGCGGTTGGCGATTACTTCCAGTCTATGAGTTGGGCGGGCCATAACGCCAAGAGCGTGGTTTTGTCCGATCCTGAGGAGGGGACCCTATAGATGCCATCTTCGCGACCGCCCGGGGCGCGTAAGTAGTAGGTGATCACAGTGCCGTCGGGAGACCAACGCGGACCGTCTGCAAACCGACCCGTCCCAATCTGTTTGGGTGCATAGACGACTTTTCGGTCCAAGCCATCGGTGCGGATCGTACATATCTGTCTACCCCCATTGGACATGGACTCGCTATAGGCGATGAGATTCAGCGTTCCAGGCGCCCATACCGGCCAGTAGTTGCCATTGGCGCTTCGAACGACCCGGACGCCTGAAGCATCGATGGTGAATAAGGAGCTGCCGCCGTTGAGAGCGTTGCCATACAAGTTCCCTGAGCAAGCTAGTGCGGAACCGTTAGGACTCCAATCGTATCCATTGACGGCCGAAAAGTCGCCCCGCGTCGAGGGCACCCGCGGTGTTGCGACCTTGAGATAGGGGGTCGAGATGCCCGATGGCTCGCCAGCCGCATCATAGAAGACTTGGACTGCGAAGATGCCTACTTCGACCACAGTCCCTGCCACAAGGTCCCAGTTTTCATCCCAAACTGCGCCCTCAATCCTTCTGGAGGTGAAGGAGACTTCTTGATCTCCCGGCACCCAACCGGGATCGCCAAAAGTGGTTGTGGAGTCAAGGTTCCCAAAATCCAGGGCGAAGACCCGATATTCGCCGCTCTGCGAGTAGAACCGCAGTTCTGGCGCAATGTTTTGGAATTGCTGATAGCTGGGATCGGCCATCTGAAAGAACCAGCGCTGGCCATTGTGCAAGCTGTAGCTTGCGGTCAATCCACCATAAGGTGAATTTGCCGAACGGCTGAAGAGCGCGGTCTTCGCCGTTCCGTCGTGGTTCATGCTGGAAACAACCAGTTGACTGTCGTAGTAGATCTTGCCGCCACCGCCCGTCGGCAATCCGCCACCTTTTTGAGCCGCTCCTGTTGTCGTTGTTCCAATGATGATGGCAATTGCGGCCGCCCCCGCCAGCGTCAATGTTCGTTTCATTGCCTGGTACCGGATGATCGCGACGCCGGCGATGGTGCGGATGGTTCGATTGAACATTAGAAACCTCCTTGAGCATATGCTCGAACTAAAATCCGCTACGGCGAGTGGAAGCTGCCGCCGGCCCAGCCGTTGGAAAAGCTTTGTCTAACGAACAGCCCGCCGCTGACTGAGGCCCGGATGCCGCCGGCCGTGTTGAACACTCCGCCGCTCACCGATGAGTGCTGGGCGTTGGCCGTGTTCATGTTCCCGCCGCTGACTGATGCACTATTGCCGCTGGCCGTGTTGGTATTTCCGCCGCTGACCGATGAGAACGCGCCGCTGGCCGTGTTGAACCCACCACCGCTGATCGACGCATATCGGTCTGATATGGTATTCCCTTTCCCTACCACCAGCCCGCCGTAGGCCGAGTAACTGTTCGCATCGCCCGCGACGATATTGTGGGAGCCGGTGCGGATATCGCCACTGCCATTTCCGCGGGCGTTGTAGCCCACGGTGAGGTTGCCGAAGCCGTTAATCGTATTGGTGCTCCCCAGACCGTTTACAATGTGCACGTTGGTGCCCGTGATATACATTTCACCGCCTACCACGCTTATGAACTGGGTCGTGGTCTGCAGCGCCGCGATCCCGGTTTGGAGCGATGTGTCGGCGTTCTGCCGTGCTGCAGCCTCGTCTGCGATCTGAGTGGCAGTGTTCTCACTGGCCGCTGTCAGCGTGTCCGTGTCGCCCTGCTTGCGGGCGGCGGTCTCGTTCTCAAGCGCGGTCTGCAGCGCTGCGTTCGCTGCCTGCAGCGCCGTCACCTTCGTTTCCAGCGCTTCCACTCTGGCGGGAATGCCGCCGGGGCCGCTCTGTGCGGTGGCTGCCGGTCTCACGGTCATGAGAATCGCGCCCACCACGATGGCGACGGCCAGACAGCCCAGAAGCCAAAAGCGCCGTTCGGCGCGCTCGAGCCGGTATTGCAGGTCTTGCAATTGCTCTTGCATTGTCTTATCCTTTCGAAGAGAGAAGTGAAAACTGCCCGCTTGTCTGCAGCACAGGCTGTGTCGCCGAAGCTCCGCGCGTTAGGTGATCTATGCCGATTAGCGCGGAGCCACTTGCCCATACTTGGAATAGAAGCCAGCCCGGGCGAATCGGATGGCCGTTTGAAGCATTCTAGCGAACAACTCTTCCTTTACTCTTCCTCTACTATTCCCCTGACGCTCACTTTCAGGATTCCTCGTCCGACAAGGCGAAGTCGATTGCCTGGTCCATGGACATTGCGCGCCCGTCGGCCCAGGCGGCGGCAAAGGCGTCGATGCCGAGGGCCTCTCGCGCCACGGCTACCCGTTGGTCAAACCGCTCCTTCTCGTTGGGCGGCATAGGCGATCCGATCTGCTCCTCAAGTGACTGTGCAGCTCCCCACATGCGAGCTGCCAGGTCGGGCTCTTGCCGGGTCGCCGCGCATGCAAACGCGTTCAATGACCTGAGGACTCTCCTCCGGTCACCTCGCCTTCTTAAGGTGAAGAGCGCTTCCTTGTGTAGGGCGCATGCAGCTTGATAGTCTCCCTCAGCATACTCAACAAGCCCCAGACCGTATTGCCCTTCGGCTTGCCCTCCAAGACTTCCGAGGCCGCGCTTTATACTCATAGACTCGTCGTGGAGCGCGCGAGCGCCTTGAATGTCGCCCTGCTCGCAGACCACCAGTCCCAGACAATAAAGGGCATCGGACAGTCCACCTGGATTTCCGGAAGTCCGCTCAATTTGCAGATACTCAGAGAAAATGGCGTGGGCGGCCGGGTAGTCGCTAAGCGCCATTGCAATCTCTCCGAGGTTGCTTAGGGCAACCGAAACGCCCCACGAGTCGTCCATTTCTCGCCGAATCGCAAGGCTTTCGTCGAGGAGCGCCTTTGCCGCCGGATAGTCGCCTTGCCAGAGGTATACACGCGCCAAGCCGTTTAGCGCGAATGCGACGTACCACCGGTCGCCAAGGTCTCGCCATATCGCGAGGCCCTTGTCGTAGAGTTCTCGAGCAGCAGGATAGTCGCCCTGACCGAGGGCCAATTCCCCAGCGGCGCTGATTGCCTTTGCGTGCGCGGCGTCGCCTGAGTTTGGTGGCCCTGCGGCAAGGAGCGCTGAAATCCACCGGCGCCCCTCATCCTGGTGGCCCTGATGTCCCCAGAACCGCATGAGAGCTGCCGCCAGGCGCAGGCCGCTGTCGGTGTCATCGAGTTTTGTCGATGACAGGAGCAACGCTGCGCGCAGGTTGTCAAGCTCCGTGCTCAACCGCATCATCCAATAGTGCTGATCCGCGGCGAGCAGGCGAGGCTCGGCCTCTTCGGCGAGTCCAAGGAAATAGTCCAGGTGTCGGCAGCGCCATATCTCTGTGTCCGCAGTCTCCAGCAGCCGGTCGCGAGCGTACTGGCGCACCGTATCGAGAAGTCGATAGCGGGTCGCGCCGTCTTTCTCCTCAGTCACCACCAGGCTCTTGTCCGCCAGGGAGCTCAGCAGGTCCAAAACTTCGCTATTTCGGATTTTGGATTTCGGATTTTGGATCGGCCGCTCGGCCAACCCACAATCCAGAATCGAAAATCCAAAATCGGAACAGACCTTCTCCGCTGCCTCCACTGTCCAGCCGCCCGCGAAGACGGAGAGCCGGCAGAGCAGCGCTTTCTCTACTTCGTTCAGCAGGTCGTAGCTCCAGTCGATGAGCGCTCGGAGGGTCTGCTGGCGCGGCAGGGCCGTCCGAGACCCGCCAGTCAGGAGCCGGAAGCGATCGTCGAGACGGTGGTTCAACTCCTCCACCGACATGGACCTGATCCGCGCCGCCGCCAGCTCGATCGCCAGGGGAATCCCGTCCAGCCCGCGGCAGACGGAGGCCAGCGCATCCGCATTCCGATCCGTGACGGCGAAAGAGGCATTCTGCAGCCGTGCCCGGTCCACAAACAAGCGAACCGCCTCATACCGGGGTAGGACCTCCACCCTCGTCGCCTCCCCGTGCTCCGGCACTGCAAGGGAGGGCACGCGGTATGTCTGCTCTCCCGGCACGCCGAGCCGCTCGCGGCTCGTGCAAAGGATGCGGACGCGCGGACACTCACGCAGGATCAGGTCCGCGAGCCCGGCACAGGCGGCGAGCAGATGCTCGCAGTTGTCCAGCAGGAGAAGAAGCGACCGATTCTTCAGATGCTCGGCGAGGGTCCGCCTCAGGGATTTGCCCGGCTCCTCCCTCAGGTGGAGCGCGCTTGCCACTGCCTGCGGCACGAGCTCGGGATCGGCGAGCGCAGCAAGCTCCGCCACCCAGATACCGTCCGGAAACTGCTCCAGCAGGTCTTCGACAATGCGATACGCCAACCGCGTCTTGCCGCAGCCCCCCGACCCAGTCATGGTGAGCAGCGGGGACTTCTCCAGTAGGTCCCTGATCTCGGCGATCTCCTTCTCGCGTCCGATGAATCGGGTTGTGGGTTGAGGAAGGTTGTGTTGCGAGGGTAGGGAGCTGGAGCGGGTTGAGCGCGTCTCGCATCCCGACCTTGCGAGTGATTCCATCAGCAGGCGCGTGTTCTCGCACGGCTTCTCGCCCAGCTCCGCCTCGAGCGCCCGCTCCAGTTCCCGGTACTGGCGGGTCACCGCACCGGGTTGCCCCTTCAAAGCAAGGAGCCGCATCACGGCGCAATGCGCGTCCTCGTTCGACGGACTCAGGGCTACCGCCCTAAGCGCGATCTCCAGCGCGCGGTCGATCTCGCCGAGCTGCTCGTGAGCGAGAGCCAGAGCGTGCAGCGCCGATTCGTATGCGATCGATATCCGGTTCCGCTCGGCGTCGAAGCACTTGTCGTAGAATCCGGGGAGCAGCTCTCCGCGATAGAGGCGGACCGCCTCGTCGAGGAATCGCGTGCGTTCTGCGGCATCCCGGGAATCAGCCGCCGTCTTCAATGCCTCTTCTAACTCTGCTGCGTCGGTCGTGACAACTGCGCCATTCAGTCGCACCTCACTTCGGCCCGCCAACAGCGCAGATGGCGGATCGACGCCGGCCTGGGCGATCCAACCCCGGATGGTGTGCAGCGCCTTGCTGAGCTTGGCCCGGCCTTCGTCTACGTCGTCGTCCGGCCAAAAGAGGTCGACTAATTCCTCGCGTCCGTGCTTCCGGCGGAGGTTGAGGGCAAGATAGGCTAGCACCCTCCCTGCCTGCCTGCTCGAAATCTCTATCCCCTCGCCATCCGCGCCGGCAATTCGCAGACCTCCCAGAAGCTCAACCCGCAAGCTATCTATGCGCATGTCCGGATTCATCGGCGGAAGCCCAGGTCAGCGGATAGAGGGGCGGAAGAGGGGCGGGGCTTGTTTTCGCAACACTCGTCACCCTTCTCCATGCAGGCGCCATTCTCCTCTGATTCCGGGCCAGAGCGGCCCTCGGACTCATAGCATGAAGGTCGCAGGTTCGAGCCCTGCCCCCGCTCTCTGGCGCACTAAACTTTAGTTGCTCGGATGCGGAGACGTACGTAATCCGCGTGCCACTGGCCGTCTTTGTAGAGCGCTGGCCGGGCATGGGATTCTATTGCGGGGAGTGCGGATTCCAGGCGATCTTTGGAGACGGATTCCGTAAATGCGCCGCCGAACATCGCCAACCAATTGCGAAGCCCGTCTTCCCCGCCTTCGAGGGGCGTAAATCGCGGGAAGTGGAAGGCATGTGTAACTTCGATGCCGACGGATTCCAGGAGCGTGGCGTATTCCCCGACGGAAGGGAAGTACCACGGGTTCTGAATTGCGGATTGCGGAATGCGGAATGCGGAATTGACGGCGGCCAGGATGGCGGAGACGTTGTGTTTGCCGCCGAATTCCGCGATGAAACGACCGCCCGTGTTGAGAGACGTCGAAATGGATTCCGCTGCTTGTTCGGGTGGCTTCACCCAGTGGAGCGCGGCGTTCGAGAATACCGCATCGAACGGCTCGCGCGATTGGTAGGTCCGGACGTCGGCAACCTCGAACCTGACTCCGGGATAGTTCGACCTCGCGGCCCCTATCATTTCTTCCGAATTGTCGATTCCTAGCACCTGGGCTCCCGATTCTGCGATCTTTGCGGTGAGCTGACCGGTACCGCACCCCACGTCGAGAATCCGCTCGCCGGGCTGAGGGTCCAGAAGGTCAAGCAGGTCGGCACTCCGCTCCCAGACGAACGAGTGAGCCGCTTGATAGAGCGAAGGGTCCCAGGCGTTGGGCATCGGGCGTGCAGGCGTTCAGGGATCTTTTGGCGCCGCGGCCGTGGCTTTGGGAGGGGCCGGGGCGTTGAAAAACAGGATGCGGTCGCCGAAGAGGTACTCGGAGATAGGATGAACCGGGAGCGGCGGGTCATTCGGGCGCGTGGAGAGGAAAACGTAGGGGTAGATTGCCTCGTTCACCTGATCGGTGCCGAGCACGACGTGGTAGGTCGAGAGCAATGAGCGCTCGAGGGCGACCATGCCCTCGATGAAGTTCATGTTGCTTAATCGGCCGTTCCCGTCGTTCCAGGCTAAGCCGCTGCCTTCGAGAAGAAGCCCGTCGGGTTGGAGGTCCACCATCGCGCCGTTGAGCTTCTGAAGCAAGAGCCGGCGGAAACTGACCGCGGCGGGGTTCATGACGGCAATTCGCTGTGGGTCGGTGGATTTCGGGTTCAGTATGTGCTCGATAGGCGCGCCGGAGACCGGGTCCTTGGTGTGGTAAGGGCTGAGGCTTGAGTACTCCGGGCTGTTCGTTTGCATTCCGAGGACATTGACACGCAGCATCGTTCGGAATCCGCGGTCGCGGGCATGTCGTACGAAGGCCCTGACTTCGGCGTGGGGTGTGAAATCGGGGTACTCCGAGTCTCCAGGGGAACGGCGCCAGTCGGTGACGTAAAGCAGGGTCTGGCTGGGAGTAGAGCGCATGGCAAGCGCATCGATAAGCTCCGGCTTGAACGCCTGTCCGCGGAAAGTCTCTACAAATTTGATGTCCTTGAGCCATGCACTCTGCTGCCGCAGCTCTATAGGCTTGCGCAGGAAGCGCATGATGTTTCGGTAGCCGCCGGCGGGGACCATCCAGTCGCCTTTATAGGCGTTAAGACGCCATTCCAACAGCTTGACACTGCCGTTCCTGGTGAACGGAGCGACGGCTTGAGTCTCGAGGCCGAGGTCGGCGTAGTTCCCGCGCCGGTTGAGCGTGAATCGTTTGAAAAGGTCCTTGTCGTGGGTGTAGAGTACGAATCCGCCCTTCGGACTTTCCCACACCATCATCTGGGCCTGCCAGTCGCGCGGGTAATCCAGAACCAGGGCCTGGGGCGCCGTCTTAGAATCGATAGCCACTCCGCCCAATGCGGGAATGATAAGGCGGCCGCTCGAGAGATCGAGTCCGCGGATTCCCCATGTGAGCCCGCTCACTTCATCCTCGCGAGATTCCGCCCACAGCGTAACGGTTACGTCCTGGTTGTCCCGGTCTACGACGACGTTGATCCAGACCCGGGTAGAGAGGTCGGTAAGCATGGTCTGGGCGGAATTGGGGGCCCCACCATCCTGGCTGCGCCCATAGTGCCAGCCATGGTCAAGCATCCGCGCTGAATTCCGCCGCAGCATGGACACCTTCATCAGCGGCTTCATTGGCGAAATGGTATTTATGTGCAGCTCATTCGTGGTGCGGTTAAAGACGCGAACGAGGTCCGGGCCATTGAACGTTGCGATGAGGTTCGGCGTGGTAACGAGTAGCTTCGGGCCTTCGATACTGACTTGTGCGGAGGCATCTCCTAACCCCAAAAACTGGGGGAGCAGGAAGAAGGTAACCATGAGCATGTTGAGGCGTGTCAGATTCTGCAAAGTTTTTTCCCGGCCATGGATCTCCATCCGTGGCTGTTCGTGTTGGGCCGGCGCACGCTCGGGGAAAGCTTCGTACTTCTGTGATACGTGACGATGTAATTGGGTTATAGGTTACCGGACTCCTGCAGTCCGCCCGCCCGCTTGCTGATTTCCGCGGCTGCCGGATTCCGGGTAAGATTCCGGATGTGATCTTGCCGGAGGTGATTCTTTGAGCACGGAGACGATTCGTACCCCTGATATCACAGAAAGTCCTTCCGAGCCCGGCGATCCGCCGGCATTCGGCCGGTGCCCCGTATGCAAGAAACCGCTCCGGCCCCGTTGCATCGTGACGGGTGAGCCGAAAGCGCCGCCAGTTGGCCAGGGTAAGCAATCGCGAGCGATTTGTACGGGCTGCGGCAACATCATAGAGTATATCGGGGATGGGAAGTGGAAGCTGGCGAATCCAAATTAGGGACCCGGACTGGGAGTACGCTCATCTCCTACTTTTGTAGAGTGCGGGGGTGTACGCGGGCAACCGTGGCGGCAGCCACAGCAACTGAGTAAGTGAACGTAACGACCGTAGCAGTGCAACTGGGTCGCAGTACCCTCAGACTGTGACGGAGGCGAAACGATGAAGTTTGGTCCAACATCCGCGCTCGGTGTTGCGCTTTTCACCCTTGTCGTTGGATTGGGCATCCGCGCAGCCGTGGGCCAGGCCGCTGATCCGGCTGAGCTCCGGGCAGGTAAGACCTTCATGCAAACGAGGGTCTATCCTGAGAACGACGACCAGCGGATTCTATCGCTTTTCAAGGGGCTCCGTGTCGCGGACGTGTCCGATGGAATGGACGCAGTGGGCCTTCAAAACACCGGATTGATGGATTCCGACATTCGGCCGCTCTGGAAAGACACGCAGAAGTTCACCCATCGTTTCATCGGAATCGCAGTTACTGCCCGCTATGTGCCGACGCAGCTTCCTCCCGCCGGCAAGATGAAAGTTGAAGACTACGACAAGTGGGCGGGGGAGTGGTATAGCAAGCTGTCCTCGGAGCCCTTCATGCCGCTTTTGCGCAAGGGATCGGCGTTGGTGATCGAGGATTCCGCGAGGGTGGACGTAGGCTCGATCGGCTCGAACAACATCATGAGCTGGAAACTGCGTGGCTGCGTAGGCGTGGTTACAAGTGCCACGGCCCGGGACACCGATGAGATCATCACCGAGGGGATTCCGCTGTACTTTCAGAAACCCGGCCGCGGAATCCGCCCCGGGCGCAACGAGATCGAATCCGTCAACCGCCCCATCGTCTGCGGCGGCGCGCTCGTAAAACCGGGCGATGTGATCGTGGGGGATGGGGACGGCGTGATCGTGGTTCCGCGAGCGGTTGTGGAAGATGTGGCGAAGTACGCTCAAAAAGGTGGTGGCCGAAGACAAAGCCGCCCGCCGCCGCCTCTACCAGCAGCTCGGCCTTCCACCCGACCCGTCCATCGATCCGGAGAAGCAGCGCTAATCGCTCTTCAGTCGTGGAGCGAAGCCGAAGTCTTCGGGTTTGCCGAACCTCATTTTGGAGAAGTAGGGGTGTGCCGGATTAATCAGGTAGCACGCCTCCTCCGATATGATGGCGCTTGGCACCCTGAGGACAGCGGATGATTGTCGGGCTAGCCAATCATCCCCGATCTCCTGAAGGCTTCGCGGCGCTGGCGACGATCGCCAATCGGCGGGAAGCAGTTTGCGGTCCAACGTTTCTACACTTGCGGAATGGAAGGTCACTCCGATGAGGACGTACGACAGTGTCAGTTCCGCCTGATTCAGGTGGACGAGCACTTCCAACGCCGCCAGGGACCGTGTCCCGGCCGTATAGACCATTGCGGTCCCCGGATTGTTCCACCGCCCACCGACTCGTCGTGGTCCTTCACCACTGAACGCATCCGCCGCACGATTGGCGTTGACGAAACTCCATGCCGTCACCTTCATACGAATAAGCCCTCTTCAAGGCGGGCAATGCCAATTTCTACCTCTGTCGCGTCCGACTTTGCATAAGTACACATCCTGTGTCCTCTCCGCACTCGGCATCGTTTTATTCGCCATTTGGCGAACTGTAATTAGGTTTGCGTACGAAAGGCGCCCATTCGCCCTGAGACGTCAGAACCTCGCAAGGGCCGAATCCGGATTTATAAGACATGCTGGCGCATCCGGCGACGTAGTAACCGAGGTAGAAGTAGCGCTTCCCAAGCTCGTGGGTGAGGTTTATGCAGCTTAACATCACGAACTTACCCAGACTCCGGTCCGCCCGCTGCGGGTCGTGGTAGTGGTAGATTCCCGAGACAGCGTTCGGAGTAACATCCACGAGCGCGACTGCGACAAGCTCATCGCCGTCGAATGCCGCTACTTCCAGCGACGGAACCGGATTCTCAAGGTAGGTGAAGGAGTAGTGCCAGGCGCTTGCCGATTCGAATGGCCAGCCCTTTCGCTCACTCTGCGCAGCGTGATAACGGTTCCATAGACCCAGGCGCTCGCGGTCAACCGATGGACGGCCAATGCGAACCACGAGGTCTTCGTTTCGCTTTAGTGCCCGCCGCTGGCTGCGATCGGGGACAAACCGATCAACTGGGACGCGAATCGGGCGGCATTCGGAGCAGCCGTCGCACACCGGTTGGAAGAGAATCCGTCCGAATTTCCTCCAGCCGCTCTCCATTCGGCGCTCATACTCTTCCGGACTGATTCCGGCGACGAGTTCATACTCGAGCGTGGCCAATCGGTCCGGCAGGTACATACACTGGCTTGGACCGTCCACGAAATGTAGGTGCGCTTTCATCTCAAGCGAGTATTGGCTTGATGACGTGGCCGTGGACGTCTGTGAGGCGGCGACGGGCGCCGTTGTGGTAGAAAGTGAGCTGTTCGTGGTCGAGGCCGAGCAGATAGAGGATGGTGGCGTGAAAGTCGTAGAGCGTCACCGGATTCCGCGCCGCACGGTAGCCTAGCTCATCCGTTTCTCCGTAGGAGATCCCTGGCTTCAAACCGGCGCCTGCAAGGAACGCGGTAAATCCTTCCGGGTTATGGTCCCGCCCGCCTTCGCCAATACCTTCGGTGATCGGCAGGCGGCCGAACTCCGTAGTGAAAACTAATAGAGTCTGATTGAGCAGCCCTCTCTGCTTCAGATCCCTGATGAGCGCGGCGGTCGGTTTGTCCAGAATGGCCGCATTCTTGTTATGGTTGGCGACCAGGTCTTCGTGGGCGTCCCAGTTGATTCGGGGCTCGCCGAAGTGCCCGCCATTGTATAGCTGCACACAGCGTACTCCTCGCTCAATGAGTCGTCGGGCCAACAGGCAGTTGTATCCGTAGGCTCTCGTGACCAATTCGTTCAGCCCATACATCTCCTTCGTCCGCTCGCTTTCGCCGGCGATGCTGGTGACTTCCGGAGCGCTCACCTGCATTCGCGCCGCCAACTCGTATGCTCGGATTCGCCCAACCAGGGCGTCCTCTCCAGGGTGTGCCTTGAGGTGATCTTCGTTAAGCTGTGATAGGAGGTCGTAGGTGGCCGCCTGGTCGGCCCGGGTGACCGAGTCCGGAGGCCGAATGTCGACGATTGGAGTCTTTTCCGTGCCGAACTGAACGCCCTGGTGCGCTGCCGGCAGGAATCCGTTTCCCCAGAGCGCTGCTCCGCAGGGCGGAAGTCCTCTTGGGTCCGGCAGCACCACGAAGGAAGGCAGGTTGCGGTTCTGCGAGCCTAAACCATAGCTAATCCACGATCCGGCGCAGGGAAAGCCTTGGAAGATAAATCCCGAGGACATTTGGAATAGCGCGGGACCGTGCGCGTTGCTGCGTGCGACCATAGAGTGGATGAACGTAAGATCGTCCACGCAGGTCGCGAGGTGGGGGAGCATGTCGCTGACCCACTTGCCGGACTTGCCATGCTGCTTGAACGCCCAGGGGCTCTTTAGAACGGTTCCGCGCTTGCCGTTGAACGCGACGATCTCGTTTGAGCCCTTGACTTCCTGGCCGTGATGTTTGATCAAGCCGGGCTTGTAGTCGAACGAATCCACATGGCTCAGGCCGCCGGGGAGGTGGATGAAGATGACCTGCTTCGCTTTCGGCGGGTAATGGGGCCGCTGAGTCGGTAAGTCGTTGGGTAGTTGGGCTTTGGCTTCATCCGCGAAGAGGGTGGCGAGGGCGATTCCGGCGAGGCCGCCGCCTATCTCCCAGAGCAGTTCTCTCCGGGTGGGGAGCCGATTGGTGCGTTTGCAGTTCTCAGGGCACATAGACGAACTCATTTGAATTCAGCATCGCGCGGCAAAACAGGGGAAGCGAGTGCTTGGAGATATATCGGCGTGCGCGGACGACCTCGCCGGAAGTCGGATTTCGTCCGAAGGCGAGAGAATAGGCGCGGTTTACCTGCGCCGTAACGTCATTCGGGGCTTCCTTCTCGAGACGAGTCGCCAAGAGGCCGGACTGGCGGATGACGAAGGCGTTGTTCAAGAGGGTGAGCGCCTGCACGGGGGTGTTGGAGACCTGGCGTTGAGGCGTGGCGACAGATGGGTCCGGGCAATCCAAACTATCGAGCATAATCCTCTCGCCGCCGCGGACCACGAAGCGATAGACCGCGCGCCGCCACACCTCGGGCCCGTCGTTGTCCAGCGCTTTGTAGATGTAAGACCCGCGATCGCCTTTCTTCTGTAGGGGATAGCTAGGTCCGCCGGCTTTCAGGTCCAGGTTTCCCGACACGCGAAGTATGGAATCCCGCAGCGTTTCGGCGTCCATCCGCTTCAAAGGCATCCGCCAGACCAGGCGATTCCCGGCATCGATTGCATGCGCCCTGGAGTTGAACCTCGATGATTGTTGGTAGGCTCGCGAGCTCAGAATCTGCCGGTGCAGCCACTTCAGGCTCCAGCCGTGTTCTATGAACGATGTGGCCAGCCAATCCAAGAGTTCGGGATGTGACGGCCGATCGCCCATCACACCAAAATCGCTCGGCGTGTTCACAATTCCCGCGCCGAAATGGTAGTACCAGACACGATTTACGATCACTCGCGCTGTGAGCGGATTCCGCGGATTCGCGATCCAATCGGCAAGCGCGATGCGAGGGTCATTTTGGATTTTAGAGCTTGGATTTTGGATTTGACCGGCCGCTGCGAGGACCGGGCCTATTCCGTATTCGGTATCCCGCATTCCGGCAATGTCGGGCGATAGAGTAGTAATGCAAGATAGGCCGCCAGGTTTGACCTCCTCCACTTGCTTGAGCACACTTCCGCGGTCGAGAAGGAACGCCTTTTCCGGCTCCCTCGGGTTCACAGCATAGAGGCGTGGGGGCAGCGGAATTCGGCTGATTTGCTCCTGGAGCTCGCTGCGACGCTTGCGCAGTTCCGCCCGGCGATTACGCTGCTCCAAAGTTAATGCGCGACTCAGCTCTTCTTCGCTCAGACCGGGGAGGTCAACTTCAAGTTTCGAGACATGGTCAGTCGATTCGCAGAGCGATTTCCAGTTGGTTCCGTCCTGTGAAACCTCGAACCGGTAGATAGTGATCATTCCGTCTCGGTTTGACGCCGTGGAGCCGGTGGACCAGACGATGTCGGATACCGTTACAGGGTTTGGGAGGTCGATATTGAGATAAGTGGGCTTATCTATCGATCCGGATTCGGCGGCGCTCCAGTCCCTTACCAAATGGCCGGCGGGCAGCAGTTCCAAGCGGGCGAGGCGCGGTTTGCCGCTCGATTGACCCATCACGACCAGGCGGAAGCGGCTGGCGGTCACCGGGGGGAATCCGTTTCGGTTGTAGAGTGGATTTAGCGGAATCCGCTGCTTCTCAGCGCGGCGGGCTTCGTCGAATGCTTTGTATTTGGCCAGCAGCATTGGAGGCGCGACGGATTCTTCAATGGCGGTTAGCTCCGTCTCGATCGGGGACAGCTCCGAACGAAGCGGCTTAACCCGCTGTTCGTAAGCCGCCTTCTCTTCCGCGGTAGCCACGCTCCGTTCGCCAAATCCGGCTCCAGTGAGGGCCGCGGTCATGCGATAGTAGTCTCGCGCCGGTATCGGATCGAACTTGTGGTCGTGGCAGCGGGCGCAGTTGACGGTCAGCCCCAGAAACGTGGCGCTGATCGTGGTGACCATGTCATCCAGCTCGTCCATACGGGCGATCTTGCGCATGGTGGCGTCCTTATTGAGGTTCGCGCTCACCTCGTCCCACGGGCCCGCAACGAGGAATCCGGTAGCGGCCATCTTGTTCCGGTCGTTCGGAAAGAGGAGGTCCCCCGCGATTTGCTCTCGTATGAACTGGTCGTACGGAACATCGCGATTCAGCGAATTGATGACATAGTCGCGGTAGGGCCAGGCATTGAGCCGCTCGTAATTGTGCTCGCCGCCGTCCGTTTCTCCGAAGCGCACCACGTCAAGCCAGTGCCGACCCCATCGCTCACCATATTGGGGCGATGCCAGCAGCCGCTCGACCGCCTCCTCATACGGCTCGTCGAGCTGTTCGGGATCGGGTGGCAGCCCCGTCAGGTCGCAGTGAATCCGTCGAATCAGGGGTCGATGATCGGCCTTTGGCGCGAAATCCAGGCCGTTCTCACGCAGTTTCGCCAGAAGGAACGCGTCAATCGGGTTTTCGTTTTTCGTTGTTCGTTTTTCGACAATCGGAATCGGCGGCTTAGGGGGAGGGACGAAGGCCCACCATACCGGCTTGCCGGTCTGTTGAGGCGAATCTGCGGACAGCAGCGACGAAAGCGCCGCAACTATGAGCGCGAGAGAAGCGGTTTTCATATCGGAGTGCCGCGACGAGCTTAATCAGGCGCGGAGCTCGACGACGCGGTGATCGATCTTTTTGAGGTCGGATTCGCCGAGCCCCATCCGGCCGCCGATCATAATATGCTCCGGCTGGCGGAAGTCGAACGCCTCCTTGCCAATCGGATCGATCAACTTCTTGCCGGTCTGGGAGAGGATGGGAAAGCCCCTTTGAACTCGCTTCTTGTCCAGGATCTGCCATCCTATGCGATCCATGGCGACGGGATCAGTGCCGAAGAACATCCCCTTGTAATCCCAGACAGTCTTGACGTAGCCACCCGGCCCGCCGTTGTAAAGACCCACAAGGGCATCGCCGATGTGCAGGACCGCGCGGCGGCGGATATCGGGCATGGCGACGATGTTCGGTATGAACTGATCGCACCAGTTGTCCGGTGGGATGTGGGTGCGGCACACGTTGTTGACGAATCCGTGGGACATGTTCTTCAGGGCCATCGTGATTCCCGCCGAACCGTGGTCCTTCAGGCAGCAGATATTGACGATCTTGTCCAGCTTCGGGATGATGTCGCAAAGGTGCGAGCGGCGGTGGACCGGGTTGTTCGGGTCCATGCCAGTCATTACGTTTGGGAACTCCACGAAGCGGGTCAGGTCGTAGCCCTTCGTGTCAGTCTGCACGTCGTCGTAGGCCGGAGCGGACGAGTCGAACGTGATTCCCGAGGGAGCTACCGCGTCGAATTTCCAGTTGGTCAGCTCTTCCTTGTAGCGGTTGATGATGATTATGTTCTTGTTCGGTACACCGGCGAGGTTGAGGCCGCGGATGATCTCGAGAGTGGTCTCATGCTGGCTGATGGCCCTCGGCAATCCCACGAGACAGGGTTTGATTCCAACGACGTCGCTCGGCTTGAAAAACCGCTTCCACGCTGCGGTTTCATCTTTGGCGCCGGTTAGGTCGAGCATCCCCCGTTCCATCATCGCGCGAACGGCGGCCGGATTGATTTTGCCGTTCTGGACGGAGTCCTCGCGGCGAACCTCCACTACCTTGCCGCGGTACGGTCCCGGCAGCAAGAATCTTTTGTCCCGCTTGTCGTCCGGAGAATGCACAGGAAGGGCGAGGCCCGCACTGCCTAAGAGTACTTCACGCCGGGAGAACGTCCGCTGTTCGCTCATCGTGGGAATCCTTTCATACATCACCATGGCGTTAGTTTACGCCTTCGCGTTCCGTACTCCTCCGCCAATCTAAGTGAGAATGTCCTTTACAACCATGCCGTGAACGTCCGTGAGGCGGAAGTCGCGGCCCTGATGGTGATACGTTAACCGCTCGTGGTCGAGGCCCAGGAGGTGGAGAATCGTAGCCTGCAGATCGTGAACGTGGACCGGATTCTCCACTACATTGAAGCCGAGGTCGTCGGTTTTGCCGTAGCTGATTCCGGGCTTGATTCCGCCGCCGGCGAGCCACATGGTGTAGGCCTGCGGGTGGTGGTCGCGGCCCAGGCTGCGGCCCAGCGCGGTGTTCGTCTCCACCATCGGCGTGCGCCCGAACTCGCCGCCCCAAATTACGAGAGTGTCGTCCAGGAGCCCGCGCTGCTTCAGGTCTCTGACGAGCGCGGCTGAAGCCTTGTCTGTCGCGCCGCAGTTGTTCTTTAGATTTCCGGAGACATCCGAGTGGGCATCCCAGCCTTCGTTGTAGATGGTGATGAAGCGAACGCCGCGCTCGATCATCCGGCGCGCAAGGAGGCAAGCCCGCGCGAAGGACGGCTTCTCCAGATCGACTCCGTACATGTCGAGCGTTGCTTTAGATTCAGATTTGAGGTCCATCAGATCCGGCGCTGAGCTCTGGAGCCGGTAGGCCATCTCGTACGCCTCAATTCGGGCTTCGATCTCCGGGTCGCCTTCCGATTCCAGCCGCATCCGGTTCAGGTCGCCGACCAGGTTGATCGAATCGCGCTGCAGTCTATCGTCTACTCCCGCCGGATTCCGTACGTTCAGAATAGCGTCTCCCTGGTGACGGAATCGAACGCCGGAGTAAACCGTCGGTAGCATTCCGCTGGACCAGTTTGCCGCGCCGCCGCTGATTCCCGCGCCGGTCGACATAACGACGAATCCCGGCAGGTCTTTCGCCTCCGAGCCGAGGCCGTAGGTGACCCACGAGCCCATACTGGGGCGCCCGGGCTGGGAGAATCCGGTGTTGAAGAAAATCTGGGCCGGCGCATGGTTGAACTGGTCCGTCCGTACCGACTTCACGAGGCAGATGTCGTCGACGATTCCGGCAAGGTGCGGCAGCATTTCCGAGAGTTCCGCGCCGGATTCACCGTGCTTCTTGAATTTGAAGCGCGGTCCCAATACCGCTGCGTCGGAGCGTATGAAGGCGTACCGCTGACCCTTGATCACCGAGGGCGGAATCGGCTTTCCCTCGTATTTCGTTAGATCAGGCTTGTAGTCGAAGAGATCGAGCTGGCTGGGAGCGCCGGCCATGAAGAGGTGGATGACGCGTTTCGCCTTTGGCGTGAAGTGAGGGGGGAGGGGATTTTGGATTTTGGATTTTGGATTTTGGATTTGGGCGACCGCGGGGCGTGTGGCGACGGAATCGGCCAGGAGGGAGGCGAGAGCGATCTTGCCTACGCCTACGCCGCACTCGCGGAAGAAGTGACGGCGGGTGATTTCCACCGGCTCTCCGTCGTATCGATTTGAACCTATCTCACATTCGTGCGGCATTGCCTTTACTTTCTTAATGCGTGCGTATTAATTCCGTGGGTCAGGTCGCTCGGTGTTGCGTGTCGGCATAGGCGCTTTGATCTCCTCGCGCCATCTCGCGAGGCGGGAGCGGAGTTCTTTCGTCTTGTCAGGCATTTTGTCTGACAGGTTACTGCGCTCGCTGAGGTCGTCTCGCAAGTTGTAGAGCTCGAGGCGGCCGTCTTCGTAGAACTCCATCAGCTTCCAGTCGCCTGAACGTATCACTCCAACGGGCGTGGTTCGCCAACTGTTCTGGCCTGCCCCGAGGTAACCGGGGAAATGCCAGTACAGCGCTTCTCGCTTCATCGCGGTCTTGCCGCCGCTTGTCAGCAAAGGAAGATAGCTCTCACCGTCTAAGACCGCGCCGTCAGGCGTTTTCGCGGCCGCGAGGTCAAGGAGGGTGGGGTAAAGGTCCACACTGCTAATAGGCGTTTCACAACTCGTTCCCTTTGGAATCCGATTTTTCCAGCGAAAGATGTAGGGAACTCTGATTCCGCCCTCGTAGAGACTGCCTTTGCCGCTGCGGAGGGGAGCGTTGTCCGTAATGCCGCCTGCTCGCTTTAGTCCTTCGCGGGCATAGCCCCCCACACCGCCGTTGTCGCTGGAGAAAATGACGAGCGTGTTGTCCGCGAGGTTCAACTCCTCCAGCGCAGATAGAACGCGGCCAACGCTCTCATCGAGGCTGGCGATCATCGCCGCATAAGTCGGGTCTCGATGTCCTTCTGCGGCCGGTTTGTTCTTGAACCGTTCGACCAGCGCCGGCTTCGCCTCGTGTGGGGCGTGCACCGCGAAATGCGGAAGGTAGAGGAAGAAGGGCCTGTCACGGTTACGACGGATGAAGTCCACCGCTCTGTCAGTCAGAAAGTCGGCCAGGTAGGCGCCGGCGGTATCATCGGTCTTCGGCGTGGTCACGAAGTCGAAGTGTTTGCCCATCGAGACGATAGCCTCGTCGAATCCGCGTTTGCCCGGATGGTGCGGGCCCTGCTGGCCTAGGTGCCATTTACCGAACATGGCTGTCGCATAACCGGCCGCCTTGAGCGCCTGGGCCACAGTCACTCTCGTAAGGGGAAGCTCCTGCACGTTGTCGACCGGCCGTAACGGGCGGCTTCGCCAGTTGAACCGGTCGATTCCGCCCACCGTGTACACGCCGGTCCGGGGACCGTACTGGCCGCTCATCAGAGCAGCGCGAGTGGGCGTGCAGTTCGGCCCACAGGTATAGCCGCTCGTGAACCGCATTCCCTCTATGGCGAGGCGGTCGATGTTGGGGGTCTCGTAGAATTTACTTCCGTAGCAGCCGAGGTCGGTGTAGCCGAGATCATCCGCGAGGATGAAGACAATGTTCGGCTTCCTTGCCTGCGCGTTGGCGAGACCATTGGCGACCAGGAGCAGAAGCAAAGCAGCAAGCCAGGGTCGCAATTTCATACCCACTATCATCCTCGAGTTACCCCCTCATCGAGATTCAGCAGGGTGCGAGCAAGCGCCGTCCATGCAGCGCGCTCATTCACCTCTCCATTTCCAGGGGCGGCGACTGCAGCCGCTTTGAGCTCGCCCGTCTCAAAACGAGTTCTTTGCATCTGATAAAAGCCGACCAGTTTTCGCAGTTCATCCGGCGACGGCGGCCTTGTCAGGCACCGACGGAAGAGATATACCGCTTTACTCTCTACCGAATCGGTCCGGTCTCCGATCAACTTCCCGAGCTCCTGGGCAGCCTCAACGAATACCGCATCATTCAGCAGAGTCAGCGCCTGAAGAGGAGTATTCGAAACTTCGCGCCTTGCGATACAAGCCTCACCGCTGATTCCGTCAAACGTCAGGAACGAGGCGTATGGCGCAGTACGCTTCATGAACGTGTACATACCGCGCCGATACCGGTCCTCGCCTTGGCTGACCTTCCAGTCGAGCGGACCGTAAACGCCCTGCGTGGTGATTCCGGGCTCCTGCGGCGGAAATACGCTCGGCCCGCCAATCTTCCGGGTGAGCAGCCCGCTGGCCGTCAAGGCGGAATCTCTGACCACCTCCGCTTCCAGCCTGAGCCGCGGCCCGCGTGCCAGCAGCCTGTTCAGCGGATCCTTCTTCATCAGCTCCGGCGTTACTCGCGAGCTTTGTCGGTAAGTCGCGCTCATCACAATGAGTTTGTGCAGCCGCTTCAACGACCAGGGAGTCGGGAGACGGGGGTCGGGAGTCGGGGCCTGGCCGTTGCCGACTCCCGGCCCCTGACTCCCGATCCCCGGATTCATGAACTCAATTGCCAGCCAGTCGAGCAGCTCCGGGTGGGTAGGGGGCTCGCCCTGGTAGCCGAAGTCTTCAAGGGTGCGGACGATGCCGCGGCCGAAGATTGCCGCCCATTGGCGGTTTACGATCACGCGTGCCGTTAGTGGATTCCGCCGGTCTACCAGCCATTTCGCAAAAGTAAGGCGATTCCGCGGCGCTCCCTCGGGCAATGGATTCAGGAAGGAAGGTATGCCAGGATCGACGGGTTCTCTCGCCTGCAGGAACTCGCCTCGGCGGTGAATGTAGGTCGAGCGGGGATTGACCGGCGGTCGCTCCGCGAATACGAGGGTGGTTGGATACGGAGGGATCTGGCGGCGGATCTTTTCTATCTCGTCCCTTTCGGCCTTCAGCTCGGAGGCTATCGTCAGGAAGTAGGTCATCAACCGCTGATTCTGCCCCTCTGTGCGCGAGGCGCGATTTCGCAGAATCTCCTCCACGTCAGGCGGAGGGCCGGCTTCAGGCGCATTCGCATCCGCAGCCACCGACACGCGGAATCGGCCCAGGCCGGCGGCATAATAGCGCTCGAAAAGCAGATGCAGGTCGAAGTCCCGCCCTAGCCGCTGGGCCAGGTTGAATACGGCCGTATGCGCTTTTCCCTGGCCCCCGCTGATGGACCAGCCGGTCTGCGGATCGCCGTCGATGAGGGCAGCTGCGCTGGCGCCAAAGCTGACTGAGGACTTCACAATCTTCACCGGAGCGCCACCTGAGGTCAAGGTTGCCTCGCTCAGAAAGAAATCGCCGATCGGCCCTTCATAGGAAACTCGGCCGGGACCGTGCTTCGGCAGGCGACTGTCCGGCAAGACCTCTAATCGAATAGCAGTGGTTCCATTCACGCCGCCCCGGAAGTTTATGTCGTAAGTGTCTCGCTTGCTCTGGTCTCCGCTCGCGATGATCGAGTTATCGTCCAGGATCGTGAGCAGCGGTAGACTGCCCTTCGCGGCGGCCGGGCGCAGCGGCACCCACGAGACCGCCTCGGATTCCGCCTTCGTCAGCCATGCTTCGTACTTCTGACGGAGGTGCTCCTTCCGCCTGGCTTCGACTGACGGGCCTTCACCAATTCGACTGCCTAGGAGAATCCGGAATCGCCCGAGCGTATGCTGCGAGCCGTGCTGCTGGTCCAGTTTGACCGTCCAGCGCGAACCGCCAGCAAGCTGTACGGGCTTCTCTAACGATAGGGTCAGTCTGCGATTGACGTTCCACTGCCCCGGCCCGTGAATCGCCCAGCCGGTCTTTGGATTGCCGTCGATCGCATTGGCGGCGGGGAATCCGTCCTGCGCGAAATCCGTTTCGGGGTGGGTCAGTTTCAACGAAAGTGGGTCGCCGCCGTTCTTTGGGGCAGCCGCAACTGTAACCTCGCCGAGCACGAAGTTGCCGTGCGGCGTCCTGCCGGGACCGTTTCCGCCTAGTGAAGCATGCGTGAGCGCTTCGATACGCAGCGCGAATACCGGCGCTGAATCAACTTCGAGCGTGACCGTGTAAGTGTCCGATTCCGGATTCCGCCCGGAGAGCAGGATCGAGCCGTCGTCCAGCGTCTCGGCCCTAGCGCCGCTGTCGGTTGAAACCGCCTCGACTTTCGCAGCTGACCACACGAACGAATCAGGCGCCGGAAACCTGTCTGCCAGGCTCGCTTCCAGTGCGGCGACCTTTGCCTCGATCTCCCGGCGCTTCGCCGTAATCTCGGGCTTCTCGATTTCCATCTCCGGCTCATCGGCGTTATTGAGGAACGCCATGAACCGGTAATACTCGCGGTGGGTGATGGGGTCGAATTTGTGCGTGTGGCACTGAGCGCAGCCGACGGTCAGTCCCAGCCAGGACGTCCCGGTGGTGGAGACGCGGTCTACGACCGAATAAAAGCGGTACTCCAGCGGGTCGATTCCGCCCTCTTCATTTAGCATCGTATTGCGGTGGAATCCGGTCGCAATTAGGTGCTGTGGAGTGGCATTCGGCAGCATGTCTCCGGCAATTTGCTCGATGGTGAACTGGTCGAACTGCATGTCCGCGTTGAGGGCATTGATGACCCAATCGCGGTACGGCCAGATAGAGCGCGGGCGGTCCTTCTCGAATCCATTGGTATCTGCGTACCGCGCAAGGTCCAACCATTTGCGCGCCCACCGCTCTCCATAGTGAGGGGAAGCTAGGAGCTTATCGACCAGCCGTTCATACGCGTCCGGCCGCGAGTCGTTTACAAACTCGTCCGCCTCCTCCGGCGTAGGCGGCAGTCCAATCAAATCGAGGTAAACCCGCCGAACGAGCGTATACCGGTCAGCCGCTGCGGACGGTCTCAAGCCTTCACGTTCCAGGCGCGCCAGAATGAACGAGTCTATTGGGTTTTCGTTTTTCGTTTTTCGTATTACGCTATTCGGGATGTTGGGGCGTTTCGGTGGCACGAATGCCCAGTGTAGTGCGTATCCCGCGCCTGATGCAATCCATCGCTCGAGCGTCTGTTTCTGTGACTCCGAGAGAGGTTTGTTGGCGTGGGCAGGGGGCATCTGCTGCGGACCGCTTGAGAAGATACGCCGAATCAGTTCGCTGAATTCCGGCTTGGCCGGTACAATTGCACGCTTGCCGCTCTTAAGGGGGGAGACCGCCGCTTCGCGCTGGTCCAGCCGCAGTCCCGCCATCCGTTGCTTGTCGTCCGGCCCGTGGCACTTGAAGCAGTGATTCGCCAGGATGGGCCGGACTTCGCGATTGAAGTCCGGCGCCTGCACTCGCCCGGCGACCTGCGCGGCCGCACAAACCGCCGTGAAACTGCCAACAAAAGCTGCAATTACCCACCGCATAGGCCTAGTATACCGTAGCGCTATTTCGCCCTTTTGAGCATAGAATGTACTGAGAGTTCGAGGATTTCACAGTGCGCAATCCGTCGTTTAGATTCCGGGTCCCAGCGTGTCCACGATAACGGCCCAAACTGGAACAGGCCGCAGCTCTCGTGCGCGATTCATCCGCAAACGTTTGGCTTGTGTTCGACCGCGAGACGTCCGATGGCGGAGACCCCGTCCTACCGCTCATCCTGGCGGGCTCGCTTACGTGGCAGAGCGCGTTGATGGTGGGGGAGGACGGCCGGCGAATCGCCGTTGTCGGGAACTTCGACGCGGGCCCGCTCGAAGCCTCCGGCGATTGGACGGAGGTCATCCCCTATGTCCAATCCGTTCGAGCGCCTCTCCTGTCCGCGCTGGAACGGCTATGCGCCAACACCAAGAATCCCCAAATTGCCGTCAACTTCTCACCGAATGACGTCAAAGCAGACGGGATATCCCACGGGATGTACATACTTCTCGAGGATTACCTTCGCGGCACTCGATTCGAAGGGACCCTGATATCCGCGGAACACATTGTTCTTGCGCTGAGAGGACGTAAGACTTCCGCCGAGATCGAGCGCATTCAGGCGGCAGTAGCAGTAACGGAGGAACTTTTCGACGACATCGGTCGCTTCGCACGTGTCGGAGTCTCGGAGAGGGATGTGTACGACCACGTACACGCAAAGATCGGTGAAAGGAATCCGGGTTTTGCGTGGGACAGGGTCGGAGACCCTATCGTCAATTCAGGACCGGAATCGATGATCGGACACGGTATCCCATCGTCAGATATCAAAATCGCGCCGGGCCACATCCTCCACATCGACCTTGGAGTGACAAAAGATGGGTATAGCTCCGACATACAGCGGTGTTGGTATGTGCCGAGGCGAGACGAGGAAACGATCCCGGTCGATGTGGTGCGGGCGCTTGGGGCCGTCAACGGCGCCATTACGGCGGGTGCAGCGGCCCTTGAGCCGGGTGTAGAGGGCTGGCAGGTGGACGCTGTTGCCCGTGACTCGATCCAGAACGCCGGATACCAGGAGTACATGAACGCCCTCGGGCATCAGGTCGGACGTGTCGCGCATGACGGGGGCGGAATCCTCGGTCCTAAATGGGGAGCGCTACGGACGAACTCCGTATTTGACGGTTGAACAAGATCAGATTTACACGATCGAGCTTGGCGTGATAGTCGAAGGCCGTGGTTACCTGGGGATTGAAGAAATGGTGCGCCTCACGGATTCCGGCTGTGAATGGCTCACCGACCGGCAGCTCGAAATGCCGCTGCTTAGTAGCAGTTAGGGAGTAGGTGGCTTCAGCGGTTCGATATCCACTTTTGTGACCTTTTCGTTGGTGATCTGAACTTTAACCACGCCGTCCATACGATTGAAAGTCACTGTGCCGGATTTGCTCGCGGTGCTGACGCCGAACGTCGTGGGGCGGCCCATAATGTCGGTCACCTGGCTCATAGGTGTACCGGGTTTCACCAGCTCGGCGAACTCTTTGATGGGCATTGCCCGTACCTTCTGGTAGTAGTCACGAGCATATGGGGATGTGGATTTTGGCTTCGGTGGGACAGGCGGATTCGCGGCGGCAGGCGCGGCGGCAGGCTGCGTACACCCGGCGATAGTTAGGAGCAAAATAGGGGCCAACGTAAAATGGGCCTTCATCGGCTTTCTCCTTGTGAGGGGTTTCGTCTGTGGAGAAACTTCGGGAACAGCGTACAGAGTCCTGCTTCAGTTACCCGATTAAGCGGTGAAATGCCAGGTAGTGTCAAGTCTTGTGTGTAAATTCGGGAAGGGGCTTCTTGGTTGTCCACTTTCGATTGAGACGTTTGGTCACTCCATAGAATAGCCGGTCACAGCTTGGCCGATCGGCGAATGCGCCCATGG
>JBKJZI010000212.1:0-22713 GCA_046715155.1 Chthonomonadales bacterium | reverse complement strand
CCGTAGTCGCGCACGTGCCAGTAAGTAGGGTGCCGTAGATTCAACGGATGATCCAGGATCGCGACACCCACGGTCTCACCTTCTACCGGGCCATAGTAGTCGACCCATTCCGCCCGCTTCCCCCAGGTCTCGCCGTCCTTCACGCCTTTCGAATTCTCGATGTGCCCGCCGCCGCCCTTGACGCGCATGGTGTCCGGCAGGCGGATTCCGAATGCGCCTTCCTTGGTATCCCCGAAGACCACCGGCCCCGTCGTCGCCCGGACGGTCGTATCGATATCGATGATCCGGCCGTTCTTCACGTTGTAGACCCACACCTCGCGCGTGTCCTCTGCATCCTTCTTGCCATCGTTGCCGATCCAATCCGTCCTCGCGCGGAAGTAGCCGTACACGGGGCCGCTAATGATCTCCTCAAAAGACCGGTTAAACGTGGCGGCGGCCTTCGCGGCCTCGGACCAGTAGTCATCCCCGCTCACCTCGCCGTGGGTAAACCACATTCCACGATGATGAGGATGGTCCCGCTCCTCGTCGCTCACCAGCTCGATCGGATAACGGCGCGTGACCCGTTTGCCGCCGGGCGCAAACATCGGATAGAAGTAGGGCTTGTTCGGACCGGTAGTCGTGTCGTATACGGTGAAGGGCTCCCCGTTGACCTTGATCTCCAGGTTCTTGCCGTTCTCAGATATCTTGACGTTCGGCTCCGGCGGATTCCGCCGCGTGGACTCCAGTGTGAGAGCGAGCTTTCCGGAGTCACCCTTTTTGAGCGAATCGACGATGAACAGGACCTCTGCTTTATCGCCGACCCTACGCGCCTGCGCCGGCAGGACGACGCCCGAGCGCCGCAGCGTAGCGCTCCCGAAATCGGCGGGTGTGGGTTTCTCAATGGTCACGCGGACGGGTGCTTCGACGTAGTCGTGGTCCCGCGCGGTGACGGTGATAGAATATTCCTTCGCGAGGGAAAAGGCAGGTGTGGTCATTAGCAGAGCGGCGATAAGAGCGCGCTGGATTCCTCGTGGCATAACTTCCTCCACGCGAGATGAGTGGCCCATTGATTCCCCGCGCGCCGAAGCGTTTCCTGCAACCGCTTGCAGGCGAATAGCCGTAATACCGTTGTTGGTCCGGTCACTTACGGGCACTAAATCCGTCTAACACTTTTGGAATGCTCGGTTTCAAAAACACAACCTTCCTCCTCACGGGCGTAATCCTTGTATGCGCGAACACCCTAACCACGGCCGCGCCTACGCAACGCGTCACGCTCAGTGACGTCAATGGCAAGGCTCGGACGGTATTGCCCGCGATAGATAATCGGCCCACCGCCGTACTATTCCTGGGGCACGATTGTCCGATTTCAAACAAGTACTCGCCCGAGATCAATCGGATTGTTGCCCAATACGGAAAGAGAGTATCGTTCTTCATCGTCTACGCCGACCCTGAAGTAGAGACAGCAGAAGCCCGCAAGCACAGTCAGGATTTCAGCTACCGCTGCCCGGCCTTGCTTGATCCTAAGCACCAGATTGTGAAAAGATCCGGAGCAACCGTTACTCCGGAGGCGGCGGTCTTCGATTCTCGCGGCAGGTTGGCATATCGCGGCAGAATCGACGATACTTACATAGACTACGGCAAACGCCGCGACGCTCCCACTCGGAGAGACCTGCGGCTGGCGCTTGATTCCGTGTTAAAGGGCAAGCGGGTAACTCCCGCCACGTCAAAAGCCGTCGGCTGCTTCATTCCCGGCAAGGCTTAACGAGGATAACATCGTAATACCCGTCATTCTGAGACAGTTTTATCGTCGAAGAATCCGTTTTTCACCTGTTCGCAACGAGGAGACGCGCGTGAATAAACTGTCACTTATTTTATCGGTCGCTTTCTTTGCCGCGTGTGCATTCGTGGCACTCATTCTCACAACCCGGACGTCGGCGGAATCCGGCGTTAGTGACACAAAGCCCAAAGCCCCCGTCACCTTCGCCAAGCACGTCGCGCCAATTCTATTCGAGAACTGTGCCTCCTGCCATCGGCCCGGCGAGGTCGCGCCATTCTCGCTGTTGACCTACGAGGACGCGAAGAAGCGCGCGAAGCAGCTATCGCTCGTCACCCACAGCCGATTCATGCCGCCCTGGAAGGCGGAGGCCGGCTACGGCGATTTCATGGACGAGCGCCGCCTCACCAACGAGCAGATTTCCCTGCTCAAGGAGTGGGCGGACTCGGGCGCGCCCTTGGGCGACAAGGCCGATTTGCCGAAGGTCCCGAGTTTTCCCGCCGGTTGGTCGCTGGGGGAGCCGGACGCGGTCATCCAGCCGTCAGAGCCCTATACGCTCGCGGCTGAAGGCAAGGACGTTTACCAGTGCTTCGTCGTCCCGACCAATTACGCTGAGGACAGTTACATTTCCGCAGTCGAGGTACGGCCGGAAAACCGCGGCGTCGTCCACCACCTGATCGCCTTCCTGGATTCGAGCGGAAAGGCGCGCGAGCTGGACGCGAAGACTCCCGAGCCGGGCTACGCCTCCTTTGGCGGAATCGGATTCCTCCCGAGCGGTTCGCTTGGCGGATGGGCCCCCGGCAACATGCCGCGCCACCTTCCCGACGGAGTCGGTATGTACCTTCCGAAAGGCTCGGACATCGTCCTCCAGGTCCACTACCACAAATCCGGCAAGGTGGAGAAGGACCGTACCAAGATGGGCCTTTACTTTAGCAAGAAGCCGGTGGACAAGCAGCTTCGAATCGTGCCGGTCTTCGGATTCATGCTGAACATCCCGCCCGGCGACCCGAACTACGAAGTTCGCGCGTCGTTACCCATGGTGATCGATTCCACCATCCTGCAGGTCATGCCGCACATGCACCTGCTCGGCAAAGAGATGACCGTGAAAGCCGTCCTGCCGGATGGGACCGACAAACCGATGGTCAAGGTGCCCGACTGGGACTTTAACTGGCAGACGACCTACACGTTCAAGCAGCCGATGAAGCTCCCGCGCGGCTCCCGGGTCGATCTGGTGGCCCGCTACGACAACTCAACGAAGAATCCGCGGAATCCCACCAACCCACCGAAGCGCGTAGGCTGGGGCGAGGAGACCACCGACGAAATGTGCATCGCCTTCCTCTTCGGCACCATAGACGCCGAGCGCCTTACCCAGGGCCAATCCATCAGCGGCTTCCGCGGCCTCGGAGGCCGCCGCGGGAACCGAGGCGGCACCGCGAGGCCGTAAGGACCCGACATGGAGCGCTGGGAAAACTGTCCGGCAGTAGAGCGAGATCCCGCCAAGGTCAGCGGAGTCGTGGTGTTCCGCGGAACGCGCGTTCCTGTTTCCGCTCTCTTTGACAATCTCAGAGACGGCACCTCCATCGAGGATTTCCTCGCCTGGTTCCCCGGCATCGAGCGTTCACAAGTAGAATCCGTGCTCAAAGTTGGCCGGCTGCTGGTGGAATCAGTGCAGGACCAATAGTCAGGGCATGTACTTTCACGATTACAAACCGGCCGACCGCGAAGGCAAGCTCTTCCCCGTAGGCTCGTGAGGCTGCTCTTCGATGAGAATCTGTCGCACCGGCTGATTCTCGCAGTCGCAGATATATTCCCAGATTCGGAGCACATCACCGACACTCGCGTTCGAAGTTCGACACCTTATCACGTAGCCAACTTCGCGCTTGAACATGGCCTTACAATCATATCGAAAGACTTTCGCCAATATCAGCGCAGTCTTCATACTGCAAGGCCACCCAAAGTGATCTTGGTAAAGCTAGGCAACTGCACTACTAAGACGGTTGAGGCCGTCATTCGCGACCACATCGAGGACATCCGAAAGTTCCACGCGGACCCCTCTGCAAACTCATTCGTTCTTTCCTAGTGGTCGGTCGTCCGCCGTCGGTCGTCAGTGTGGGATGCCGTGGTCGTGCAGTTTCTTGTGGATCGCAGCGATTGCTTCGTGGAAGGGGCGTTCGAGGAAGGCCTGGTGGTCGAGCTCTCCGTGGTGGTGAGTGACCGTGCCTGGCTTCCATTGACGGGCGCGGTTGCGGATGTGCTGTAAGCTGCCGTCTACCAGTGTTAGCATGTAGTGAGCAGTCGCCGGGTCGAATACGTCGTACTGGCCGCAGGCGATGTAGACTGGCGACGTGTGCGCCATGATTCCCCGGTTCCAGGTATCGTGGTGTTTGACGGCTGTGTACCCGGGCCCGGCGCACCGAGCGCAAAGCCAGGTGCTTTCATCCAGCCGCAGCCGCTCCCGAATCCTTAGCTCCCTCGTTCCCTTGCTCTCCTCAGCTCTCGCGACGACTTCGAAGATCGCCGGATAACCTATTCCGTTTTCCGTTTTCCCTATTCCGCGAACGATCTCCAGCGTATGAATCGGGAAGATGCTGGTTGCGACCGCCTCGACTTCCACCGTCCCGCCGTCCCGGCCGAGGGTTACCGTGCTTCCGATGGGCTGGCTGTCTACGGTGAAGCGGAGAAGCGGTCCACCCGAGAGGAACGTATTTCCGGAGCGCATGGCCTTGCACCAGTTGTCATAGGTGAACGCCTCGTCCGGTGGAATGTACGCATAGGTCCTGTATAGTCCCACGGGGACGCCGGAATCCATCTTGTCCGTGCCGCCGACCAGCGGAATCTGGTAACCACCGTTCAGGTAGCGGTAGTACTCCAGGTGGAAGAACGGGCTGTGGATCAGGAACTCGGCGGCGTCCGCTCGCCCGGTCGCGACTAGCGCTGCGGGCTCGCCGTTCGGATTCGGCAGGTGTGGTATTACCACGGAGCCGCCCTGCGCATGGCAGGCGTCAGCCCAGTAGCTCATCGTGGTTTCCAGGTTGCCGCCCATCTCCGCCTCGCTGGGACCGTCCGAGCACCATGGCATCACCGGCTCCTTGAGCCCCAATAATGTGAGATGCCCGAGTAGATGCTGGCGGTTCTCCTGGCTTGCGTAGACGATGGTCTCGCCATCCCCAGACGGGGCCGGGCGACCGGTGAACTCCTCCGAGTTGGTGAAGAGGTGGCCCCACTGCGAAAGCAGCAGATTCACCACGTCCAGGTCTTCTGCCGCCGCCTCCGTGATCGCGCCCTGCGTTGAAAGGAAGTGAACGTGCGTGTCGCCGCTGAAGTACCGCTCGCGGTTGAGGTTCTGATTCCGCTTGATCCGCAGGGTTAGGTCCCGCTGCCCCGGCTTGATCTCGACTCGTGCCCGCAGCGGTTCGTACTCATATCCGCGCGCAACGTCCACGATCACTTCGCCGCGCGGAAGCCAACCCTGGCATTTCCCGTCGATGTAGGCATAACTGATTTGTCCGAGCCGCACGTCCCCGCCGACATCGATATGCCACGTGCCCTGGTTGGAAAAAACGTGCGGATGGTGGCCGTGAGGGGCATACGGAATGCCGTGCATATCCCGGAAATGAACCCGGCACGGAATCGGCTTCCCGGTGTCCTCGTCCATGACCGTTGTATGGACCCAATTGCGGCCGGAATCCACCACCTCGAACCGCACGCGCCCGGACTCCGCCTCGCCTTTCTGCTGCAGTTCTCCCCAGTTCGCCCGCCCCAATTCGTCCCCGCTTTTCTTCACCGTAACGGTGGCCGAAGGGTTCGCCGCGATCTCAGTGTAAGCAGGGCTGTTCCCCGGATTGAGCCGCTCTCCAAATCCACGATGCGAATCTTCCAGAAACGAATCGGAGGATTCCTGCGGGAGAGGGTAGGGGTAAGTTGAGACGCCCCGGTCAACCTCCACCTCCAGCGCGAATGGCTCCATAACGTCTGCCGGATTCGACAGCGCGATTTTCACCGGAACCACCGCGTCCCGCGAGAAAGGCTCCTCCTCGAGATGAGAAAGCGTGATGCCTGCAATGATGAAGGGAGTCAGCGGCGGGTCGCCCGTCGTCCGCCGTCCGCCGTCTCCCTGCCGAATCTGGATATGCGCGATCATCACATCCGGCCGCGGATTCCGCCAGGGCCAGAGGTAATAATCGCGCGGCGTAGCCTGGCGGGCTTCGGTCTGACGAAAGCCGGCGCTCTCCCACTTTCCTTCATAACGCGGCATGAGGGTGTCCGGCACGTCGGGCACGGCTAGAAACGGGTGTTCGCCCCAACTCACCGGCACCACCGAAATCTCAAACCGCTCTCGAATCAGCAGTTCAATTTGCTGACCGTCCTCGTAGACAATTACATAGCGCGCAACGACGCGCGCCGGTGGATCCCCATCGTGCAGAGCTGTGGAAAGCAGCGCGTGTGCGAAAAGCGCCCAGTGCGCCGTGGTCTTGACCGGTATCGAGACCGAATCAGTCTGTAGGGGTAGCTCATTTCCGAACGCTATGAAACACTCACCGCGTCCCTCGACGCCAATCTGAAAGGGCAGGCCATGATATTGCTGCACCCCTACAGCCGCATTCCGATCTGCCCCGCAAACCTCCGGTCCCGCGTTGCATATCGCCGACAGGTCCAACGGCACATAATCACTCATCGTCAGCTCCTCAGACGTCATCCGCATGGAGTTCGGCCCTTTCTGATTACTCGATCACTGATCACTGATAACTTGACCTTACCGCTCATGGATTTCCGGCTTGAGCGTGCCGATGTACGGCAGGTTCCGATAGCGGCCGCGCAGGTCCAGGCCGTAGCCTACAAGGAACTCGTCCGGGACCTCAAATCCGACGTAATCCACTTCGATATCCACGATCCGGCGGTAGGGACGGTCGAGCAGGGTGCAGATTCGGCAGGACGCCGGCTCGCGGACTTGCAGATTCCGCCGGATGTACGCCAGTGTTAGGCCGGTATCGATGATGTCCTCCACAATCAGAACATTTCGCTCCCGCACGCTGTCTTCCAGGTCCTTCGTGATCCTCACGGCGCCCGGACGCCCGCCGGAATAGCTGGAAATGGCGAGGCAATCCAGAGAGAGTGGGAGATTGATCGCCCGCGCCAGGTCAGTCAGAAAGAAAAGCCCGCCACGCAGGATCGTGATCAGGTGCAAATCTTTGCCGTCATAGTCGGCTGTGATCTGCGTCCCGAGCGCGCGAACGCGCTCGGTTAGCTGCTCCTCTGAGAGCACGATATGGGCAATATCCTCGAGCAAAAAAGCGCCTCCGAATCACCATTCGACAATAGCCGGAAAGCCTCCTGAAAATAGGTCGAAAAAGTTTGCCAAAACTACTTGACAGCCCGCCTGCACAGGCCTATAATGTCGCTACGCAATCTGATGGGGTAACACCTAAAGGGTTGCCGAGAAGCCTGAGCGATAGAAGACGTTTTGCGCTGACAGTCCGTTGAAGCGCTGTTCGAAGTTCTCCAGGCGTAATTTCCGCAGGCTGACGTGCCGAAAGGTAGGTCGGCCGGGAGACAGCGATGGAAAGCTGAGATAGGCGTGGAGGACTGGTCCCGCAAGGGACAGGCGCTGTGCGAATTCCTGAGCGCAATGTGCATTGCTAGTTTGAGTTGATGAATCGCAAGGTTCGTCGGCGCATCGAGCACTGAAACGGCGCATTTGAATTCTTCAGCGAAGCCAGCGAGTCGTCCGAAATTGCTCGGGCTTTTTATTTTGTCCCGCCCTTGACGCGATGTTGTATGGGCTTCTCTTACACCCATACACCCACACACCCACACGCTCATGCGGACGTTCCTGCGGGACCTTCGGAATCATCCCCGTCGGTTTATGGCCCTGAGGCTGTCCGTAGGTGTGGCATCTTCGGTTATCTGCCTACTCCTCGGACCGAAAATAGCAGAGCTTGCTAGAGTTCGTCCGGGTTTTGTCCCTGTCGGGATGGCGGTTCTGTTAGGCGGCCTTCTCCATCCCCGGATTCGCCACTGGTTTATCATCTCTCTCTGCTTCAGCGTGACGCTCCTCGCCCTCAAAGACACCTTCCGGCCGGCGCCCCTGCCACCCGCGATAGACCATACCGCCTTCCACGCTATGTATCCGTTTGTCTGGTTAACCGTCGCCATTTTCGCAGCAGCTGCTGGGGTTCTGGAAGCGCTCAATCCCGGCGGTGTTCCCGCGAGACGATGTTACTTCGCCACTGCCTCCATCTACTTCATCGGCCACGGATTCACGATGTTCCTCTGGGACGCGAACTGGGAAGGACTTGTTGTACTTCTGACCGGAATAGTGGCCGGACTGGGAGTGGGATTGGCTCACAGGCTCGACCTCAGTGGGGACAGATCAGTTCTGCTGGAAGAAGAGGACGCGGTGCGCGTGGAGCGCAGGAGGGCAGCGGTTGCCGCGCACGAGTGGCGCGATCAATCAGAGGCCAAACCGGTCATAGAGTAAGCCCCAGCGAAGCCCTCGGGCGCTTACATCAATGTGGCTAACTTTTGCGCGGCGCATCGCTTCGCGCAGGATGATAGTTCCGGCCAGGATGATATCCGCCCGCGACGGATCCAATCCCTGAATCCGCTTCCGCTGCTCCACAGGCAGTTCCGAGTACAGTTGAATCTGCGAATCAATTTCCGCCAGCTTGAGCCTTCGGCCGTGGACGCGTTCCGGAGTTCCGGCGGCAGCGGCCGCGACGGACGCGATATTCGAGCAGGTTCCGCCCACTCCAGCCATCGCCGCCGGAGATTCCGCGAGCGGCAGTTCTTTGAGAGTGTCAGCCACCTGCTGTGAGGCTAAATCTACCGCTTCCGAAGAGGGCGGGTCGCCGGGCAGGCTGCGCTCAGTAAGCCGCACAGCGCCCATCTGCAAACTCACCCGGTTTGGAGCCGATTCTGTCGGCGAGCCCCACGCGAGCTCCGTACTTCCTCCGCCGATATCGATAATGAGAAGTGGATCGGCATCCCTCCACTGCGGGTCTCGGCGCACGGCAAGGTACGAAAGTCGCGCCTCGTCGTCCCCCGAAATGACATCCACGCCAAAACCGATTTGTGATGCAGCCTCTAAGAAACCGGACGCATTGGTGGCGTCGCGCAGCGCGGAAGTCCCTACCGCAGCGATAGATTCCGTCTCAAACCGGCGGCACTGAAGGAGGAAATACTTGAGGGAGCTGAGCGTTCGGTCGATCGCCGCCTTGCTCAGCCGCTTCCGCGCGAATCCTTCCCCCAACCGGCAGGCCTGCGCCTCTTCGAACAACGGCTGGAACGATCCGTCCGCCTGCCGTTCGGCGATGAGGAGCTTGACGGTATTGGAGCCTATGTCCAGGGCGGCGAAGCGCGGAGGCTCACTCATGAGAAACGGCTAGTGGGGCTCACAGCGGCCGCAGCTTCCCATACCGGCGTTGTACCCGCAGGATGGCGCTGCCTCTTGAGCCCGGGAGCCGCAAGGAGTTAGATTCTGGCTGACTGCGAAGCGGGAGATCAGTCGAGAAACGGAGCGCGAGCCGCACCTAGGGCAGGGGACCGCCGTTTCGTCGGATGAACGACAAAGCGCCTCGAACATGTCACGGCAATCACGGCAATGAAAATCAAACAGCGGCATTTCTCACTACACTCCCGAAAGTCACAATGCGGCATGTTGAATCAATTGTAACAGATTGCCCTCGGAGTCTCGCAGGGTGGCGCTGATCCCGCCGCCTACGTCCGTTGGAGGGATGAGGAAAGCCACGCCCTTCTCCGTCAGCTCGTTGAACGCCGCGCGGGTGTCTTCTACCTGTAGCGTCAGCATGACAGCGTTCAGGTTTACAGTGTCCTGCGGCAGCGGCTCCGGCGAGACCATCAGGCCGACGTTCTCCTCGAAGATAGCCCAATCTTCCTCTTCGTGCTGTACCGTAAACCCGAGCATGTCTCGATAAAAGCGCAGCGCGCGCTCCAGGTCGTGCACCAGCACCATCGTCACAACCCGGCTGAATCTCACTGTGCGGAGGCCGGTGTAGCCGGTTTGTCCAGGCCCGTGCCGGTGATGCGGGTGATGTTGAGGTGCGCGGAGAGTCCGACGATCAGCACCCCGAGAACGAGGATGGCTGAAAGCCACTTCGCTCGATTCTGCTGGATAGCGGCGAATTGGGGCGACGGATGGCTCAAGACGGCATAGAGCCCGAGCATAATGAGCGCCAGCGCGATCTTGCCGCCAAGCGCCATGTGGTAAGCCTTGTTTACTTCCGCGGAAACTCGGTACGTATTGAAGAGGCCGGTCAGCAGGATAATGCCCCACAGGATTCCGCTAAAGCGTCCGGCCATTCGATACAGCCGCTCGCCAGCCTCGGAATCGCCTTCGCGCAGCGTGGGGACTACCACGAACCGCAGGCACATCGCCGTGCCCAGGACCCCGATGATGCTGATAAGGTGCAGCCACTTTGAGAGGAACGTGATGAATGTCACGCGAGCCGCTCCTTAACCCGTTGACGCAATCAGAATCCATCCTTTTCGAAGCAGGACCGCTCCGCGGTACAGCCGGATTCTGAAGCCTCGTCGGAATCCGGCCCGAAGACCTGCATCGTCTGCAAGCACCAGCACGGCAGCTCCATCCCATCCTCCATTCCGGAAGGATGAAAGTCAAGCGCCATATGATAATGCTTGCTCCGAAGATGCCGGCACCTCGCCGGCACCTCCTGCCAGATCACGTTCGATTCGTCCATTGGCATTTCTCGCTAACGTAGGGCGGCACTGTGTGGCCGCCCTCTCGCGCCAACATCGGCGGTCCCGTAACCTGGGCGGCCACACAGCGCCGCCCTACGTTAGGTACGGGGGCGTCGTTAAGCAGACGGACTCTACGCCTTAATGCCGGCAGTATGCAGGACCGCCAGCTTCACGGTATTCCTTGTCAAGGGCACTTTGTACTTGTTCTTGCCTAGTGGCGTGGCCTTCGCAACCGACGCAGCGCCCGCTTTATCCGCCAGTGCGGCGGTGAGCGCCTTGCCTTTGAGAACGGCCTCCGCTTCCTTCGATCGCCACGGAATCGGCGCGACTCCGCTCAGCACCACGCGGCTGTCGGCAATTTTGGCGCCCGCCATAGTCAGACGCACCGCCGCCCCGGAGAGTGCCCAGTCGAAACCCTCGCGGTGGCGGATCTTCATATAGTGGCTGCGCGAGTTCGCCGGCTGTACAGGAACGACGACGTGGGTTACGATCTCATTGTGCGCAAGCACGTTCTCTTTGGCGACGTTCTGGGCCGGAGTGACGAAGAACTGGGAGAGCGGAATCCGTCGCACGCCTTTGGGACCCGTGATCTCAACCTGGGCGTCGAGGGCAAGCAGCGCCGGCGCGCAGTCGCTCGGATGGACTATCCACGATGGGCCGCCGCCTAGAATGGCGTTGTGCTCGTTCTCGCCTTCGATCGCGTAACAGCGGTTGCCGCCCTTCTTCAGGCAGATCACTTTCTCGTCGCGGTAGTACCAGCACCGCGGCCGCTGGCACAGGTTGCCGCCGATCGTGCCGACGTTGCGAATCTGCGGTGAACCTACGGAAAGGGCGGATTCCGCCAGCGCCGTGTACTTTTGCTTGATGACCGGATTTTCGGCAATCTCCGACAGAGTCACGAGCGCGCCGATCCGCAGGCCGTTCTTGTCGGCGACGATCTTGTTCAGCCCGGGCGCCGCCTTCAGGTTGACCACCACATCCGGTGTTCGGATGTAGTCCTTCATCTCGCCGAGCAGGTCTATTCCCCCCGCCATCAACTTCGCGTTGGATCCGCCTTGCGTGAGGGCGGCGACTGCGGACTTTACATCCGACGGGTTCACGTATTCGAAGGCTTCCATCGCTTATGCCCTCCTTCTTGCAACGGCGAGCGCTTCCAGGACGTCGCCTGGAGTCATCGGCGCATGGTAGAGATAGGCGCCGGTAGCGTTGAGAATTGCGTTGCGGATCGCCCCGGCGGTTGGGATGACCGGCGGCTCGCCGATTCCGCTGACGCCCTTCGCATCCACATTCTCGAACGGCACCGATACAAACTCCGGCATGTCCATGGAGCCGGGCACTTTATACCACTCCATGTTCGGGTTGACCATACGACCCGTCAACTGGCACATGCGTCGGTCTTCGTGCAGCGCCATGCCGATCCCCTGGATAACGCCGCCGTTTATCTGGCTGGTGTAGGTGAGCGGGTTAAGTATGATCCCGCCGTCCTGCAGCGCAACCACCTTGATTACCTGAACGTGCCCTGTCTCGGTGTCGACTTCCGCTTCTACGAACTGAGCGCCCGCGACGCCGTCCTGCCGAAGCGACGCGTCCCACTTGCCGTTGCCGGTTACTCCGGCCGGACCGAGAGCTTCACATGCCCTCTCGAAAGGAACGGACCTTGCAGGCGCCGCCTTGACGAAGACCTTGCCGTCCTCGGCTTCCAGGTCTTCCGGCTTCGCGTTCAACCTCGGAGCAGCCGCTTCAAAAAGGGCCTGCTTGGCAGCTTCCGCCGCCTTCTTGACGGGCGGAGCCGTAGACCCGGTCGTTACGGAACCCCCGGACGCCGGTCCGCGTGGTTGTTTTGTGTTCCCGATTGCAACACGTACCTGGGATGGCGGAATTCCCAGCTCTTCCGCTACGATCATGCCGACGTAGGTCCTAGTACCGGTGCCGATGTCCTGTACGCCGTGCTCCACCAGGACGGAACCGTCGCGGTTTATGGTCACGCGGGCTTCATTGCCGCCACCACCACCTCCCCCCCAGCGGGCGGCACCACATCCGAGACCGCGCTTATAACGGCCGTTGCCCGCGAGCGCTCCGATTCCTGGTTTCTTGTTACGGCGATCCCACTGGATAAGCCTGGCTCCTTCGACCCACTGCTTCTGGCGAATCGGCGCGCTGTGCTGCTGCGAGGTGTCATTCTTGACCCGCAGCTCCAGCGGGTCCATGCCAAGCTTGTAAGCGAGGTCGTCGATGGCGGATTCCATCAGGAATGACGCCTGCGGGTGCCCCGGAGCGCGCCACGCCCGCTGTGGTCCCGCGTGTATAAAGACCGGCGTCTGTTCCACCTTGATATTCGGAATCTGATCATAGATGTATGGCAGGCTGACCCCCGCCCCGCTGATTCCGCCGCATGCGTGCGCCTTTGCTTCGAACGCCAGGATCTTCCCGTCTTTGTTGGCGCCGATTTTGATCGCGGCAGTTGCGGAGGGAGCGTTCCCGACTGCGAGCTGCTCTTCTTCTCTGGTCAGCAGCAGCTTAACCGGAGCCCCCGCTTTTTTAGCCAGCCTGGCACAATTAGTGCCCTCATAACCCGCGCCAAACTTGCTGCCGAATCCGCCGCCCATGACTTCCGCGATGACCGTCACGTCTTCCGGCTTGAGCCCCAGCGCGGGGGCGAGTTCGTCGCGTACGCTAAAAATTCCCTGTGTGGACGCCCAGCAGGTGAGGTGCGTATCGTCATCCCACCGGCAGGTCACTCCGTGAGTCTCAAGGCTCAGATGTTCCCGGACCGCCACGCTATAGGTCCCGGTGCTGATCGCCGCGCACTCCCTGAAGCCGGCTTCAACATCCCCGGCCGCACGTACATTGGGCTTCTCAAGAACGTTGGGCTGATTTGCGCGTACCTGAGGCGCGTCGGTGACCATCGCCTTGTCTTCATGAACCACGTGAGGGAGGACTTTGTACTTCACATTGAGCGCGCGGGCGGCGTCTTCCGCCTGCTCGACGGTAGTCGCGGCGACCACCCCGATCTCCTGGCCCGCGAATACCAGCCGGTCGCCCACTTTGGCCGTAATGATTACGGCCTTCACCCCGGGCATCCGCTCGATAGAAGCAGGATCGATACTCTCTATGGTAGCGTGTGCATGTGGGCACCGAATGATTCGACCCTGTAGGAGGCCTGGCAGATTGATATCATAGGCGTACTTCGCCGCGCCAGTCACCTTAATCGGGCCGTCGAGTCTCGGCCGGGGCTTGCCAAGCACGCGCATGTCCGAGCGCTTTTTCCATTCAGCCATGGCGCTATACTCCTCTCATCTTTCGGGACGCGGCGAGGGCGGCCTCGAAAACTCGCGGATAGGTGCCGCAGCGGCAGATGTTGCCGGCGCACGCCGCCTTCACGTCGTTGAGCGTCGGGTTCGGATTCTTCAGCAGCAGCGCGGAGCAGGATACCACGAACCCCGGCGTGCAGAATCCGCACATGAGCGCATCGTTCTCGACGAAGGCCTGCTGGACCGGGCTCATGTTGGCCGACGTTCCCAGCCCCTCGACGGTGGTGATCTTCTTGCCCTGGGCGTCCACGGCCAACATCATGCACGAGTAGACCGGCTTGCCGTCCGCGATGACCGTGCAGCCGCCGCAGGAGCCACGGTCACATATCTTCTTAGCGCCGGTCAGGTTGAGGTGGTCTCGCAGGGTGTTGAGAAGGGTGGTGCGCGGCTCGACGTCGGCGGTTTTGGTCTCCCCGTTGATGTTGAGGCTGACCTTAACCACTCCTTTCAGGCGAGGGCCTTTCGCGGCGGGGACCTCCTGCGAAGCTTCCGGCGAGGATTCCGCGGATTCCGCGCCGGCTGCCAGGACGGCGGTGGTAGCGATGGAACCGCCCAGCCCCCGAAGAAAGGACCTGCGCGAAACGTGGCCCGTCTCCGGCGGCGACAGATCGTCTCTCTCGTCGCTCATTTCTTACGACTCCTTCACGGGTAAGAACATCGGGATCAAGGGGATTATATACTCTGCCCCCCATTTCGCGCGCCCAGATTCCGATTCCTTCACGGAATCCGTGAGTGTCCTGCCGCTGGGCCAAACCGCACAATCCCGGAATGAATTCCTCTGCTCGGTGGCCTGTGGCCGAGTGTCCGTCGTCACGGACACGGCTTCCTGCGAATGCATGTGTCCACGATAGGTGGACACTCGGCCGTAGGCCACTCAGGTCAGGAATTCATTCCGAGTCTAGCTCTACGTCTCAGCTATAATTGCCCTATGAGCGAAACGGTCGACCGGCTGCGTGACGCCACCCGAGGGACGGAGTATGAGGGCCGGCTTTTCCTCGTAGGCGGCGTGCCGCGGGATAGGTATCTCGGCTTGCCGGAGACCCAGGACGTCGACCTGGTCACGGAGCTGGATGCCCTGGCGCTCGCAGACTTGCTTTACCGCAAAGGTCTATCGGATCATCGGCCGGTGACCTATGAGCGATTCGGGACCGCGAAGATCGCTGTGGCCGGCGGCGACGTCGAGTTGGTCTCCGCACGCGCGGAAAGCTATGATTCGGCGAGCCGCAAACCGGACGTAAAACCCGCAACCCTCAAGGACGACGTCTTCCGGCGCGACTTCACCATCAATACGCTTCTCGAAAACCTCCACACCGGCGAAACGCTCGATCTTACCGGGCGCGCGATTTCGGATCTCACCGCGGGAATCATCCGAACGCCGCTCGAACCCAAGATAACGTTTCACGACGACCCGCTCCGAATGCTCCGAGCCATCCGCTTCGCCGTCCGCTTCGGATTCGAGATCGAGGAGGCAACCTGGAAAGCCATCTCCGCGGAATCCCACCGCTTGAACTTAATGGGGCCCGCACTACCTGTCGTCTCCGCCGAAAGAATCCGCGACGAATTCACCAAGATCATCATGACGGCAACGCCCGAGCCAATCCAAAATCCAAAATCCAATATCCAAAATCCAATCATACATGGCCTGGTACTGATGAAGGATTCCGGCCTGCTGGCCCAGTTCATCCCGGAGCTGCTGGAATCCGTCGGCGTCACGCAGAATGCCTGGCATCGCTACGATGTCTGGGACCATACGATGGAGGCGATGCGGAATCTGAGCGCGGAGTCCGGCCTTGAGACCCGGCTGGGTCTGCTTTTCCACGACATCGGTAAGCCGCGCACCCGTTCTGAAGATGACCGCGGAATCCACTTCTACGAGCATCAGTCTGTGGGCGGGGAGATGACACGGGAGATCATGCGCCGGCTGAAGTTTACGAATGAACAGATTCGGGACGTCTCCGCGATTGTCGAGCTGCACATGCGCCTGGGGGAAAGCCGGCCGGATTGGTCCGACGCCGCCGTTAAGCGACTGATTCGCGCCACCGCCGAGTATCGAGAGGAGCTTTTCGAAGTCGGCCGGTGTGACATGGCGGCCATGGACCCGGACGTTCCTAAGACGGACCTGGCCGCCCTCCGAGAGCGGATGAATGAGCTGGAGCGGCAGGCAGATATCGTCCACCTGCAAAGCCCGCTGGACGGAACAGAGATAATGGAAGCCCTCGGCATCCCACCCGGCCCGCTCATCAGGGGGGCAAAGGACTTTCTTACTAATGAAGTAATCGAAGGTCGCCTGACCGAGGAGGACAAGGACTCTGCTCGCACCGCCCTCCTCTCCTGGCATCAGACAATCCGAAATCCAAAATCCAAAATGCAAAATGGATTCGCTCCGTGATTCGTGACCATGTCGTCCTCTGCGGGCTCGGCAAAGTGGGATTCTCCATCCTCGAGCTCCTTCACGACCTCGGGGAGCAAGTGGCGGTCGTTTCTCGGGACGTGCGATCGGATTGGGGACGCCGCGCTGCGAAGATGGCTGCGGTTCTAATCAACGGGGACGGGCGTGATGAGGAAGCTCTGCGCGAGGCCTGCGTGGAAGATGCCCGCGCGATCATCATCGTTTCCAACGACGACGTCGCCAACCTGGAAATGGCGCTGGACGCCAAGCGCCTGGCGCCAAACGCCGCGGTCGTCGTCCGCATCTACGATGACAAACTTGCCCAGCGCGTTAGCCGCGAGTTGGATCTAAGGGCGGTCTTCCACCCTGCGTCCATAGCCGCACCAGCATTCGTCGCCGCAGCGCTAGGCGATGACATTCTCCGCGCATTCGATGTTCGTAACGCTTTCGTACATATCATCTCAGTGCGCCAGGACCGAGTCGGTGAATCAGTCCAATCATTTGCTCAAAGGCATCACGGAGTGCCGCTCGCCGTGAGGAGCCAGGGCGAAGAGCGGATTCCGACCCTCGACGCGGCGCTTCGGCCGGGCGATGAGGTAATCCTGGCGGCAGCCAGCTCCGGGCTTGCGGAGGTTACCGATTCACCTACTGAGGAGGGGCGGCGGACTTCGAAGGGTTCTATGGCCGCGGCCTGGTCTCGGCCACGCATCCACCCCATGTGGCTAATAAAGCAGATATGGCTCAACGCGTCGCCCGTCTTTCGCGTGGCCTTCATTTCGATTCATGTCCTGCTCATCATCAGCGTCGTCACCTTCCGCTTCGCGCTCGGAATGACATGGGTGGACGCATTCTACTTCACCGTCACCATCATGACGAGCGTGGGATTCGGGGACTTCAACCTTCGAGAAGCGCCGGCGATTCTGAAGCTGTTCGGTACTGCGGTCATGGTCTCCGGAGTCGCTTTGACGGCGATCTTCTTCGCCGCGATCGCCGATTATGTCGTCACGCAGCGTCTCGAGCAGGCGCTCGGACCCCGAAAGACCACGCTTTCCAATCACGTCATAGTCGTAGGGCTCGGCAGCCTTGGTTTGACGGTTGCGCTCCGGCTGCATGCAATGGGAGTGCCTGTACTCGCAATAGAGAAGGACGTCAACCGGGAGCTCCCCAGCCCGCTCCCCGCGCAGATTCCCGTCATTAACGGCGACGCCACGCAGGTTCAGACGATGGAGATGGCGGGAATCGACCAGGCGCGGGCGCTCGTTTCCGTGACCAACGACGACCTCGTGAACCTGCGCGTTGCCCAGCACGCTGAGAACCGCCGCTCCCGAATTCGGACAGTCGTCCGCCTATTCCAATCCTCGCTGGCCAACAAGCTGGCGGCATCCACCTTCGGAATCGATCAGGCGCTTAATCCGTCGCAGGCGGCGGCAGCTACCTTCGTTTCCGCGGCGCTGGCGTCCGACGTCGTTCAGGGCTTCACCCTCGGGAATCGGCTACTGATGCTCCGATGGCTCGAGGGCGAGCGGCTGAACAAATGCGTGGGCCAGACGATCGCCGAGCTTAGGGAGCACGGCGCCGTACATGGGCTCCTTCGCGAGAGAGGCCTGGAGAATCCGCTTGAGGTAGTTCGGCCGTCAGATCGTATCGAGACATCTGACCGGCTGGTCGTCCTGGAAGAATACCGTCCGTCCGATCGTTCCACCATTTTGACCCGCCTCCTTGCTGTTGACGAACCAGCCAGGGAGGATGGTTAACGCAATCTCGGGAACTATCTCGTCAGTAAATCAGTCGCACTACGCAAGAGCTCACTTCCCCGCCCGGCTGATTTCGAGTGTGCCCAAATCCGTGCAATCTTTCCATTCCATCACATTTTAGTTTACGTAAGGAGAAACGAATGCGCTCAATGAGATTCCCTCGAAGGTCTCTTGCCTCGCTCTTTTCCGTCATCTCGGCCGCCGCCCTTGCGGGCTGCGGCGGCGGTGGCGGCGGTACTGGGGGCCAGGGCCTCCCAGGTCCGGGACCAGGCCCCGGCCCGGGCCCGGGGCCAGGTCCAACTCCGAGGATCGTCGCGCTGCTTTCAGGCACCGGCGGCGCCGGCCTGAATGAACGATCCAGCAACGCGCTGGCAATAAACGCCACCGGCGCTGCCACCGGCGGATACACGAACTCCAGCAACGAAACACGAGGGTTCCTGTACGCGAACGGAGGAGTCTCCGATCTGGGCACTCTGGGAGGCTCGTCCGCATTTGGCCTAGCCATTAATGGCAGCGCCACCGTCGTGGGGAACTCGCAAAATGCCGCCGGAAACATTCGGGCGTTCGTTTACAGCAACGGGACTATGTCCGCGTTGGCCACCCCGTCCGGAATCGGCAGCCGCGCCGACGCGATCAACGACAATGGTCTCATAGTCGGCTCGACGCTGGACACCGACGTCCTGGATGCCGTCACCTGGCAAGGCGGGACTATGACCACGCTTACCAAGCCCGCCGGGTTTGCGCGAGCGGCCGGAACAGGAGTTAATAATCTGGGCCACGTCGTGGGAGAAGCGCACCAAACCGGAAGCGCGAACTTCCAGGCCGTGCGCTGGGTGAGTGGAGTCCCCACGCTGCTTGGCTTCCTCCCGGGCGGTAACTCCAGCTTTGCGCGTTCGATCAACGACAGCGGAAATGTCGTCGGCTTCGGCCGCACGGCCTCCGGCGCCACCCACGCGTTTCTCTGGACGGCCGCCGGCGGAATGGCGGACCTCGGTACCCTCGGCGGCGCGGGATCGGCTGCTTACGACATCAATTCCAATGGGGTAGTCGTCGGCAGCGCCGACAACTCGAATGGCGAACGGCGAGCTTTTTCCTACACCAACGGCGTAATGACCGACCTGAACGCTCTCCTCACCCCTTCGGACGGGTGGGTCCTGGAATTCGCCACCGGGATCAACGACCAGGGCCAGGTGGTCGGCTGGGGCCAGAGGAACGGCCAGCGCCGCGCCTTCCTGCTCAATACCCAGTAGATTCATACTTCGTCATTATTGAGGGGCCGCCGCCGGGCGGCCCCTTTTTTCTTCATTCATCATTCGCCAATCGTCCTTCGGATATAATCGAGCAATTACCCGCAAGGACTCTCTATGCGCTCATCCGTCACCGTCGACCCTGTCGGTGAAGTATTCGAAGCTTCTACCACTTCTTTCACCGCGGAAAGCCGCCTCCTGGACGCGCCCCCCACCTTCGGCTCCTTCGTTCGAATCTCGCCCTCTTCGAGCGAAGTGAACGAGGAACAATATCCATTCGAAGATCAGGCGCCGGCGACAGGGACCGTATATGGCCTGGTAATGGAAGCCCGCACGGCCAGCCGCGAGCCAAACCGCCGGGCTGCCAGTTTTGGATTAAGCGAAGAAGATCTTCGACGAGAGCAGCCTCAGATTTTTGAGTTCCTGGCGACCGATTTCGTATGTCTCACCATCGCCCACGCGGCCGAGGGCGAAATCCGTCCGTACCTTCCGCCGCGCCCGCCCCGACTTCACGCCCCGGTCCTGATGTGCTCTGAATCGGAGGTCTGCCGGATAGTTAAAGGTTTCGCCTTTCTGCGTGCCATCACCACAGCCGACTGCCAATGTTGTGATGAATTGATAGCCGCAAGCCTACGCGAGGGATACCGCTGCAGTGGAAAGGATGATGGATTCTTCGTCCGTGCCGGCAAAGAACTCGCGGCGCTCTTGGCAAACGATTACGAGCGCCTGGCCGCTATCCTGCGCAAGCTCAAGTGAGGGTCTTCCACTCGACTAAGTGCTTAATAGTGTTGGGTATTAAGATGGTTCTCAACGCTCAACACTCTACACTTTGGTATACTATCGAAGCGGGCGAACTCGCCCCGCAAAACACTGATTCATACGGCCGGAATGCGCCGAGCCGTGAGCTTTTTCCGAGGAGATTCCCATGGCTGAAGGCAAGAAGTCGAAAACAAACGTCGCGGCGCGCCAGGAAGCGAAGTCCGCCCAACAGATCTGCCGTAACTGCGGCAAAAAGGTCGAGGTCGTAATGACCCTCACGCCCAACGGCAAAAAGATGATGGTTCGCCGCTGCTGCGGAATGACCGTGTAAATTATCAATTATCAATTATCAATTATCATCTATGCAATACATTGATAATTGATAATTGATAATTGTCTTTAGCCCCGCCCCTGCGCTCCAAGAGCCGGGGGTTTTGCTTGTTTCAGCGATTTGGGAGGAGATAGCGACCGGCAGGCGAAGAATACCGGTAATCGCCGACTATGTGAAACGCTTATAAGTTATTGGGTAATCGCCGACCCGTGTTTGGGAGGTGAATAAATGAATCCTGTTGAAAACGACGCTGCTCGCCGACCTGCGTCGGACAGCCGCCAGACTTTCCTTCAGGCCCTGAGTCCCCACCTACCCCGGCTCCTGCCTCTTTTGGCCGCGCTGCTCCTGGTAACTGAGGCCATCCTGGCGCTGGTGGTCATCTTCTCTCGGATGAGCGCGTTCCAGCAGTTCGTATGTGTCGTGCTCATCGTCGTGCTGCCCGCCGCGGCGCTCGGATTCGGCCTCGCACTGTTGACCCGGCTGTCCGCGCAGCAGGCACGGGATTCCGCGGTAGAGCGTCCCGAGCCCGCGAGACGCGAATACCGCGCTCTGGAAGACTCACCGTGGACCCCGGCCATCAAGCGCTCGACACCGGAATCGTACGCCATTGATAGCCCTCCTGAGTTGCCGACGCTCTCCGCGCGCGAAGATTCCGCGTCCGTGGCCAATGAGCTGGCAATCATCGTCGAACAGCTTGAAGAGATGTCCATCCGCTCCCGCCGCCTCCCCTTCAATGTGATCGGCCTCAACGACACGCAGTTCACCTATCTACTCGTCAAGCTTCGGGCGACTTCGCAGAATCTGCTTCACGGCCAACCCTCTAACCCGAAGCATCTCGGCATTATGCCGGACGACGCGTCGATCTTACCAATGGAGGCGATCGACCGGATTCAAGACGAGATGCGGAGCAAGAGGCGGCCATCCAGGCGCGTGAACACTGCCGCGCTCCCCAGCCCGGAGCCGATTACGGTCGAGCCCGAGCCTCTATTGGTTGAATCCGTCACGGAGGCGCGCGACGCCCTGCGGCACGGTGACGCGGAATCCGCAATACGAGTTCTCAAAAACAAGCTTGGACGCGACGGCGAGGACGCCGAGGCGGCCGAGCTGCTCGGAATCGCATACGAGCGGTCAGGTGACTTGGATTCCGCTCTAGAAGCTATGCGAGTCGCGGTCCTTACCGACCCGAAGCGCGCATCCTCCCACTACAACTATGCCGTCCTACTCGCAAAAGCGGATCGACTGTTGGACGCGTATCGCCAGAACGAAGTCGCCCTGCGCCTGAATCCGCAATACTCCGCCGCCCGTGACTACCAGAAGACGCTCCAATCGCGGATCACAACCGGTCAAACCGGCGGATTCCAGGCCGTCGTCGGCGCGGAAACCTTGAGCCGATCCTAAACCCGAGACCCGCCCTCATGCTTGCCCACGTCCTCTCGAGCACTGTTCTCGGAATCGACGCCATCGCTATTACCGTGGAGGTCGATATCTCCACCTCAATGCCGATGTGGAACCTCGTCGGCCTTCCGGATGCGGCCGTTCAGGAGAGCCGCGAGCGGGTCCGCTCTGCCATTCGCAACAGCGGATTCGAGTTCCCTCAAAAGCGGATAACTATCAACCTTGCTCCGGCAGACGTGAAGAAAGAAGGTCCGGCGTTCGACCTTCCCATCGCCGTTGGCGTCCTGGTCGCCTCCGGTCAGGTGAGCGGCCAGATTCTGTACGAGACCGTGATCGTCGGCGAGCTCTCGCTGGACGGCGCCGTTCGAAATGTCGCCGGAGTCCTCCCAATAGCGCTCACCGCCCGGGCCAACGGAATGCGCCGACTTATGGTCCCTCTGCCCAACACGCGCGAAGCAGCGATCGTCGGCGGAATCGACGTTTACCCCGTCGCCAGCCTTGCCGAGGTTGTCGCCGCACTCAACATGCCCGACAGTTTGCAGCCGGTGACCCTGGACCCCGCAACCCTGATGCCGGAGCAGCCGCCCTATCAAGCGGACTTTACGGACGTGAAGGGACAGGCGCATGTTAAGCGGGCTCTGGAAGTCGCTGCAGCCGGAGGGCACAACGTTCTTATGATCGGCCCGCCGGGCTCGGGAAAGACCATGCTTGCACGTCGGCTGCCGTCCATACTTCCGCCGCTCTCCGTAGGCGAAGCGCTGGAGACGACCAAGCTCTACAGCGTATGCGGCCTGCTTCCGGCAGACACTGCCCTTATCACGACTCGTCCATTCCGGTCACCGCACCATACGATCTCGAATGCGGCGCTGGTCGGCGGCGGCTCGATTCCACGCCCCGGAGAAGTCAGCCTTGCGCACAATGGCGTGCTTTTTTTGGACGAGCTGCCGGAGTTCAAGCGCGACGTGCTGGAAGTGCTGCGCCAGCCCCTGGAAGACGGAATCGTGAACGTCGCCCGAGTTCAAGCCTCGCTGCAGTTCCCCGCCAGCTTCATCCTCG
>JBKJZI010000211.1:0-19979 GCA_046715155.1 Chthonomonadales bacterium | reverse complement strand
TTCGTTCAGGCATAGTCTCCAGCCGCAGATTCCGCTCCGCCCGGGCCAGCGCGTGTGACGATACATCGACGCCGACGATTTGATCGATCCCCTTCTCGTCCAGCAGCGTCTTCAATAGCCGCCCTTCCCCGCAGCCGAGGTCAATGACGCGCTTAGCGGGCGGAGCCATCGAGCGAACTGCCGCCAGGACCGAGTTCAGTCGCGCTTCGTTGAGCCGCACCGGCGCCTCGATGCGCTCCTCTTCGGACTCCTGCACCGCTTCATCCGGCGCGGATTCCTCGCGGAGCTGCTCCAGTGCCGCGCGTACCATCCGCTGCTTGTAGATCAGGTACCGGCGGGCGATCAACTCCTTCTCTGGATGCTCGGCCAGCCAGCCTTCTCCACGCCGCAGCAGCTTCTCCACCTCTTCGTCGCCGACGTAATAGTGCTTCGCGTTGTCCAGTACCGGAATCAGCACGTAAAGGTGGGCGAGCAGATTCCGCACGGTCTGCTTGGCTTCCAACGTCAAAGAGTAAAGATCGCTTTCTCCCCACTGCGGGAACCGCATATCCAGGGGCGAGCGCTTCACGCCTAAGTCATATCCCAAGGGTTCGAGCAGCCGGCGGATAAGCGGCTCACCGCCGTCGCAATCTACTGCGGCAATGTGCGCGCGAAGGGGCATTACCTCGTCCACGCGTTCCTGCCGCTCGGCGCTCCGACCGGTTAGCGCGGTCCGAAATACCTCGCCAATAGCCACGCTCATCATGCTGGATGCAACGTACGGCCGGTCGTTCACATACTGGTCCAGCGTAGTCCCGCGTCCGCGCACCAAACCAATCGGGTCGACCTCCAGAAGCAGCGCGACGGTACAGCGAGTTTCATCCGCTTCCGGATAAAAGACGCGAGCCTTCCCAAACCACATCTCCTTCTCGAAGACGCTCAACGGATTCTTATGCAGGAGGTATCCCAGGTCCGTCGCGTTATCCGCTTCGCAGGTAATCGTCAGTAACATGGCGCAGATTATACCGGGCGTCCAGGCCCTCACGTTGTTACACTCGTCATGAAGGGAAACCGATCGCGCGGACGGCCCGTCTATTCCTCGGAAGGTTTTACGGATGGAATCGCACACGAAGATGACTGATTTACCGAATCCGCCGGTTCTGCCGATGGATGGCTCAATTTCGCCTGATGCGCTCGTGCGCAGCGTCTATGAAGGTTCATCGGAGGAGCGACGCGCGGCGGAGTTTGCGCTCCTGGATGGGAAGCCGGAGCGCACGGATGCCCTGATCACCGTTGTACAGCGAGAGAACAAGAAAAAACCGGCGCGTTTCGGGTGGTTCGCGGCTGGCTTCCTGGTTGTAACGCTTCTCATTTTCCTCCTATTCACCACCCTGGTGTCCGGCAAAGCGAACATCGGCGGATTCGGCTACCCAATGTGGATGGCCGCCGCCGCGTTGGCCGCCACCTTCGCGCCAACCGGGCTCCAAAAACGCGCGGCCCGCGCCCTCTCCGAAACGGATGACATCCGCGCCGTCCCACTGCTTATAGAGACACTCGACAAGCAGGACAGCGCCACGCGATCCTCTGCCGTAAAAGCGCTTACCCGCCTGCTCCCGCAACTTCGCGCTAACCACGACGACATGCTCACGGACGCACACCTCAACACTCTCAAGGAGCAGATGGCCAAAGCAGAGGACAAGGAGTTCACCGGCGCCTCCCTCAAAGCCCTTACCCAGATCGGCGACGAGCGATTCCTGGACCTCGTAAAGTCCTGGTCGGACGGAAAGGGTGCCGGAAAGAAAAACACCCAGATTCGAGAATCCTCAAGAGAGACACTCCCTTATCTCGAAGAACGTATCGAAAGGCAGAAAGCCGGCAAGACTCTCCTCCGCGCCACCTCCGCCGATTTGGCCAACTCAGATTCCCTCTTACGTCCCGCCGCATCAGCCCCCGAATCCCCACCTGAAACGCTGCTCCGTTCGGCAGATTCCGATTCTCCCGAGCTCAAAACTATTATGGAGGCTCCGCCGGAATCCTCGGCAGCGGAAAGCGTATCTGTTTCGCACTGCGTATAGATTCCGGTCCGTACTGAGCGACCGATTACGAGTACGAGCACGAGCACGCCGTACACCCTACACCCTACACCCCAGTATAATGATTCCGCCGCAACCGTACGACCGCTGAAGGCGTAGTAAGGCCGGGGGGAAGAACATGAGGATCGCGGAATCGGACCGACTGGAAGAAGCGATCGAGCGCGGGCTTTCACGCGCCCGGCGAGACGACTGGACCGGGGCGATCGAGGCTTTTCGGCGAGCGACCAGCCTGGACGCAGAATCCGTCGAGGCGCGGTTCAGGCTCGGCTGGTCGCTCTGGAATCGGTCCGAGATCGAGAAGCCCAGTGTGGCGGACCTGGCGGTGGGGTACGGCGCGCAGTTGCTCGGAATGGAAGGCGTCGCCCGGGACAGGGGTAAGAAGTTCGCGGCGCATCACAAGCTGCTGCGCGAGGCCGCCCACTGGTTCCGCGAGGTGATCGCCCGCGATCCCAAGCACGCCCGCGCCCACTTCTACCTGGCGAAGACTCTAAAGGGCCTCGGCCACAAAGAAGAGGCGCTGGACTTCGCCCAAAAAGCCTCCCTGATCGAACCCTCCAATTCGCGCTACGCGGAGCTTGTCCAATCCTATACGAGCGAGAATCGCGCCCTCCCCAACGAATACGCGAACCCGGGCGGCGAAAAGCTGACCTGGAATGACGTCATCCTCAACCCGAAAACCAAGCGCGAGCTGCGCCAGATGCAGCTCATGCTTGAGAAACCGGACCTCGCTCAGGAACTGGGCGTGGAAGCTCCGACCGGAATTCTCCTAAAAGGCGCGCCCGGCACCGGGAAAACGACCGTCGCCCGCATTTTGGCCAACGAGGCCAACTGCAAGTTCTTCTCGATCTCACCGGCTGAAATCAACCAAATGTACGTCGGTGAATCCGAGAAGCGAGTGCGCGACCTCTTCGCCCGCGCGCGCTCCAATGTCCCTGCCATCATCTTCATCGACGAGATCGATGCGCTGCTCCCCGAGCGTTCAGGCGGAATCGCCATCCACTCCGACAAAGTCGTAAATCAGTTTCTGCAGGAGATGGATGGCATGAAGTCCAACAATCGGGTCTTCATAGTCGGCGCTACTAACCGTCCCGACATGCTGGACCCCGCCGTCCGCCGCGGAGGCCGCCTCTCACGCGAGATCGAGATTCCCGTCCCGGATCGCGACTCACGCCTTCAAATGCTCCAGCTCTTCACGAAAGGCGTCAAATTGTCGGCGGACGTGAGCCTGGACCGCCTCGCGGAATCCACCGAAGGCTACTCCGGCGCCGACCTCCGCGCCGTAGTCAACGAAGCCGGACTCCAGGCGCTCATCCGCATAGCCGATTCCGAAGAAGAGTTCCCCGAAAAAACCCTTACCTCCGCCGACTTCGCCGAAGCGCTCGCCAACCTCCAGGAATCATAAACCGCCAAGACGCCAAGGACGCCAAGGACAACAGTGCTGATGATTCCGAAAGGACCTGCGGAACGAGAGTTGGGCGAACCGGGCAAGGAGTTATATGAACTAGCGCACCTGGTCATTGAGGCAGCGATCGAGGTTCACCGACGGCTTGGTCCTGGATTGCTGGAATCCGTCTATGAACAGGCGCTTTGCGTTGAACTCGAACTACGTGGGATTCCATTCGAATGCCAGGTGCGCCGGTGGCCGTTGAGTACAAAGGGCGTTCAGTCGGGCTGGCGCGGCTAGATGTTGTCGTTGGGGGCAAACTCCTGGTGGAGCTCAAGGCCGTAGATGCATTAGCGCCAATCCACACTGCACAAGTAACGTCCTGCCTGAAGACCACAGGACTTCATTTGGCTCTGCTCATCAACTTCAACGTTCCCGTCCTTCGCAACGGAATCAAGCGCGTTGTCCTGTCATGATTCCCTTAGCGTCCTTGGCGTCTTGGCGGTTAATCCGGGCCCTTGCGGCCGGAGATTCGCCACGAAAGGAAGAACAGTCCGGCGGCGAAGATGAGCGCGATGACTACCACATCGGTAACGATGGAACTTGTCGTCGCAGATGCGGACGCGGCATTCCCGAACTCTTCGTCGAATGCCGGAATGGAGGCGAGGGGGAGCGCTGCTAATCGCCGGAAGGCGCAAGAGACTTCTGCTGGAAGTGTAAACAAGGGAGGCGCCTTTCTACGGCCGGGCAGGCAAACCGGCGCGGATGATGATTGGACGTAACTCGCGCGAATTGGTTGCAAAAAACGTAGTTTCGCAGGAACAGCCCGGCGAATCCGCATGCTTGAGGATTACGGCAGCGGGTGTCGGGCGGCCCAGGCTAGCAGACGGCCACGAGGCCTGACCGCCCTCGCATTGAGGACGGCCGCCAGGAATTTAGACCGTTAAGGTACTCAAGCCAGGGGCGGAGCTGGGGGTCGCGCCGGTTACCAGTCGTGCGCAAGTAATCGGCGAGCATCTGCACCAAATAGACGTAGAAGAGGGGCCGATAATTATCCTCTGAGGTATATCTTGCCAGCGCGCGAAGCAATCGATCGGATTCCGGATGGCTCCCTCCAAAGAGCGCCTCTAACTCCTCCCCAATACTCCCTGCCTCGAATTCCGAGACTAACAGTCCTGTTCTGAGCATTGTGAATACATCGAAGACAGCCGGGCCGACGACGGAGTACTCCCAGTCCACCACGCCCGAGGGCTCACCATTCTCATCGATCAGAATGTTATTCGGGTTAAAATCGCCGTGCCGGAAGGCGAAACCGATCCCCGATTTGATCGCATAATCCACCCAGTCGGATAAGAACGCTCCCGAATCTTGAGAGACCACTTCCGATTCGCGTAAGAACTTGAGATCGGAGGCCACCGAATCTGCGTGTCCGGCGGTAGGTTCAGCGGTGGTGGCAGAGTGAAGTCGCCATACCCAGTCAAACAGTCTATCTATCACCTCGGCTGATCGGGAAGTTCGGGATGCCAATTCTGCGTAGAGGGAGGTTCCGTGCATACAGGTCTCCACCGTCAGGACGGTTCCATTGACTTCGCCGAGATAAACGGGTCTCGGTACGGTTCCTGCGATATCTGCTATCCCCGGCAGTTTCTCGAGGGCTCGGAAGTTAGCAAGCACTCGCTCTGGGCGAGCTCGGTCGCGTGGAATGCGGAGAACATAACGGGGGGAATCTGAGCCATCTAGAAAAAGCAGCGATACGAGCGAACCACCCTGAAAGGTGGTGGTGTTCATCTTTATGGCGTCGATCTCGGTGGAGGGAAGTATGCCGGGAACGACGCCGCCTTTTCTTAAGAAGGCCGCGATGCGCGAGGTCACCGAGGAGTCTCCGCAACCAGCAGATAGCAATAAAATGCCCGTACCATCAATCGGCAGCTCAGGCGGCGAGGCAGCAGTCTGAATACAGTGCGAACTATCGATCTTTGCAGCCGGCTCTTAATATGAGCCGCATGCCGGCGGACGAAGTATGTGAGGGCCATCTCATTATCGCTCGGCAGAATAAAGTGCGGCTCACGATAGGTCGGGTAGGCCAGATAGATGGAGGGGTCTTCGAATCCTGCGGATTTCAGTAACTCGCGGTATCCCCGGCATGTATACGTGTAAGTGCGATAAGGCTTGCGGAGACGGAGCCGAGTGACCAGGTTCGCCAGGGAGCGCGGAAGGAGGCTGGTGAAACGAAGAGTGCTATGGTCGCGAGTGCCCAGAAAGTATAGTAGGCCATATCGGTTCTCAATGCCGACGTAGAGTACCCCGCCCGGTTTCACCACCCGCCGGATTTCTCGGAGGCAGCGCCGCTGGACCTCGTCCGGTCGCAGCCCGGTTGAAGCCTCGCCTACGTACTCTAGCACGCCATTGAGAATTGCGACGTCGAACGACCCGTCGGGGAATGGCAGGCTCGCGTCGTCCAGCGGATCGATCTGAGCTACCTGGACGTTCCTAAGTCCGCTCTGCTCGGCGCGGATCTGGATGAAGGCGAGCGTCTGAGCATTCGTGTCCACCGCTGTTACTGAGCGGCAGTCTGCCGCAAGTCCGCAGCTCACGGCTCCCCAACCGGCCCCCAGATCAAGAACGGCAGTTTCCTGTGTGAGCGGTAGCACCGTCCGAAAATCAGCCCGGCTGTCGTCGAGCACGTATCCGACAAGGTAGTGACCGGCGAACGGCCCTAGAATCTTTTCCACAGCATAGCGGTAGCCGTGATCGCGTGCGATCTCCAGGAGCACGTCCATCCGCTCCTCGTTGAGAAGATTCCAATAATGGGGTCGCGAGGAGAAATCCGGAATTCGGTTGTGGACGGGGAACGTGTGCCGGCACTTCTCGCAGCGCAGACCGCTCCCTTGAATCTCGAATTGGGTGTGACAGCGCGGGCAGGCGAAAGTCGTGGACACCGGAAGTTCTCCTGAAGACTCTTTCCGGCGATTCGAACGGCGGGTGCAATCAACTAAAGCAGAATTATCGACCCGGCGCGGAATCGTCACCTATGCAGACCGGCCGTCCGCACCACGGTAACAAGCAGCGGGCTGGCGTACAGTATAATGAGAGCAGATTTCGGCGGGTTACTTGGTTCTCCGGACCCTCCCGCGCCGATGGAGATTTGTCGTGCGCTTTTCTCCGCCGGGCCACCTGGTCGATACGCCTTGTTTCCTAAGCAATCCAGGCTCGTCTATAAGTACGAACGATTACTCAGACGTCGGCGACACAGCCGCCGGCCGGGATTGCAAGAAGCCTATGGAAGCATTGGCGGTGGCCGGAACGGACGCCTTGGTGAAGTCCCACGCCCGTACCGGTTATATGCTTGGAGATGTAGCGTCATTCAGCGACGAAGAGCTCCTGAAGCTTTGCGCAGAGGGTGAATCCGCCGCGCTTCGCGAGCTGGTTCGTAGGCATCAGGCTCCGCTGTACCGATTCCTGTACCGCCTGATGGGCTCGGAAGAGGATGCGGAGGAGGCCGTCTCTGACGTCTTCGTTCGCGCCTGGCGGAATGCCGCGCGTTTTCAGTATCGCGCCAAAGTTGGAACCTGGCTGTATCGAATTGCAGTCAATATTGCGCGAGACGCGCACAGTCGCAAAAAAGCGCGGCCGCGGGAGGTATGGATCGAAGCGAATGAGGTCCGCCACCTTTCGTCCGGCAGCGCCGAAGACGATGCTGTAAAGAATGTCCATCGGGCCGAGGTTTCTGTCGTGCTCAAGCGCGCGCTAGAACATCTTAGTTCGGATGACCGACTAATACTTGTGATGTATTACCTTGAAGAAGCCGAATATTCTGAAATACAGGCCGTTACTGGCCTTTCCTATCCCGTCCTGAAAACCCGGCTGGCCAGGGCGCGCAAACGGCTCCGCCACTGGATGGAACGTGAGACTCAAGAGGCATCGATATGAACTGCAACCGATTTCGCCGCGACCTGCCGGACTGGCTGCGCGGCGACTTAAAAGACGCGAATATCGCCGCGATGAGCGCGCATTCGTCCGGCTGCCGAACCTGCGCCCGCGAAGAGGCTATGGAACGTCATTTGCGCGGCGTCTGGAAATCCGTGCCTGATTCACCGGCCGTCCCGGAGATGTGGCCGAAGGTCGCGTCCGCGCTGGACAGTCCGTCGAAATCATGGTGGCCGGTTCTTCGCCCTGCACGACTGGCTATGGGTTCCGCGTTCGCCCTTGGAGCGCTTTGCGCTGTCCTTTGGTCCCAGAATCCGGGACCCGGCGGTCCGGGCCACGGTGGCCCCGTTACAGATCGCGAGGAACAGAAGGTTGTTGAGATGGTGCGGGAGCTCCGCGAGATTCCTGAAATCGACGGCGAATCCCATCTTCGGCACGCCGCCCTATTTCTAGGTGAGAGCGAGAGAAAATGACTTACCGCATGGATCGGACTTCTTTAGCGCTCATTGGACTGCTTGCGTTCTCGATGACTGGTGGCGCGCTTGCCCAACGCGAACCCTCGGACGAAGAAAAGGAACGAAACCGTGTCCGAATCGGAATCACCCGTGAACAGCAAAAGGAGCTGGAGGCCGCCTTCGCGGACGCTCGCAAACAGGAATTCGAGATCCACGCGAAAACACGTGAACTTTACCGACAGCTCTTCGAAATCTACGACAATTACGACTTCGAGCGCGATCAGGCAAAGAGCGTACGCGTCGAGATCGGGAAACTTAATCGCAAGCGAATGTTGATCCACGCCGAAACTCAAGAGAAGCTGCGCCGAATCCTCACTCGCGAACAATTCGACCGCATGACGCAGCTCACGCGAGAAAAACAAGAGAAGTGGCGCAAGGAGCACCCTCGTCGCGGCCCGCCGCCTGACCGCGGTTGATAATCTCCCACACCGATTACAGGCCATCGGACCTTCGAACCCGATGGCCTGTATCTATTTGGCGGCCAGTTAAGCTAATTGCACGCCTCATTACGGGTCTATCCGCATGCGCGATCCGAGCGATTCGGCCGAAGCTGCTTATAAAACGATTTAAGCAAGGAGGTCGACCGGGATGCCTACCGCTCCGTCTCACACCACGCACAGAATCGGCTGAAGCAGCGCGACCATCGTTCGAATTGGCCGCAAGACCGCCTTGGGGCCAGGAATATTGAATCCGGTTTGCGCGTTTGTCCGACATCGATCGAGCAGTACTGGTTTCTGGGTTGAAGACCCTGGGCGGAGGTTCGACCACTCAACGTGGGATGCTTGTCACCGGTACGGCTGCGTGCTGAAGAAGCCTTGCTGTTTTGCCGGCAGAATCACAACAAACCCTCTGGAAAACCAGGAGGGTTTTTTCTTGATGCACGGAAGTGCTACGGCTGAATTAGTGGCGCCGGCGGAAGATGCACCACCGCCGACGCCTCCACCAAGGAATAGAACCTCGCGCGAATTCGGAGGACGCTCCGTACATGGCAATGCCTCAATTCGCGCTCGGCGATTAAACGACGCCTCCCATTCGTAGCCTGTTCCATCTCAGCAGTAGAGTCCCGTACAGCCAGGTTACTTAGCTGCTACAGGCTGACTCAGCGCGAGAGCCCTCAAGGCGCAACTGTTCATTGCGCCCGAGGGCTCTCGTCTCTGTGGCTATCTCTAGCCGTCTAGACAGTCCATTGGAGTCAACCTCCTTTGGATAACGGCAATCGGGAAATGCAGCCCTCCCGCGCGCCATTAAGTACGCAATATAACGGTAGCCGAACCTCGATTGTTCCCCGCGCACGAGAAAAAAAGTTTCGTTGAGAAGGAGTGTTGAGTGTTGAGTGTTAAGTGTTGAGGTCAGAGGGTCAACACTTAACACTCAACATTCAACACTGAGTACATCAATGGGAGAATCCGAATGTCTCAACGCCAGGTCAATCGAAGGACGTTCCTTACGGCCGGCGGCGCCGCCGTTGCCGGAGTAGCGCTAGCTAATGGATCGCGAACGCAAGACGCGCGAACGGTGCGCTGCGGAATCGTAGGTGTGGGCGGCCGAGGGACCGCGCTGCTGCGAGCGGCGCTGCAGGTGGAAGGCGTCGAGGTTCCCGCCATCTGTGATCTTGATCCGGCCGCCCGCGGAAAAGCGTCCGAGGCCATTCAGAAAGCAGGCGGGCGCAAACCGGACGAGACCGAAGACTGGAAGCAGCTCCTGGCGCGGGACGACCTCACCGCGGTAATCGGCGCCCTCCCGTGCGACCTACACTATCCTATGTACCGCGACGCCTTAATGGCTGGCAAGCACGTGTACGCGGAGAAGCCCCTTTGCCTCACTGTCGAGCACGCGGACGCACTCGTCAAGCTGGCGGAATCCACCGGCAAAGTCGTCCAGGTAGGTTATCAGCGTCGTTTCGGTGCGCAGCTCAAACAGACGGTCAAGCTCTTCAAGGAAGGAGTCACCGGCCCGCCATTCGATGGCCGCGGGGGACGATTCAGCTCCACCATGATTCGCAAGCCAGGCGAGTGGCTCTCCTTCCGTGAGCGCAGTGGCGACTGGATGCTGGAAAACGCCGTCCATAACTGGGACCTGCTCAACTGGGCGTTGGGTGAGCTCCCGGTAAGCGCTACCGGCACGGGGCGCCAGGACCTCTTCAAGGAGCAAGATCCTCAGAGGAATGTGAGCGACTACTACACTACGACCCTTCGATACAAAAGCGGATTGCCCTACGTCTGGGTCCATAGCTGGCTCACTCCCCCTCATCCGCTGTACAGCTCAACCTACGAACAGTTGATCGGGCCGAATGCCGCAATCGATTTTGCAAAAGGCTCCATCATTTACCAACAGGGCAAAGCAGTGGGAGAACCGGTGCGCCAGATTCCCGCTCCAGAGCGCGAGGATATCACTCTGTTGGCGCTCCAGAGCTTCTTCCAGTGCACGCGCACCGGGCGACAGCCCGAAGTCGGCGTCCGCGAGGGCCGTGATGCTACCCTCGTCGGGCTGCTCGTCCGCAAAGCCGTCTACGAGCAGCGCGACGTCTCGATGGCAGAAATCCTGAAAGGTTAGCCCGCACGGAATCTGCACCCTTCACTAAGCACGCAATCTCGGAATCCGAAGGGCGGGCCTGCGGATTCTGATGTCAGGAGTGAAAGAAAAAATCCCCCGCTCCGGAAGAAGCGGGGGATGTTAGTTTTCGTCGTCTAGAGGTGACTTAGAACCGAACCGCTACCTGCCCTGATACGACGTTGAACGTGTATCGCGGGCCGACGCCGGGCGCTCCCAGGAGCAGTCCATGACCATCATAGGCACCCATTTGCCACATTAACCGGAGGAGCGTATTGCTCGTCAGGTTGTAGCCGGTGCCCAGGGTGATGTAATGCTCGGTCGGATGAACCCTCGTACTTGCCGGAGTGGTCAGGCTTGGCGCGCCGCCGGCGCTCGCACTGTGAGCCCCGTCGATTTGCCAGTAAACGCCTTCCCAATCCGCCGTGACCTGGAAGCCTTTGGAGAGGTTCCAGCGGACGCCGACCAGGGCGCGGATGATCTGGTCATCGTTGCCGAGGCCGCCATCGGCCGCGCGGTCGCGGGCGGGGGTGTAGAAGTCACCTCCGATGTTGAGGTTTAGACTTCCCATGTCCCACGCTACGCGAGCGGTTGGGCCCTGGATGTTAGTCGGGTTCAGCCAGTTACCGATTCGGCCCCAGTAGCCCGGATTATAGAAGTGCGGGTCCACATAGCGGTATCCCGCGCTTATATTCAGGGCGCCGATTCCGAATCCGAGGGCGGCGTTGAACGCATTGTTGAAATGCGGCCAGACCGTCTGCGTGCGACCGGTGTGAGTAATGGTCTTACCCCAGTCGCCGGTAAGGGTGACGCGGTCAGAGAGGCGGAGGTCCAGGTCGGCGCCAAATGCATGCACGCCGGTGAATCCGGTACCGCCCGCCCCTTCTGTCTCCAGCGCGGACAACCGAACGTGGCCGCCCTGGAGTAGTTTGACGTTGAAGCCGGCGCTTAAGCCCACGACTTCGTTGACAGTCATCTGGCCGAGCGTAGGCTGGCCGATGGGCTTGGCGTTGAACTCGAGGATGCGAGTCCCGCCGGGGCCGTTCGCGGTGCCCGCTAAGGGGCTGTTCCACGGACCGCCATTTGAGCCCTGAACGCTGTCAAACTGCCCACCAAACGCTTGAACGCCGAGGCTTCCGAAGTTGGTATTGATGCTGGCGCCATCGATTCGATAGTTGCCGTCATCAAGCCACGGAACGTTGAAGTAGACGTCGGTGTCTGGCCGCCACAGGACCAGACGCCCCAGCCGGACTGGTATCCGGCCGATGGTGAGGTTGGAGTTGCGCCCGATTCCGGTAAACGGCGTCTTTATCTCGAGGGTATCGAGGTAGGTGTCGCCGGCTACGACAGAGGTTCGGGAATTGGAGCTGTGCCCAGTGACCGGCCCGAAGTTCAAGCCTTGGGGCCGTGGGCCTATTTGGGCGATGTTGCCGCCCGCGTAGTTTTTAAGGTTGTCCGCAGTGAGGCCGGCGTGCACGGTGGCGCCGCCCGCTACATTTGCGTCCATGGTGAGGCGAAAGGCATGGACTACGGCCTGCTGTTCCGCAGCGAGCGGATTTACAAGACCGTTCTTGTCCACATAGTTGCCGTGGAAGATATCTCCCCGGACGCCTAAGAAGGCGCCGCCGCCGAACTTCGGCATTTTGGAGAGCTCTTCGCGGATTGCCGCGATCTCTCTTGCGAGCTGATCGAGGCGGGCCTGCACGGCGCGCATGTTGTTGCCTAACGCGGTCAGCTCATCCCGGAACTCCGTTGCGAGGCGGCGGAGCTGTAGGAGCTCCTCCGGGGTGACACCGGGTGGTCCGGGTGGTCCCGGATCGCCCTTGTCGCCCTTGTCGCCCTTCTGACCCGTACCAGGTGCGACAGGCGTGATGTCGCGCTTGCCAATTCTGGATTCCAGGTCCTTTAGAGCGCGGTCGAGCGCTACGGCGAACTCATACCGGGTGAGCGTGCGCTTCCCTCGGAAGTAGCCATCGGGGTAGCCGATGACGATTCCCTTCTGGCGCAGGTTTTCAACCGCTTGATAGGCCCAGTGATCGCTCGGCACGTCTTTGAACATGTCGGCGACTTGCTGGGCCTGCGCGGCGGTTGCCAGCGTCAGACAGAGGGAGGCGCTAAGAAAGGCGAAGACCTTTCTCATAAGTGACTTCCTCCTTCTTGCAGTCGGAGTCGCGCCATGAGAAGGCAGAAGGATCAGTAATCAGTGATCGTTGATCACTGATCAGTGTACAGGATTCCAGTGCGGATGGGAGCTTTGGGCGCGGCGGGCCGGGGGAATCCGCGCGAAAGAAGTTGTCCCTGTTACCTTCTTCTGCGAGAATCACGCCGGTTTTGCTACGACCAGAGACGCCTGCCGCCCGTTCCTGCGATTCGTTCTAGCCGAACCTATGGCGCAGATTGCTTTGAGGCATGGAATACGACCCGCGACCGGTGTGGCCCGGGTGCGAGCGTGCATTTCCACCTTCAAAGACCTGTAAAAGGTAGCACAAGTTCCGCGCCTTTGTAAAGGGCGAGCGGGCTGAAAGTACCGGGATTCCGGGCAGGGTCTCACGCAAAGGCGCAAAGGCGCAAAGGAAGTCACCGATTCTGGACGGGATTAGCGGGTCACCCACGCCTGCGAGGATTCCGGGTTCTTGAACCACGAAGGATGTTGTCTGAACTCGGATTTGTCGGATTGTCTGAACCATGATTACGCGGATTAAGTGATTAGCAGGATTACAGAGCCGGAAATCCGTAGTCGCTAATCATGGTAATCAGATAATCGGGTAAATCATGGTTCAAGACAATTGCCGGTTCGCGCGGAGGCGGATTCTTGGGCGCGTCGATCTGAGGAATCTAATGATCTGACGAAAAAATCCCCCGCTCCAATTGGAGCGGGGGATGGTAATTGTCGTCTTCGAAGTGACTTAGAACCGAACAGCCACTTGGCCTGTGACCACGTTATAAGTATTCCTTGGTCCAAGGCCCGGCGCGTTCATAAGCGCTCCATGACCATCGAAGGCGCCCGTTTGCCACAATATCCTCAGGAGCGTGTTGCTCGTGAGGTTGTAGGCGGCGCCCAGGGTGATGTAGTGCTCTGTCGGGTGAACCAGGAAGCCCGGCCCGGTCGTAAGACTGGGCGTTGGTCCGGCTTCGCTGTGCGCTCCCTCAAGGGTCCAATAGACTCCCTCCCAATCCGCCGTTACGTTGAAGGAATTGGAGAGATTCCAGCGGACGCCCGCCAGGGCGCGGACGATCTGGTCATCCGAATTCATCCCACCGAAGGCCCCACGGTCGCGTGCGGCCTTGAAGATATCGGCCCCGACGTTGACATTAAGGGAGCCCATGTCCCATGAGACGCGGGCCGTGGGACCCTGAACGTTGGTCGGATTCAACCAGTTGCCGATACGGCCCCAGTAACCGGGAGCGTAGAAGTGGGGATCGATGTACCGATAGCCCGCGTTGATGTTCAGCTTACCGATCCCGAAGCCCAGCGACGCGTTAAACGCATTGTTGAAATGCGTGGCCCCGGGAAGCGGCCTGTTGAGACTGTTGTGGGCAATGGTCTTGCCCCAGTCTCCAGTGAGAGTGAGGCGGTCAGACAGGCGGAGGTCCATATCGGCGCCAAGCACCTGCACGCCGGTAAAGCCCGTCGTCCCGCCTTCGGTATGCCTGCCCTCGGTTTCAAGCACCGAGAAGCGGACATGGCCGCCGCCGAACTGGCGAATGCCGATACCGAAGCTGACGCCAAGGATCTCGTCCACTATCATCTGGCCGAGGGTTGGCTGCCCGGTCGGTTTCGCATCGAACTCGAAGATTCGAGTCCCCAATGGATCGAGCGCGGTGCCCGCGAGCGGGCTATTCCACGCCTGTCCGTTGGCGCCCGTTACGCTGTCGAACTGTCCACCAAACGCTTCAACGGCGAGGCTTCCGAAGTTCGTCCGAAGACGGGCGCCATCGATTCGAAAGTTCCCGTCATCGAGCCACGGCACGTTGAAGTAAGTATCGACGTCCGGCCGCCACAGGACCATCCGTCCCAGCCGATATCCGAACCGGCCGATGGTGAGGTTAGAGTCCCGCCCGAGTCCGCTGATAGGCGAGCGTACTTCGAGGGTATCGAGGTACGTGTCACCCGAGACGACGGAAGTGAGCGAGTTGTTGTTGTGCGAGATGCCATTCGCGAGAATGGTCGCGTTATTCAGGCCCTGCGGCCGAGGAGTTATCTTGGCGATATTGCCGCCGAGATAGTTCTTGTAGTTGCCTGCGGTGAGGCTTGCGGACACCTGAGCGCCGCCCGCCACATTCGCGTCAACCCCAAGCCGAAACGCATGGACCACGGCCTGCTGCTCCATGCCGAGCGGGTTGACCCGCCCGTCTTTGTCAACATAGTTGCCGTGGAAGATATCGCCCCGGATACCCACGAATGCGTTGCCGCTGAACTTGGGCATCTTGGCGAGCTCGTCGCGGATCGCCGCGATCTCTCTTGCGAGCTGATCGAGGCGGGCCTGTACGGCGCGCATGTTGGTGCCCAGCAGAGTTAGCTCTCTCCGGAACTCCTCGGTCAGGCGCCGGAGCTGAGCGAGCTCCTCCGGCGAGATCCCCACCGGTCCTTGAGGTCCCGGAACGCCCCTGTCGCCTTTATCGCCCTTCGGACCTTTCCCAGGCGTGGTCGGCGGCAGCTGGCCCCGAGATGCGGCGATCTTGGCTTCCAGGTCCTTGAGGGCCCGGTCCAGGGCGACCGCAAACTCGTACCGGGTGAGCGTGCGCTTCCCTCGGAAGTAGCCATCGGGGTAACCGATGACGATTCCGGCCTTGCGCAGGTTTTCGACCGCCTGGTAAGCCCAGTGATCGGCCGGGACGTCCTTGAATGTTTCGGCTTGTTGAGCCTGGACGGCCGGCGCCAGCGCAAGGCAGAGGGAGGCGCTAAGAAAGGCGAAAACCTTTCTCATAAGTGACTTCCTCCTTCTTGCAGTCGGAGTCGCGCTTCTAGGGGGCTGTCACTCACGAAGGAAATGAAGGCAGGATAGCCACGGCCGCGGGCGGGCTGACAGTATCGAGGCGAAAGAAGTTTTCCCTGTTACCTTCTTACGCGGGAGATACGCCAACTTTACAACGACCAGGGACGTCTGCCGCCGGTTCCTACGATTCGTTCTAGCTGGACCTATGGCGCAGATTGCTTTGAGGCATGGGACGGCTGCCCGCAACCGGTGTGGCCCGGCTGCGAGCGTGCAATTCCACACCTTCAAAGACCTGTAAAAGGTAGCACAAGTTCCGATGGTTTGTATAGAGCGGGCGATTTAAAAGTACCGGTATTCCGTTCATTGGTCGGATTCAGTTCCTCATGAGTGCCCTCGCAGGAATGTCACGTGAGTTAGGGCAATCTACGGCGGACTTCGGGGTCGAGGAAGCGGATGTTCGACGGGTCGTGGGGGATGTATTCGTAAAATTCCTGGATCTCGGGGATCTGTTGCTCGGCTTTGGCCTCCGGGGTCTGGGACCGGCGGTAGGGGTCGCGGAACTTGATGTACTCCGGGTCGTTCATTAGCGCGTGGACCTCCTCCTTCTTGTAGAACCACCAGCGGCGGAGTGCGTCCCAGGCGAAGAGGCGGCCGGTGCGGATTCGCTCGCGGACGGTGTTTTTGGCGCAGCCCAGGGTGAACGCGGCTTCGGCGAGGGTGATGAAGCGGTCGCCCTTTGGCGGGTCTCCGCGCTTGCGAATGAGGGGGTGTTGGAGGTCGTAATGCCAGTCTTTTGCGGGGATCGACCGGTTCTCGCGGTGATCCAGGTACGCGATTACGTCGGAACGGGCAAAAAGGGCTGAGCGGCCCTGCTTGCGCTTGCGAATCCGGCCGGAGCCGCCAGGTAGTGGACCATGGAGCGGCGCAGCCCCAGGAGGTACTCCGCTTGCTGTCTTGTGATCAAGGATTCAACTGATTTTGGCATTTGGATTGTGGAGTTGTTCGAGCTCTTGTTGTTGGAGGTGCCACGTCTACTAATATAGACGCGCGTCAACTCAAAAATGTGAAGAACAGCTTCTATGCGTCATTCATCAATTGGGCTTCGGCTTTCCGCATTCGTACTTTGCCACCAGCGGCGCGCCAGGAGCACGGCTACGTAGGCGTCGTATGCTGCCTCGGGGAAGCGGAGGCTAGACGGAATCATCTTGCGCCAGCCGCGCGCAGGATGGTCCTGGATGTAGAGCGTGCGGGCCTGCTCGGAGCTGAATCGCTCATCAACGCGTAGGAGGGGGACGGCTAGTCCGACTTCGTCGACGAGTGCGAATATGGACGCGGCGCCCGTACCGTTGCCGAGGAGGATAGTGGTCGGCGCGAATTGAGCGCAGACATCCAGAATGGCGCCCCGCATAGCCACTGTGGGCACGATTCCGCGGTAGAGCACCACCCCGGCCGAGTCCACTACCGCAATCCCGCATTTAGTGCGGCCGGGATCCACGGCCATCACGGTGTCGTGACCAGGGGAGGTCCGTATTGACCCTTGTTCGGCCTGAGTTATCATTTAGCCCTTTCGGAATATGTCTGACTCTGAATCAGAGAGTGCCTTCTACTCTAAACTCGAGTTTCAGTGGGCCGGACGCGCTGGTGTCATCCGCCGCAACGGCTGTGACCTGTACCGAACGGCTGTGCCCTCGTACGCGCTCTACCAGGCGGACCAACTCCGGCCAGTCGAGAGCGCCCACCTGAGGTTCGCCGGTCAATGGGTCGACCCGCGGAATCATTCCACGCTCCACGGCTGTTCTACCCACGTCTTTGAGAAATTGCACCATGTCCATGAAAACGATTTCGGGAGCGAGGCTGGCGTTCAGCTTCTTGCTTCTTGCGACCAGCCGGCCGCGAGGGTATACCAGCCGGTCAGCCATGGGCTGGAGGTCAATGATGGCCGGCTCACCCTTGACGCTGTTTCCCGCAGCGACGGCAAGCACACACACCGCGACAGGCGATTCCGTTACTACGTTGACAACCTGGTTGAGCTGCTGTTCTTCCGTTATTGAGACTTCGCGCACGCCGAACGGCGTATCGGCGAGGGTGCGCTTATCCACTATCTGGACCGCCAGCATGCTCGCTCGCTCGCCGGAATCGGAGCCCTTGGACCGTGCGGAATCGCTGGCTTCCCGGGTGAGCTGCTTGAGATAGTCGCGGACCTGGGTGGCCGTGGAGCGGGCGGGTACGGTTATCCTCGCGAGGTCTTCGCCCGTATGAACGGCTATAGGCCGTGTGCGCAGCGCCTCGAGGGTGGAGTACAGCGCTCCCACGCGCAAGACAGCGTCCTGCGCAAGCTGCTTGCTCTGCGTGACCAGGCGCGTATTCAGCTCACCAAGCCTGGAGTTGTCCTCCAGAAGTCGCTGGTTTTTTTCCTCAAGCTCAGCCGCGCCTACTTGAAGGTCCTGGGTGATCCTTCGGAGCACTTTCTGCTCCATGGCAAGCCGTTCGTTCTGCGTCTGGACGTCCCTGTTTTCGCGTACGAGTCGCTCGTTCTGACTTGCAAGCTCTTTGTTCGCAACGTCATACTGCCGATTCTGCTCGGCTTTGCTGGCAAGGTCCTTGGACTGTTCCTCAATACGCGCTGAGAGCTGACTCTTCAACGTAGATAGCCTGCGGTTGTCCTCGGCGAGCGTAACGTTACCTCTCGCCAGATCTCTCGCCTGCTTTCTAAGCGGCTCAACTACCGCGCGCAGCTCGGCCGTCATAGCTTCCGCGGATTCGCGCGCAGCGATAGCTCCCTTCAGCGACTTATCGGCGGCGAGTTTCTCCCGCTTGACTTTTCGCAACTCGTCATTTGCGTTTTTGACCCGCTGCCGCGTAGCTGCCAGGTCCTTCAGGTTCGCCGCACGTTCTTGCTTGGCTAGAGTTATCTCCGACTGCAGGCTCTGCTTCTCGGCCGTCAGGTTCTTCGTCTGTTGCTGAACTTTCGGGAGCTCGCGGATTGCCTGTTCGCCCTCGAGCATCACACGGCGGACGGGAGGCGTGAGAAGGAAGATGGCGGCGGTGGTGGACGCCGAAATAAGGACGCCGGTCACGCTGGTAATGAGGATGGCGGTGTGCTTGGGGCGAAGGCCGAACATGGAGAGTCGTTTTTTTCCGAACTTGCGGCCTATGACGTCCCCGTTATATGCGATGATTCCGCCCATCAGCACGGTCATGCCAAGGGCGATTATTGTCCAGAACATTTCCCACCTCCAAGAACATTATCAATTATCAGTTATCAATTATCATCGGAGCAATGCATTGATAATTGATAACTGATAAATTGATAATTCGCCAGTCCGTTACTGCCGCGTGCGGGCAATCAGGAATCCCGCGGCGATCAGGCCCAGGAAACAGGCGGTGAAGCTTGCTATCAAGGGCGGCAATCCGCCTCCCTGCCCTACAACGTACATCCAACGGTAGACGACCCAGTAACCGAAGATGATGGCGATAGCGACGCCGAAACCCATGGCCTTACTGCCGCGGTGAGGCCGGATTCCGAGCGGCGCTCCGACCAGTCCGAAGATCACGCTCGCCAGCGGCAGCGATACCTTTTCATAGAGATCGACTTCATCTCCGGCAGTATTCAGGTTCCCGGCTGCCCGCTCTTGTCTGATTCTATCACGCAGCTCTCGGAATGTCATTGTACGGTTGTCCTTCTTTTGAGCTTCCAAGAGCTCTCGGAAGGTCCTTCGCATTCCGACTTCCGCGCCGAGTTGTCCGGAAATCACCTCTGTAGTCGCGCTCTCGAGCTTCACTTCCGGCCACTTATCCACCGGCTTCAGGTACAGAATCCTTACATTCTCAAACTGCCAGTTTAGCGCGCCCTCGTTTCGATCCGCCGGCCGAGCGCGCTCCGCTTCAATATAGAAGTCGCCTTTCCCGCGCCGCTCTGGATCCTCGCTCATTTTGTAGATCGTGACGTCACGGAACCAGCCGGTCTTACGATCGAATCCGCCGTCGATATAGATAAATTCGTCCACCTGGTCGGTGTTTCTCTTCATGACCGTATAGTGGATCGGCTTTCCGGACGTAGCGGCATCTTCGACCGCCGTAGCTCTCAGTCGGAGGAACTCCCGCTGGGCGGGCGGCACTACCGTTTCATTCCATGTGAATGTGACGAGGCTAACTATCACTCCCATAGCTGCTACGGGGAGGATGGCCCTGAAGAAGCTGATTCCGCCGGCATAGAACGCGATGTGCTCGGAATCGCCCGATATTCGGCCAAATGCCAATAACGTTCCGAGCAGCATCCCCATGGGTAGCGTTTGAGTGACCAGGGCCGCGAGGCTGAGAACAAGCATCTTACCGACCGTGGCGATGGGTACGCCGCGAGTGAGGTACTCGGTGAACGAGAAGAGGTAGGTAGTGGCGAATACGACCGACAGGAACATGAACACGCTGTTCCAGAACGGGCCGAACAGCTCGCGGAGGATGAGGCGGTCTACCGCCTTCATTGCGAACCGTCCGGAATGTCCAAATGACCAATGACCAATGACCAATGGTCGATAGACATGGATTCGAAGGCCCAATGACCCAGCGAGCCAATGACCCGACGACGCATCTCAGG
>JBKJZI010000210.1:0-6736 GCA_046715155.1 Chthonomonadales bacterium | reverse complement strand
TTCGTCATGCGGAACGTGTGCAGACCCGGCATCGACTCCTGTCCCCGGATCTTCATGACCTGGAGCTTGCGGACGATGGAGCTGCGGTCGACCACCTGGAAAAGCCAGATCAGTCCGTCCGCCACCGTGAAGACGGGATTATCGCGCATCTCCCCCTCCTCGTATTCGCCCACGAGGAATGTGGTGGCGTGCCAGGATGTGAGAAACAGGGCCAGTTTCTGCACGAAGTACTGAAGCTCCAGCGCCCCATCTCGTTCCTTTCCGGTGACTGCCCGCACGATGGTCCGGAACGAGTCCACCACGACGATCGCGGGGTTTACCTGCTCGACTTCTCGGATGATGCTCGCCAGAACTGCGTCCAGGTTGCCCTCCAGCGCCTGGGCGCTCAGATCGACAAATCGGACCGCGCCGTCGAGCTTCGCAGGGTCGAAGAATTCGTACTGCTGCTGGTAGCGGAGCATCTTGACCACCGGCTCGCCCAACACCGTGAAGTAGAGGGCCGGCTTCGCGCGCGTCGCATTGGCGAACACCAACTGGTGGACCAGCGTGGTCTTCCCCGTGCCCGGCGCGCCCGCCATGAGGTTGAAGGAGAACTCGGGAAGCCCGCCTCCGAGGACCTCGTCGAATCCGGGAATGCCGGTAAGAACTTTGCCGATGGTCAGTTTCGTCGGCTTATTCACTATTGCGCCTCCCGCGAAATCGCATTGTAGTAGGTTTGGGATTCCGCCGGTCCGATATCCGTGGTCAAACGCTGCGTCAGGTCGTCGCCTATGAACGTGGAAAGGAGGGCGATGAAGTTGGACAGAAGGTCTTCAATGGCGGCCAGAACTTCCTTCACCGGGCGCCCTTCGGCATACTCGAGCAGCCCCTGGACGATTCCTTCGGAATCCAGCCGCAGCCCGGAGAACTCCTTTCGCTCTGTGGCAGCTATCGCGAGAGACCGCGACATCAGGGCATCAAATCCGGCCGGGCCGAGAAACTGCGAAAATCGGCCTCGGACGCTCGCATAGGCGCTAAGCGTGCTCGCCACCGCGTCACCCGGGTCCTGGCTTCCGGCCGCACTCGCGAGGAGCCGTCGGGCTATCGCTCGCGTGGCGGGGCTAGATTGATCCTTTTTGTTCATGACCGCTTCAGCACTTCCAAGACTCACGGCGAAAGTCCTTTACCAACTCTTTCCGACATGGATTTCGGTCGAGAGTTGGCGATTCCGGGGGGGAGAGATATGCCCAAACCGCGGCCCGACTCCGGGAATTCCGCGTCTCTCCTGCGAACGCTCAGCGGATTCATGGCCGGGGACCCGAGTCGGGGACCGCCGCACCGCAATCTCGGTGAAATGTGAGTGCATGCGCATCGTCCTTTTGATTATACCTAAATCGTTTGCTCCCGATTACAGAAACGTATAAATCCTCTTACAAAAGTATGCGCACCCATTGACACTAGCAAAATCTGGAGGTATAGTGCTTCTGTTAATGGGAGCGAATGGTTTTGTAATGCGAAGCTCAACGGGCTCGGAAAGCATTGGGTGTAACGTGGCCCCGAACACACAACACATGATGAGGGAGACCGAGTATGAATGAGGCGAACTGCGAAAGCCCCGCTCTTTCGGGTTAGGGTCCGGTTCGCGGGTACCCAGGATTCCGAGACCTTAACACACATCCCTTACCCGGTACCCTGGACCCATGTACCCTGTACCGGACCTTTATCGGCCGCACTAAGAGGAAAGAAAGACAATGAACACAGCCTTGAAGCTGACGGACAGACGCGGTTTGGGCGCCCTGGTGGCGGCCGGACTCGCGATGACGCTTATGACCACCGCCGATGCGCAGCGGAATCGACAGTACGATAACGACAACAACGACAACCCGCGGCTCAATACCGCCAACTACAATCGAAGCTCCCTGCCCTCCGGTACGGTGATCCCGGTCCGGCTGGACGAAGCATTGAGCAGCAAGAGCGCCACATCGGGAGACAAATTCACCGCCACGGTTATCGGTGGAGCGGACGACGCGGGCCTGCCGGAAGGAACCCGGGTGGAAGGGACCGTGCGGGAGGCAGTTTCCTCCTCCGACGGCCAGGCGGGATCCCTGGATGTGGACTTCCGACGCCTCGTATTCGCCGATGGCAGCTCCCAGGCCATTACCGCCAGCCTCTACTCGCTGAGCGGGAAGGCCGTAACGCGATCGGATGGCCGCCTCGTCGCCACAACCGATAAGGGCAAGGACCGGATGAAGTTCATCGGACTTGGCGCGGGCGCGGGCCTCCTTATCGGCACTCTCACCAAGCAGAACTCGATTCTCAGCCTGCTGCTGGGCGCCGGGGCCGGCTACCTCTACAACGAGGTCGGCAATAAACCCAAGCCCGGCGACGTGGAGCTTAAGCAGGGCCAGGAGTTCGGCGTCCGCCTCGACCGCCAGCTCGCGTTCAACACCCAGACTCGCCGCTACTACCGGCAAAGCAACAGTTCGCAAGCGGCGAACAGCTCGGAGTATGGAAATTACTCTGCTTACGCCCAACAGATCAGGGTGATGGTAGACGATCGACCGGTCCGATTCAATAACTCCACCCGGCCTTACATTCGCGACGGGGCCGTGTTCGTGCCGCTTGCCGCGATGGGCAAGGCGGCCAACTTCGACTACCGCTACGATTCCGCGAGCCGGATGATCTACGCGCGGAATGACGAAGTCCGCGTCGGCCTCGGAAGCAGGAACGCCACCGTAGATGGCCGTCGGCGGAATCTACCCACGGCGGCCGAACAGCGAAACGGCATCACGTTCGTTCCCCTCCAGTTTATCGCCTGGGCATCGAACAGCACCGTCGGCTTCGATGAAGCCAGCGGCACCGTCAACGTTTCCACCAACGATCAACCATAGACACCGGATACGCCGCCCAGGCCGGGAGAGGGACGTGATCTCTCTCTCGGCTTGATGGCGGTCTTTCCGCATCGCATCCACACACATGAGGAGAGAAAGATGAGCATGGAACTGATTCTCGTGATAGTCGTTCTGGTACTTCTGTTCGGCGGCGGCGGATTCTATGCGAGGCGCAGGCGCAATTAGCCTGACGAGCTCGCCAGGTCGTCCAGTGAATTTGTGGTCACGCCTGCCAGGAGAGAGACTCTAAGTCCCTCTCCTGGCATCAGCTAAAGTGGCGTGAAACGGAATGGATCTCTATCTGAATTAGTTAGCTGGTCGATGGTCGGGTACTTTGTTTCCCCATTCATAGTTTCGACCGAAATCTGCGCCTGCTTGCAGAAACGTGTGGTTACCATGGGTTCGCCAAGGGCCCGCGATTTACCGCATGAGTCAAATAAACCGTCTAGCGTTAGCAAACGGTGCTATAATCAGAAGTAGCCGCTCCCAGCAATAATGCTTCCTGTTTACCGAACCTCCTCTTCAACTCTTGATGTCGCGGCGCTCACGCATCCAGTTGTAACGAGTTTCCCCGGGAGGGACTCCCACAGTGCAAGACAAGGCGGATAAAGACCGAGCCACCGATTGTGGTCCCTCAGGCATCAGACGCCGTTAATCACTTCTGAAGCCTCGCACCCCCCACACTTGCGACTCAACTCCCCCGTGATTGAGATTTGATCGCTGAATCCAGCCAGCCAGAGTACGACGCGCTGACGCAGAATTAGGGCAATCATTATGGTATTAGAGTGCCTCCGAGATGAGGCGCGCGGGACCAGTTCGCACTCCGAAAGAGACTTACTGTTCTCGCAATTTCAGCCGCTCGTACGCCGCCTTCTCAAGCAGTATGCCGACTCTCCCGAGCAGAGAAAGGACCTGAGTGGCGAGATATACCGCCGATTTCATGAGTACTTCTATGCTTATGATCCTTCTCGTGGTGTGCCCCTTCGTCCGTACCTCGTTCGCCAGTTAACAGCATCCATCTATTCCTACGCCAGAGGGCAGTGGCTCATAAGGCGACGGGAAACTTCGCTGTTAGACCGGTACGACCAAGAATTGGGCATCGATTGTCGCGATCCAACGCCGCAATGGAATGACCGAATGGACGCCGAGGCGCTGATGCATACTCTGCCCGACGCCATCGAGGCGCTTCCAGCACGGCAGAGGGCCGTAGTAATCATGCGGTATTACGGGGAACATTCCTTCGAGACCATTTCATCGAGGATGGGAATCGCTCCCGCAACGGCCCGGTCTCTTCTGTGCCACGGGTGTAACAAACTGCGGGCGAAGCTCTCCAGCCTTGAAGAGGGCGCCGGAGACCGCGGTATGGACGACGCCATACAATATGAGGAGCCAAACATGAATGACACCGAAGAAGAATATCCCGGCAACGACGAGCGAGAGAGACAGGTCGAGCAGGGTATTAAGGGTATGCGGGAAGCGGCGCAGCGAATGAAGGAAGATCTGGTCAAGGCGCCGCACACGGCCAACCCTCGCCAATACACCTATTCCGCCATCGGCGACGCAGAATACGCCATGCAGGGGCATCTAGAGAGGGCCAGGAAGTCTTTGCTAGGAATGCAGTTCGCGGAAACAGGTTCCGCCGATCATTCCCTCGCGGCGCGACTCCACGGCGCCGAGACTGAGTGCGCCTCATACGTGTTAACTTCGCGGGATTCCGCCAGGGAACGCTGGCGTCTCCCCACGGACTGATAAACCCCGCTCGGTTCGGAACATGCGGCCCGCGGGGGCGTCGTGCTATATGGAGCTGCCATTACCTCGGGGACAGCTACCTTCAGTTTGCGTCTGAGGTCTATCCACTTCCTGTGAACAGAGCAAGAAAGCAATAATGTCATCAATTCTTCTACAAGGGCGAAATGCGGTTATCTGCGACGATGACGGACTCCAGGTGTGCTGCCTAAAAATGGCACTCCGTCACATGGGCGCGGGCGAGATCACAGCCGTGGACACGGCCGAGGAGGCGGTGGAAGCTGCCCGGGCGCGGAAACCGCACATCGTATTCCTGAACATAGATCTACCGAGCGTCCGCGGAATCGAAGCTATTCGGCGGATCAAGGCGCTGGGCGCTGCCTGTCTCATTGCGATCTTGACTCTTGGTAATCGGGCAACTAATGGGAGCGCAATCGACGCGGGGGCAGACGGCTGCCTTATCAAGCCGTACTTTTCGGACGACATCTTTGAGGTCGTCCAAAAGGCCGACGGTTTTCGCCCGGCCGTAGTGTTCGCCACCTGTGCGTCTACCGTTGAGAAGGAATCAAGTGTAAGGCACTGTCAAGCTTAGTACTCTCTTCGCCGTATCGCAGCGGGCAGAATCCGTGGCTGTGGGGACGAACAGGCAGGATCCGCTGGGAGTCAAATGAGCTAGATGCTAGTGAAGAGGTAGTTCAGAACGGATTCCCATTCCTGCGATTCCACCGGAGTCTGCGCCTGTTTGCAGAAACGTGTGGTTCTTCTTACGGAAACTATCGCTTCTATTGACAAGAGCAATAGAAACCGGTAAACTTCTATTACAAGGAGTCCAAGAAGACGCCATGCCAAATCAAGAACCAGTCGTTGAGGATATTCAAGACTTCGCTCAGAACATCGTGGATACCGTCCGCGAGCCTCTGTTGATGCTCGATGCCGACCTGTGCGTCAACTCCGCCAACCGCGCCTTCTATCAGACATTTCACGTCACTCCCGAAGAAACCGAGGACCACCTCATCTATGAGCTGGGCAACGGCCAGTGGGACATTCCGGCGCTGCGGACACTGCTGGAAGACGTCGTCACCAAGAGCTCCGTTTTCAATGACTTCGAGCTCGATCACACGTTTCCGGTAATTGGGCGCCGCGTGATGCTCCTCAATGCGCGTAGGCTTCTCGCGGGCAATCACCGGGAGCTGTTGGTCCTGGCTATGGAAGACGTGACCACGCGCAAGCAGGCGGAAGAGGCGCTGCTCAAGGCGGGGGCGCTCCAGAGCGCGATTTTCAACAGCGCCAATTTCTCGAGCATAGCCACCGACGCGAAAGGCGTCATTCAAATCTTCAACGTTGGCGCCGAGCGCATGCTGGGCTATACGGCCGCCGAAGTGATGAACAAGCTCACGCCGGCCGATATTTCTGATCCGCAGGAAGTAATCGCGCGTGCCAAAGCGTTAAGTGACGAACTCGACACCTCGATTACGCCAGGCTTTGAGGCATTGGTGTTCAAGGCCTCGCGCGGGATCGAGGACATCTATGAGCTGACTTATATCCGCAAGGATGGCAGCAGGTTCCCCGCGGTGGTGTCGGTCACGGCGCTGCGCGACGCGAGCGACGCGATCATCGGCTACCTGCTGATCGGAACCGACAACACGGCGCGGAAGCAGGCGGAGGCGGCCCTGCTGAAGGCGGGGGCGCTGCAGAGCGCGATCTTCAACAGTGCGAACTTCTCGAGCATCGCGACCGACGCCAAGGGTGTCATCCAGATCTTCAACGTCGGCGCCGAGCGAATGCTGGGCTACTCCGCCGCGGACGTGATGAACAAGATCACGCCGGCCGACATCTCCGATCCGCAGGAAGTGATAGCGCGCGCTGAAGCGCTCAGCGCCGAACTCGGAACTCCGATCACGCCAGGCTTCGAGGCGCTGGTGTTCAAGGCCGCCCGCGGGATCGAGGACATCTATGAATTGACCTATATCCGCAAGGACGGGAGCCGGTTTCCGGCCGTGGTATCCGTAACCGCGCTCCGCGACGCGCACGACGCGATCATCGGCTATCTGCTGATTGGCACTGACAATACGGCGCGGAAGCAGGCGGAAGCGGCGCTGCTCAAGGCGGGTGCCTTGCAG
>JBKJZI010000209.1:0-36724 GCA_046715155.1 Chthonomonadales bacterium | reverse complement strand
ATCACGCTCATTCGATCGACAAGAACGCGCGTAGGTCCGCGAACGTGGTGAATGCCCTCGAGTAACAGTCTCGAGCACGTTGGCAAATAACTTGGGTGCGTCTCCAGCGCCCGCGCGATTTCTTCGACCGACCTCCCGGCGGAATGCAGGGAAAGCGCCAGGTCCTTTTTGGTAATGCGTTTAATCCTCAAAGACCTCGTAAATTAAAGTCGCTTACAGGTGATAATATTATAGCGTAGAAACGTCTGCTTGTAAATACACTCCACTAATCTGACGAGGCGGAATCGGTCTGTGGGCGATACAATGACTCCCAATGGATGCTCAAGCCTCACCCCATATTACCGAAACCGATCTTCTGACCGTAACCGAGATCGATTCGCTCAGCAGCTATCTGCGCGAGAGGCGGTCGACGTTACACAAGCGCGTTCTAGAGGGCGCCGGCGGGGTCGAATCCGCTCGTGCGTACAGCGACCTCGTCGACGCGGTTCTCATTCAAATGTACCGTGTTGCCTGTGAGCGCACCGGCCAACAGTCCGCCGAGCGAATTCCGCTCTGTATCGTCGCGACCGGCGGATACGGGCGCCGAGAGCTCTGCCCGCATTCGGACATCGATATTACGTTTATCCCCTATAAGGATGGGGACGCGGAGATCGATCGGGTCGTCAAGGAGATGTTTACCCTGCTGGTCCGCGTTTTCATGGACGCCAACTCAATGAGCGTGGGCTACGCCTACCGGCTCCTTCCCGACTGCGCCAACCTCGACCATCAGACCACCTCCGGCCTTCTGGATGCGCGGCTCGTCGCCGGCAGCGACCGACTCTTTATCCAATTCGAAGACGAGTTCTGGAGTCTCTTTAACCCGGCGGAGTTCGTCTTTACGAAGGTGACTGAGAGGGCGGCCCAGCGCGAGAAGTCCGGGGGAACGCCGCGAGTAGTGGAGCCTTATCTGAAGGAAGGTCCCGGTGGGCTGCGAGACCTGCAAGTTGCGATCTGGTTGACACAGGCGGTCCATAGCCTCGCAGCTACGAAGGCCCGCGGCGAACGCTGCTGGGAGATGCTGCAGCGGTACTCCGGTCTAACTGACTCGGAATCGGGTGTGCTTCGTGAGGCGAAGGAGCTTCTCTTTAGAATACGCAATGCGCTGCATGTCCTGACCGGCGCGGAACGCGACCAGCTCGTAGTTACCCGCCAGGAAGAGGTCGCAGAAGCGCTTGGGTACACGAAGCGCCCTGATTCTGAACACGCTCCGTCGGTCGAACGCTTTATGAGCGAGTTCTACGACCGTGCCGGCGCAGTGAATCGGATATGTTCGCGGGTGTCGGCACGTTGTGAACACAGCCGTATCTTCCTCGGTATTGGGCTGGATTGCCTCGACCGGCAGGTCGTTCCCGCAGGCAAGGCGCTTGGGGCGGAAGATCCGCTCTGGGTGCTCTGGGCGTGTGAGCTCGCCCAACGGTACAAGCTCAGCTTCAGCGACGAACTCTCACGCGAGATCGAGCTTGTCTGCGCTCGGACACCGGAAATCGCCGATCCAAGACAGGCGGGAGAGATTCTGGGACGCATCCTGGCCTCACCTCATGGTGCATATCCCACTCTCCAGCGGATGGCGGACCTTGGGATTCTGAACTGGCTGCTGCCGGAAGTAGGCGTTACTCTCACACTCATCCCGTACGATCCCTCACATGATTACACCGTGGGCCAGCACACTCTGTTCTTGACGCGCCACCTTGACTCGCTGCGATCGGCCGCCGGACCCGAGGAGACGGTAGACCTGCGGCGCATTATGGCTGACTTAAGTCATCCCGAACAGCTTTACATGGCTGCCCTCCTACACGACTCGGGGAAAATCGACGATGACCGTCCTCATTCAGAGGTCGGTGCGGATCTGGCAAAAGAAGCATGCGATCGGCTCCGTTGGGATGAACGCGCCACGGAGAACGTTAAGTTCCTAGTACTCCACCACCTTGTTATGGCGGAGACGTCTCGATTGCGCGACCTCAACCTCGAGGAAACGATTCGAGACTTCACCATGGTAGTCAACGACCTGGAACGGCTGAACATGCTCTACCTATTGACCTTCGCGGACACCAATGCCGTGGGCGCCGGGGTTTGGACCCAGGTGAAGGCCCGCTTTCTGAGGGACCTATATCGGCGCGCTGAGCGGGCTTTGATGGGAGAGGAAGCCGAGGACTTCGACGCGGCCGGGCTCGCTCGCGCCCGTCGACGGCTGCTCAGAGAGCTAAGCGTCGAGAACATACCGGCTGAAGAGATTGCGGAGCACGTGGAGAGTATGCCGGCTACTTACTTGCTCAACACCAGCCTCGAGGAGATGGCGCTGCATATCGGATTCGTCCGCCGCGCGCGGGAAGGGACTCCGGTCATCGACTTTCACGACGAGCGGGATTCCACCTTTACTGAGGTTACCGTCTGCACTCGGGACGATCCCCGCCCAGGCTTGCTCGCGAAAATCGCGGGTGTTCTTTACGCGGCTGACGTCGACGTGCACAGCGCCCAGGTCTTCACTCGCGTAGCGCCTAGTACCGCTCCAATAGAATCCGCACAGCCTGAGCGGATTGCCATCGACGCGCTATTCGTGGACTTCAAGGGCCGACGATTGACGCCAGGGAAACGTAAAGAGCTCTCAATCAGCCTTACTTTCGTGTTGACTGGCGAAGCGAATGTTGAAGAGATCCTCAGCAAGAAGCGCAGACCTATCGAGATCGGCGGTCCCGTGCAGCACCTCGCTGTCCGGAATGATCTTTCCGAGAGCCTCACGGTAATCGAAGTCGGTTCGTCGGACGAACGGGCAATGCTCTATCGCGCCAGCGGCGCGCTCTCGTCGTTGGGTTGGGACATTCACAGCGCACGAGTCTCACACTTCCGCGGCAAGTCGATGGCAAACTTTTACGTGACCGGCGTAAAGGATCTCTCCGAGAAGGAAATGATGAAGGCGCTGTCGCGGGTAATGCCGCTAGAAACGGAGACTCAAGGGAAGCCCGTAAGGAACAGTTCCGCCGTCGGGGGAGTCTCAAACGCTGAGCCTAAAGTGTCAAAGGAGTGACGTAAAATGAACGTGGATCTCGGCGCGAAGGTTGTTACAACGGACGGCGCGGAACTCGGAGCGATCAAGCGGCTCATCCTCGATGCTTCAGGACATGACGTGAAGGCGGCTGTCGTCGAGCACGGTATGCTCCTGAAAGATTCCTACGAGGTCCCCGTCTCGGCATTCTCAGAGTCAGCGGATGGAACGGCGCGCGTTTCGCTTTCAGCAGATCAGGTGAAATCGCTGCCGCGATTCGACGAAAGCAGATACACCGATGCGCCTGATTCAGTGGCCGGGCCCTTTGGGTTTCCGACCGGTGGGATTGTCTGGCCCGTGGGGGCTCCTGTCGCATCCGCTCCGTATGGGCTGGGCGTCTTTCCAGTCGCACCCGTGGTTGAAGCGCCGGTGGAGGACGATATTGACGGCGTTTCCCCGGAGCCTGACGAGAGGTGGGAGCTCGATCGGAGGGCAGAGCAAGCCAATGCGGTAATTGAGCGCGGCGCGGATGTGATCAGCAGTGATGGAGAGAAGGTCGGCGAGGTGAATTCCATATCTTTCGATCCGCAGACTGGTCATCCGACATCCCTCCTGGTGCGTCAAGGCTATCTCTTCTCCGAAGACGTGGAGGTTCCGGGCGAAGCGGTGGCATCTGTCGATGACGGGGTGGTCACCCTCAAGGCGGATAAAGAGAGCGTGGACCTCTGGAGCCGCGATAACACCGTACTGCTCTTTTAGGTCCGGCCGACAGGAACACGCGTTACGCGCTCAGTGAGACGCGTGGTTACGTCATGCTCCGTAGTGCCAATCGATTCTGCAATCTCCTCAGCAGTAATCCTCAGTGCCTCTTGATATCCGATCAAGACCGATTCATCGCCTACTTCGGCGTCAGGAACCTCGGTAACGTCGACGACCGTCATGTCCATGCAGACGCGGCCGAGTATGGGCGCTCGCTTTCCTCTAATGAGGACGCCGCCGCGATTGCTGAGCTCTCGGGGATACCCGTCGCCGTATCCCACCGGAAGGGTAGCGACGCGGGAAGGTCTTGACAGAACATGAGTGCGGCCATAACTGATAGTGTGTCCCGCCGGCAATTCCCGAATGAGGGCGACGCGGGTTTTCAAACTCAGCGCCGGTCGCACCCCTGGCAGTCTCTCGTGACCGATAGCGACAGGGTGGATTCCGTACATGAGGAGACCGGGACGCACCAGACTTAACCGCGCCTCCGGCGCAAGTAAAGTGCCACCGCTGTTCGCCGCGTGGATGACATCGAGCCGGATTCCACGCTCGCGAAGATCGCTTTCCAAGGTCGCAAGCTGCCGCGCCTGATCTCGGCTGAATTCTGCGTCGGTATCGCCGCACGGAAAATGCGTTGCCGCGCCCGTTATGCGGATTCCCGGAAGCCCGACGATTCTCTCCGCTTGCGAAACGGCGACGGAGGGTTGCATTCCGCTGCGCCCCATGCCGGTGTCTATCTCGAGATGGACTTCAATATCCGCGCTTTGATTCCGGCACTCCGCGGATAACCGCTCGGCCTGCTCTTCGCTGCTGAGGAGCGGAATCAACCGAGCTCTAACGATCTCTGATTCTTCACCGGCCAGAAACGGGGAGAAGAGGCAGATATGGCTGTCTGTGAGCTCGCCGCGGACATAGGCGCCTTCCTGGACTGTGCCGACTCCGAACCAGCGAGCTCCGGCCTCCCAGGCAGCACGGGAGACGATACCGATCCCGTGGCCGTATGCGTTCGCCTTCACCACGGCCATGACGTCAGTTGACGGTCCCACAAACGAGCGAATCGCCGCCAGGTTATCCCTGATGGCGGCGATGTCGATCTCTGCCCATACGCTGGGCGTCATGATGTCCTCGTTAAGGATTCGAGCTGGAGAAGGCCGGCATGGGAAGGGTGATATGCGTAACCCCACCACCGGAGGAAGAACTGGTCGAAACGACCGGGGTTTCTCGCTGCACGGTCCTGGCTGGAGCCGGAGCCAGACCCTCTTTCATGTCGAAGTAACGGTTGCGGTCGCGGTAGACGAGGATGAGGTTGGTCAGCCATCGGCCCGGCTTGATGATGGTCTTGCCCTTATAGTGCAATCCGAGAGATGAGCCTGCGTCGAGATTCATCGCGTTGTGGACGCCTATCGCCCGCATCGCTTTCGCTAGCTTTGAAAGTATTACAGGCTTGCGAGTCGTAACGAAGACCAGTTTCTTGCCCTTGGTGATGCCTACCGCCAGTCGCGAATTCGGCCGGAGCATGCGCTTATCGCGGAAGCCTTCGACCTTCGGCTGCACGTAGACCTTTCCGTCCGTGATCAATCTCGGGCCGCAGGACATTACAAAATCGAACCGGCTCCAGTCCTGGTGTTTGTACCGCGCTGTCTTGACGAATTCGACTTCATTATTGTCCGTGATGCACAGTGCCGTGCCCAGGCCTCCAAAGTGCTCGAGCTGGCCGTCGATGACAATATCGCCTACGGGGAGCTTGCTCTGGGTACAGAAGAAAGTACCGGTAAGGGCCACGGTCGGCTGGGTGCGGCGGACCATCTGGCCGAAGGGCTCGGAGTAGCCTGCTCCGAACTTGGGCATCTGGGCGGTGACTTTGATAGTCGCGTCGTTCAGGTCCACGGTAATGACCTGAATAGGCACTCCCGCAGCCGTTGTACGCCAGTGCCGAATGCTCTGAGCGGAAGAGGATTGCGCGGAAACCGCTATGAGTGAGAGGAAGAAGGTCGAGTAAGAAATGGTCCTGAATAGCACGTCGAATAAGCCCTTTCGGTTTTGCGTATGCCGGTCCTCGGCCGGCCGGGAGTACGGACAATCATTCCACGTCTCCGAGCGCCCATTAGACCCGGATTCTGAACGAATAGAATCTGGCCGCCTGGCGGGTGGTTCGAGTGTCATTATGTACGTCCGCCGGACCCGCAGGTTCCGCGCTGACAAACAATTCCATCAGTTCTACTAGTATTGGCGAAAGGCCCCCGAATCCACAGGAGATTCCGGATAACCCTACATATGCGTTGACGGCGCGCGATGCGCAACGGTTTTCGCAAATTCGCAAAAACACGCAATTGATTTCGGTGAAATGAAGTCAACCCATGATAAGCAGCGATTCTGAGAATGTCTCTAGTCATCTCGTGGAACCGGCATGGTTGGAGCAGAGGCTCGGGGATGACGGCATTCGCGTAATCGATATGCGGGGCTACGTTATTGCGGAGACTCAGCCGGACGGATTCCAAACGGCCCAATACAACGGGGCCCGAGACGAATACCTCGCGTCCCACATTCCCGGCGCGGTTTATCTGGATTGGACTTCGGACATCGTCGATACAGAAGATCCCGTGCCAGCACAAGTGGCGGGTCCAGACAAGGCTGCTCATGTCTTCGGGCACGCTGGAATCGGAGACGAGACTCTAATCATCGCGTATGATAGCCACCCCGCTTCACAATTCGCGACCCGCCTCTGGTGGGTCCTGCGTTATTACGGCCATGAAAATGTTCGGGTACTGAACGGCGGGTGGAAACGCTGGGTTGATGAGGGCTTCCCGGTGACCTCCGAGACTCCTATACCCGAGCGAGAAGTCTTTACGCCCCGTCCAGATCCTAAATGGCGTCAGACATGGCAGGATGTGTCGCGAAAGCTTAACTCGGACGTTGTCCTGATCGATGCGCGAGATGAGGGGCAGTTTACTGGGAAGATACGGCGGGGACCACGTGGGGGCCACATTCCCGGCGCCGTGAACGTGCCACGGGAAACGCTCGTTGAGTCCGACGGCCGGTGGCGTACGCTTCCGGAAATGCGCGCTGAATTCGAAACTCGCGGAATCCGCCCGAATAATGAAGTTGTCGCCTACTGCAACGGCGGAGTCGCCTCGACAAGCGTCCTATTCGCTCTCTCCATGCTGGGTTACGCGGATTTGTCCAATTTCGATGGATCGTGGAATGAATGGGGTCCCCGAACTGATCTGCCGGCCGCTAGCCGGGCAATCTGACGTAACGACAAACGGCCCGCAAAAAGGGCTCCAAGTCCAATTACCGGTTTTTGGAGGAGGATGGCCCTAATAATGGAACAATCCCTTCAATCCGGGAAACGCTAAGCGTAGATCGGTACAACCAGGCAATTGAATTGTAGCTCCGGAAAGGAGAACGAGACCCATGACGGTTGCGTTCATGCGAAGGCTGTCCAGGGAACGACAGGAACGGGTGGCGGACATATGGCTCCGGCTCCGCCGCGATCCGACGGGCGGCTATTCGGGCGAGGAAATCGCCGAGGCAATACTAGCTCGAAAGCGCGCGGATGGGATTCCCACCACGCTGGCCGGCGAGTACGGTGTTCATTCACCGCAATGGTACCGCCGCTTCCGTCTCAATGACTGTCGCAAAACGCGGCCAAGAACTCCCGGTCACGTACGCGACGCCCTACGCAGGGCGAATCGTAGAACCACCGCGGCAGCGTAGTCGAAAGACGAAAGACGAACGACGAATGACGAAGATCCCCTAAATCGGGAGCTTAGTCATTCGTCGTTTGTCATTTGTCGTTCGAGAAATTCGCGCGCATGATAGGTGATGATGATGTCAGCGCCCGCCCGTTTTATCGCGGTCAGGGTCTCCGTCACTGCGCGGTCCTCGTCCAACCAACCATTTGCAGCCGCCGCTTTGAGCATGGAATACTCGCCGCTCACATTGTAAGCGGCCAATGGTAGATCGAACGCTTCCCGGACATCGCGGATTATATCGAGATAGGCCAAGGCAGGTTTGACCATAATCATGTCCGCGCCTTCCTCCACGTCGAGCGCGACCTCGCGCAGAGCCTCACGACGATTTGGCGGGTCCATCTGATACGTTAGGCGGTCTCCGAATTGCGGCGTGCTCCCCGCGGCCTCGCGGAACGGACCATAAAAGGCGCTCGCAAACTTTGCGGCATATGAAAGTATCGGCCGGTCAGAGAATCCGTGCGCATCCAGTTCGCCTCGAATTGCTGCCACGCGCCCATCCATCATGTCCGAAGGAGCGAGAACGTCCGCCCCTGCCTGCGCGTGCGATATCGCGGTCCGCGCAAGGAGAGGGAGGGTTTCATCGTTGCAGACTCCACCATCCCGGATCACACCGCAATGACCGTGTGACGTGTATTCGCAGAGGCAGATATCTGTGATCAAGAGCAGTTTGTCCCCGATAGTCCTTCGCATTGCCTCCAGCGCCCGTTGAACGATTCCGTTTTCGGCATACGCCCCCGACCCAACCTCATCCTTTGAATCCGGAATACCGAACAGGAGCAAGCCTGGAATGCCGAGCGCGGCAACTGCGTCAGCCTCCCTGCACGCATCTTCCACCGAAAGGCGTGAAATGCCTGGCATCGACGTAATTGGCTGGGTAGAGCCGTGGGTGATGAAGATGGGATAGACCAGGTCGTCGGCTGTTACCCGTGTTTCACGTACGAGACGGCGCATGAGGGGCGAGCCGCGCAGCCGGCGCGGCCGGTTGATGGGCAGGGGGAATGAAAACTCGTCTGTCAATCGCGGTCAGCCTTTAGATGATCTTCCAACGCCCGGACGAGCCCCGGAATTGAATGCTCCGCCGCCTCGAAATCCACACGGATACCGGCTTCGCTGGCGGTCCTGGAAGTAGCCGGCCCGATAGAACCGACCAATGTCCCCTCAAGTAGGCGAATTGCCTCATCTGGCCCCATGCTTTCCGCGAAGTTGGTGACCGTAGAGGAGCTCGTAAACGTCACGGCGTGGATCTCCCGTGCTGCAAACTGGGCTCGGATCGCGTCAGCGCCTTGCAAGTCCAACACGGTGTCATACGCAGGCACTACGTCTACCGTCGCTCCAAGTTCACGCAGTCGATCGGGCAAAAGCTCCCGTGCGACCTTCGCCCGAGGCAGCAGTATCTTGTGGCCCCGCACGTCCGCATCCGGCCATCCTTCGACAACCGATTCTGCGACGGATTCCGAAGGCAGGTAATCAGGGCGGAGCCCGCAAACGCCGAGTGCTTCAGCAGTCGCGGGACCGATGGCCGCAATGCGGCAGGAGGCAAACGCTCTCGTATCTCGTCCAGCCAAGAACAGTCTTTCGAAGACTATACGCACCGCGTTCGCGCTCGTGAATACCACCCATCGGTACGACTCGAGCGACGACAGCGTGGAATCAAGTATTGCGTACTCCGTCAAAGGCTTAATCCGAATGAGTGGGAACTCTACTGGGTCTGCTCCGCGCTCTCGGAGCATTTCGGACAGCACGCTGGCCTGCTCTCGGGCGCGCGTCACCATGATCCGCTTACCGAAGAGCGGCTTCTTGTCGAACCACCTCAACTTGTCCCGCCGATTCACGACCTCGCCAACGACAGTTACGGCAGGTGCTTTGAATCCGCGCTCTGCGACGTCCTTCACCACGCTCGAAAGCGTGGTAACGAGCGTCTCCTGTCGCGGCCAGGATGCCCACCGAATCAACGCAATTGGCGTTTCTGGAGATCTTCCGGCAGCAACAAGCTCATCGACGATCTGCGATAGATTCTCTACGCCCATAAGAAAGATCAGCGTATCCGTCCCATGGGCGAGGTGATTCCAACGGATTCTGCTTTCGTTTTTCTCGGAATCCTCATGGCCGGTGACTACGGAGAAGGACGAGGCGCTAGACCGATGAGTTACCGGAATCCCCGCGTAGGCGGGGCCTGCGATTGCGGACGTTATGCCGGGCACTACCTCGAACGGCACGCCGGCATCGGCGCACGACTCGGCTTCCTCGCCGCCGCGCCCGAAGACGAATGGATCGCCCCCTTTAAGGCGGCATACGGTTTTCCCGGCGAGCGCGTGGGCCACGAGTAGGTGATTGATCTCATCTTGCGGCAGCGTATGGCGCGCCGATTCCTTGCCAACGTAGATAAGCTCCGCGGATTCGGCAGCATGCTTGAGCAAATCCGGATGTGCGAGACGGTCATAAACCACCACGTCAGCTCGGCGAATACACTCAGCGCCCCTCAGAGTTATGAGGCCGGGATCGCCGGGCCCGGCGCCAACGAGATAAACGGTTCCCGGAGGAGCGCTTCTATCTGACATGCGCCACCCGCAAGACTGTATCCCGCTTCCAGTTCACGTCATCCCGCTCCGGATAGTCCGCATTGAAGTGCAGCCCGCGGCTCTCCTTGCGGGAAATCGCTGAGCGGATTATCGTTTCGGCTACAATGGCGAGATTCTCAGCCTCCGCGACATCAGGATCGGCGAGAGAATTACTTCCAATCTGGCGCGCCATTTGCCGGATAGCCTCCACTTCTTTTAGAGCGCCGGCAAGATCACGGTCATTTCGTACGATCCCGACCTTCTCGTTCATGACGGTCTCCAGCGACCGCTTTAGCGCCAGCGCTGATTCTACGTCCGGCATTCCGCCTTCCGTCGGCGCGAGTACGGCTGTATCGCCAGCCACGTTTATCGGTGACCGGACGCTCCTTTCCGCCGCCCGATGCCCGAACACCATCGCTTCAAGGAGAGAATTCGAGGCGAGTCTATTTGCACCGTGCACCCCGGTGCACGCGACTTCACCTGCCGCGAATAAGCCGGGAATATCGGTCTGCCCGTCCAGATCGGTAAGCACGCCGCCGCAAGCGTAGTGCGCCGCCGGAACGACCGGAATCCAATCTTTTGTGATGTCGATACCGAAACCCAGGCACCGCTCATAGATGGTGGGGAACCGCTCGCGCAAGAATGCGGCGTCGAGCTGGGTCACATCCAGGAACACGCAGGGCTCGCCGAGTTTGAGACGTTCGGCATGGATGGCGCGGGCCACAACGTCCCTAGGAGCGAGCTCCGCCAGCGGATGGTACGAGTCCATGAATCGGTCGCCCGACTTTGTTCGGAGGAGGCCGCCTTCGCCGCGCACGGCCTCCGAGATGAGAAACGACCCGGCGTCCGGGTGGTAGAGCGAGGTGGGGTGGAACTGGATGAACTCCATGTTTGCGATCCCCGCTCCCGCGCGCCAGGCCATCGCGACGCCGTCGCCCGTAGCGATAGCCGGATTCGTCGTATGCCGGTATACCTGTCCGCATCCGCCTGTTGCGAGGAGAGTAGACTGCGCCCGGAAGAGCTTCAGCCTGCCGCTCGTGCTGTCGAGCGCGAAAACGCCCAGGCAGGCCGTCTGAGACGTGTCTGCCGAAATGGCCAGATCGAGCACGAAGAAGTGCTCGAGGATTCTCAGGTTCGTGCGCTCCATCGCTGCGGCGAGGAGCGTGCGTTCCGATTCCCAGCCGGTTCGGTCCAGCGCGTGGACGATACGGTTTCGGGAATGGCCTCCTTCCCGGCCGAGGGAGAGCCGTTTGCTGCCGTCGTCCCCTTCCTCCATGTTGAACCGGGCCCCAATCCGGATAAGGTCGCGTATGCGTTCCGGCCCTTCGTTGACGAGGACTTCGACGGCATCTTCGTGACAGAGGCCCGCGCCTGCGGTGAGGGTGTCCTGGGCGTGCAAACGCACGTCATCATCTGCCGACATCACGCCCGCGATGCCGCCTTGAGCGTAGTTGCTGTTGGATTCCGCGCGGGATTTTTTGGTCAGAATCAGAGTGGACCCGTGACGCTCCGTTGTCAGGGCATACGTAAGGCCGGCGATCCCGCTCCCGATTACCAGGAAGTCGACTTCTTCTACAGGTATGTCGCTGTGCCCGGCCATTTCAGTGTGAGTCATCCAGCAGCCGCTGCCCGCCGCGGCGTAGGAGGTCGTTCGCAGCCTCGAGTCCGAGTTGTTCAGCCGTGTCTACAGGACCGACGGCTTCCATTCTTACGGAATCCACGCCGTTCGGAGAGGCGATCATGGCGATGAAGCGGATGCTGTTATCATAGAGAACGGCGTGAGCGCCGACCGGAACCGTGCAGCCGGCGCCCAGCGTAGCTTGAAACGCTCTTTCGGCTTGCACCGCGACACTCGTTTCAAAGTCGTTCAGCGGCTCGAGCAGCGCGAGCATTTCGTCGTCCTGTTCCCGAATCTCCAGCGCGAGCACTCCCTGCCCGGGAGCCGGGATGAAGTGTTCGAGGGGCAATCGCTCCGCGATCCGATCACTGAAACCTGATCTCTCAAGCCCCGCGCATGCCAGCACGATAGCGTCGTATGTTCCTTCATCCAGCTTGCGCAGCCTTGTGTCGAGGTTTCCCCGGAGTTCCTGTACGCGTAGATCAGCGCGATTTAACGATAGCTGGGCCTTCCGCCGCAGGCTGCTCGTTCCCACTCGCGACCCTAACGGCAGTTTTTCTAGCGTCCCAAACGAAGAAACCAGCGCGTCACGAGCATCCACGCGAGGCGGCGTCGCAGCGAAGGCGAGCCCCGGGGTCAGTTCGCCCGGCATATCTTTCATGCTGTGTACCGCGAAGTCGATATCTCCCCGAAGCAGCGCTTCCTCGATCTCCTTGACGAACATTCCCTTCGTGCCGACGGCTGCGAACGGAACATCGGGTCGAGCGTCCCCGGTGGTCTTGATCGGAACAGTCTCGATTTGGATGCCGACATGGGTGGCGGTAAGCTCACGGACTATTGTTCCGGTCTGCGCGAGGGCCAGCTTACTTCCCCGCGTTCCAACCCGAATGACCCTCATTCTACCTCCGCCACCGTTGGTCGTTCGAAACTAGTCATGACTCCTGCCCTAGGAGAACCGGTGCGTCCCGGACGGAACGAAAAAGATGGCAATTGTTACTGCGAGGCCGGCGATCAGGAGATAGTTCACACGTGTACCGCGCCAACCGGCGACGATCCTGGCAGTCAGATACCCGGCGTACACCGCCCAGGCAAGCAGCGAGAGAAGCGTGTGAGGGTCCGCCAGCCAGTATGCCCGGCCGGTTCCGGCAGCCCGGATTATTCCCAGCGCGAGACCCAGAGTCAGTAGGGGCAGCGCGAAAGCTACCAGGTGGTACGCAAGCGAGTCGACGGTTTCCAGCGGCGGCAGCCTGCGAAACATGGCACGCCGGTCCGGATGCTTCAAAGTCGCATACTGCCACAGGTAAAACACCGCGCAGCATGCCGCGAGAACGAATAGCGCAAAACTGATGAGTACGATTAGAACGTGGCTGCTTATGATGGTCGACCGGATCTCGTTTGACGTGGCGATTCCGGCTGAGGAGCGAATGATACCAGTGAAAAGTACGAGACTGGCAAGCGGTCCTGCCAGGGCCCCAATGGCGGGCGCTTTGGCTAGGACCTCCATTGACAGATAGGCGAGCACAATGACCCAGGAGGCAACCGAGAGTGTGCCGAAAGCGCTGGCAAACGGCGTTTGATGTGTCTGAACACAGAAAGCGCCGATGGCCATCGTGTGGACTACCGCGCCTGCAAGTAAAATGGCCCGCGCGCGACCCACATGGGCTTGCGAGCGCAGCGCTACGTTGGCCCCATACAGAACGGAGGCGGCGACATACGCGAGGAGCCCGAGTCCGTGAATTGCCAGATAATTCATGGGCTGGTCTCGTTCTGCGCATTCGAGTGGATTTCACCCGGCTGTTCGAGTGAGTCTAAGTCCTCGGCCGAAGCCGCCTTTGGAGCGCCATTGGAGAGAGCGAAAAGTTGTTGCGCGGCCAGAAGTAGATCGACTTCGGGTGGATCGGCCGTACCCGCGGCGGCCGCCTTCAGCACGTCGACGGGGTCGCGCGTGACCCGATTGATCATCGAGCGAGTTGCCGTGTCGATCCTTTGCCACACATCGTCCGGCAGTTCCGGTAGCTGATTGCGCAGTCGCTGCAGCTCGGTCATGCGAATCTCTTCATGTTTACGCTTGAGACTGGTCAGCACCGGGACCGCCTCCAGACCGTGATACCAGGCCATAAAGCGGTGTGATTCCTCACGCGCTATGGCTTCGGCCTGCGGAATCTCCTTCGCTCGCTCCTGGGCCATATCCGAGACGACCGCCTGGAGATCGTCCAGATCGTAAAGAAAGACGTTATCCAGGTCTCGGACCTGCGTCTCCACATCACGCGGCATCGCAATGTCAATGATGAACAGGGCACGGCCTCTACGTCTACGAAGCACGCTCGCCACCATTTCTTTCGTTACGACTGGAAAAGGGGACGCAGTAGATGTTATCACGATGTCGGCTGCTGCAAGATTGTCCGGGAAGTCGTCATATCCAATCGCGCGTCCGCCAAGCCGTTCGGCGATGGTGGAGGCTTTCTCGAACGTTCGATTAGCCACGAGTATGAGGCGTACGCCGGACGAAGAGAGGTGTTTTGCCGTCAGCTCGCTCATCTTCCCGGCGCCAAGGATTAGCGTGGTAGCATCGGCCAGGGAGCCAAAGATGGATCGAGCTAGGTCCAGCGCTGCGTGGCCGATTGAGAATCCGCCGCGCCCGATCGCTGTTTCGGTGCGCACACGCTTGCCTGCGGTGATAGCGGATCGGAAAAGGCTGTTCAATACCTGGCCGGCAGCGCCGGCCTCGGCGGCGGACGCAAACGCCTCGCGAACCTGGCCGAGTATCTGTGGCTCACCTAGAACGAGTGAATCCAGACCCGCGGCGACCCGATGAAGGTGTATTACCGCCGCCTCGCTGACGTGAGTGTAGAGGAGCGTATCGAATTGTGCGCGGGGGATGTTGTGGAATTCGGAGAGGAAGGAGATAGCGGAATCCGGCGTCCCACCGATCGCGTAAATCTCGGTCCGGTTGCACGTGGAAAGTATGGCGGCTTCGCGAAAGGACCTCGCGCGAAGGCCGGCGAGCGCGGCGGGCAACGCCGGTTCGGTGATGGCGATTCGCTCACGTACTTCGATGGGCGCGGTCTGATGGTTTAAACCGACGACGAAGAGATCCAAGAGAGTGCTTTCTCGCGCGCCTCCTCCATCCGTCCCGACCGCATCATCTCAAGTATGGAGCTGTCCTCGGCGATCGCGCGTAGGGCGCGCTGTCTTCGCGCGCGCTCCGGAATCTGCGCCTTCGCCAGGTTGCGCGCTTCCGCCAGGAGAACCAGGAGGCCGAGATACTCGGGTCCGTACTGGGCTTCCAATTCGTCTCGGATTTGAGAGGATAGGGCCGGACTCGCTCCGCCGGTAGTAACGGTAATGACGAGGTCGCCGCGTCGGATGATCGAGGGAACGATGAAATCGCCGCTGTCTGCGGTCGCCGTGTCGCTGCACAGGATTCCGCGGGATCGAGCCTCCTGCATGACGGATGCATTCACTTCGGCGTTATCCGTCGCGGCAATCACGAGATACGCGCCTTCGAGATTCTCTGGAGAATAACGCTCACGAATAAGCTCGCCGTACCACTCGTGAAGGGCGCGCTCGATCTCCGGGCGGACTTCGGGGGCAATAACGGTTACCTTCGCGCCGGCATCCAGCAGCGCGCCGACCCGCCGCGCGGCCACGGAGCCCCCGCCGACTACTACACACGGGCGGTCTTCCACAGATAGCCCTATGGGCAAAAAGCGGGCCATCGCAGCGGATTCCTAGCGCTTCGCCTCAGTGGATGCGGCCTCGTCAGCTTCTTCAATCGACAGATGATAGGAGAGCACGGCGAGCTCCTGAACGAACGACACATTGCGGACGATCACGTTGTCCGGCACCTTCAAGATTGTCGGCGCGAAATTTAGAATTGCGTGGACTCCGGCAGCGATCAGTGCGTCCGTGACGCTCTGAGCTGCAGAGCGCGGAACCGCTACGATCGCCATGCGAGCCTTCAGTTTTGCGTTGATCTCCTTGACACGGGCGATGTCAAGGATCTCCATCTCCCACAAGTTGCGGCCTATTTTCGAGTAGTTGTTGTCGAAGACCGCCACCACGTTGAACCTGTGCTCCCTCAGTCCCGGGTAGCCCACGAGCGCGGAGCCTAGGTTGCCCGCTCCCACCAGGAGCATCCGCTGTTCTTGGTCTATCTTCAGAATCCGCGCGATCCGATTCTGAAGCTCCGCAACATTGTAGCCCACGCCGGGCTTTCCAAACTCGCCGAAATAGGAAAGGTCCTTACGGAATTGCGCGGCGTTGATTCCGGTCTCCTCTTCGACTTCAGCCGAGGAGATGGTCTCGACACTGCTGTGTTCCAGATCGAAGAGGTATCGGAGGTACGTCGCCAGCCGTTCCAGGGTGGGAATGGGTACTTTGCCGTTGCTGTGGGTCAAGACACGCTCATCCTCGCGGCGCTTGCAGTGCGCCAGTCGAGCGTATTATACCGTCACACAGAGGCCGCGCTTCGCGGAATTGTGAAGAAATGCGCAATCGTGATACGGTTGGCCTAAAACGCTCGCGCTATATTGGACCTCGCAAAGGCGATGGCGTAGAATCCCAGATAGAGGATGATGCCCATTCGGAGGGCAAAGCGGACGAAGGGTTCGTTGTGGCGCCGGGCGAGCTCCGCGACCGTCAGCGGAATCGCCAGGAAAAGCGCCTTGAAGAGCACGAACCCCCAGGGTCCCGTAACCTGGAGGAGAACGCCGAACAGCGGATTCGCCTCGACGGCTTGTTTGGTGGCGACGAAATATACCGTGCTTAGAAGGTCCAGACAGCCGATCACAGCGAGGATGGTGGTCTCCGGAAGGACATATGCGCGCTTGCCGGATTCCGTGCTCATTTACCACCGAGAAGCCGTACCGTGCGCAGCGCCATGTACCGCTGCTTTCCCGTCGATCCGTCAGTTGCCGAGCCAGAGCTCTTCATAGGTAGCCCATTCGTTCGGTTGGGTCGTGTAATCTGCGAACACCGCCACTCCCGCGAACGACCTCCGCCCGGTTCCGGAATCCTCGACCCCTTCGCGGACTCCCTTCAACCCCATGCGGATGTTTTCTGCGTGCGGATTGTGAGACAGAAATCCCTTCCCATAGGTCGGGATTCCGATAAGGACGCGGCAATCCGGATTAGCCCTGTATGCCGCGTTGGTGACCCGGATCGTCTGCTGACGCATCAACCAGACGTAGGAGCGGGGCAGCCAGAATCCGGAGTCGTAGCCCATCACTACCAACTGGTCACAGGTGCGGGCAACCTCGCCGAAGTACGCCTCGCTCCAGCCCCACCGGCCAAGCGGCCACGGCAGCCACATCGGCACCGCGGTCGAGAGAATCTTACCCGGCGGAAGCGCCGCACGGGTCTCTCGCATGAGCGCCAGGAAGTTCACATCGCCGTCCGGGCAGATCTCATAATCCCACTGCACCCCGTCGAACCCGCATTCCCTGATGAGCCAGACCGCCTCCTGGACCATCTTCGCGCGTACGTCCGCCCGTGAAAGGTCAACGTCTCCTTCTCCATGGGAGTTCCCCGCATAGATCCAGGCGATGACTCGCACCTCCGGCGCTCCGAGGTGAATCCGGTTGACAAGCCGCCGCCCTGAATCCGCGTAACGGTAACGCAGTGATCCATCCTTGCGGATGAACCTGACGTGGGGGTAGACATACTTTATCTGCCGCCGATTCAGGCTCATAGTAAGCTCAGAGATCTCCGTATCCGACTTCATACCGAAATACCAGGTGTAGCGAATCCAGAGCCCGTTCTGCGCCGAGTCAAATGTACGCCCGCCGATTCCGATAAATCGAGGATAGGCAAAGTAATCAAGCGTCAGGAGGCCCAGCAGAACCAGGAATCCCATTCCGATCCTGCGCAGCCATTTTCGTCGAACGGTCCGCCGCGGAGTTTCGCAGATTGCCTTTTCGGTCACGGGCAGGAGCCCTCCGCTGTGAGGCGGAATTCGCTGTGAGGAGGAGCAGGCAATTGTTCATCAGCCGGCAGCGGATACATTTTGATCTCGTAGACCTGATGGGGGTGGTGCATAACGCGGCCTACCTGGTCATGTTCGAGCGGGCACGGACGGATTGGATTCGAAGCCACGACCTCTGGTACGGCTCACCTGATTTCGACTGGCCCTACTACGTGGTTCGCAATGAAGTCGACTACCTTGCTCCGATCGTCGGAGGAGACGAAGTTAGCGTTTCCGTTGCCGTGGAGAAGCTCGGCCAGACGAGCGCCACGTTCGCCCATACGATCACGACGGGAGACGGGACAAAAGCGTCGGCCGGTCGGACGGTCGTTGTGCGCATCGACCCGGAATCCAAGCGTCCGATACAATGGACGGACGAATTCCGCATGATGGCGGAATCCATCGCTGCCGGTTAGCGCTCCCCCAGGTCTTCGAAGACCCGGTCTATCTTCGCGGCCATTATGAAGTCGCTTTCGGTGAGTCCGTCGATCTTGTGGGTCCAGATGGTAACTTCCACCTTTCCCCAGGCGACGTAGAGGTCAGGATGGTGACCTTCCTCCTCCGCCACTTCAGCGATGTTGTTAACAAATCGAATCGGCTCCATGAATCCTTCGAGCTTATAGGACTTGATAAGCTTCTTGTCTCCCTCGACGCGCCAGCCATCAACCCGCGCGAGCAGCGGCTGGATCTCCTCGTGAGTCAGCGGCGGCACCCCGCCCCGGCAAGGAACACACTTCTTATCAGCAAGGTCCGATGCCATAAGACTTCTCCTGAGAATTATCAGTTATCAATTATTAGTTATCAATTATCAATGAAAGGCAAACTACCTTGACCGTCCGACCCTGGCCAAATTGATTCGATGATAATTGATAATTGATAACTGATAACTTATCCTTTCAAAGCTCCCACGGTCACGCCCTTCGTTAGCCGCTCCTGGAGAATCATGTAAACGATGAGCGTGGGGAGCATTACGATCACGAGGCCCGCAAACATCAGGCCAAAGTCGTTCTTGTAATTCGCCTGCATGCTGATGCTCGCCAGGCCTAACGGTAGCGTCTTCAGGCGATCGCTGTTGATGAATACCAGGGCGAACAGGTACTCGTTCCAGAGGCCGAGGAAGTTGAAGATGGCCACGGTGACGATTCCCGGTTTTGCAAGCGGAATCATCACGCGGCGGAACACGCTTAGCTCGGACGCCCCGTCGATCAAAGCCGCTTCCCGCAGCTCCTCCGGCAGCGTTCGGAAGAATGCCGTCAGGACGAAGACCGTGAACGGCAGGCTGGCTGCAATGTAGATAAGAATCAGGCCGAATTGCGTGTCATGGAGCGTAACGGATGCGGAATCGTAACCTAACGCGCTTGCGAGCGGCTGCAAAACTCCGGCGCCGGCTTGCTCCATGCGGCTGAATTGGAAAAAGAGTGGAATCAGTATGAGCTGCATCGGAATGATCAGCCCGCTCAGGAATAGGAAATAGACGAGATTTCGGCCCCTGAACTCGAACCGCGCCAGGGCGTAGGCTGCCATGGCGCCGAGCACCAGGATTCCGCCCAGACTGATTATCACGACTTTGACGCTATTCCAGAAATACTTGCTGAATCCGCTCTCCACCCAAGCGCGTGAGTAATTGTCGGCAACGACCGCGAAGCTCGCCTTCCCCGGCTGAGTGATCGCTCGCGGCAGGCCGAAGGGATTCTTGAAGATCTCCTGTGTGCTCTTCATACTGGTGTAGAAGACCCAAACCATCGGAAGCACGACGATGCACAGGTAGCCGACCAGAATCAGGTACTTGATCGTCCCTCCCAGATGTCCAGCCGCCCGCTGCATCAGTACTCCAGCCTTTCCCGCTTCAGGAGGCGGAAGCTGATCATTGTGGCTAGAAGCACAAGAACGAAGAGGCAGACGGCGATGGCGGTTCCGAGGCCGATATCGTATTCCTCGAATACGCGCGTGTACATCAACGTAGCCATCGTATGGGTCGGTGGCTTGGGATGGCCGTTTTCCATGACCCAGACCGAATCGAAGATCTTCAGTCCGCCGATGACGAGGAAGACAATTCCGGTCGTCAGGACATCCCACATCAGCGGAATCGTGACCGTGAAGAACATGCGCGCGTTGCTCGCCCCATCCAGCTTCGCCGCCTCGTAGTAACTCTCCGGAATGTTCTCCATGGCTGCCAGGAAGAGGACCATGTAGAACCCGGTAGCGGTCCAAACGATCATCGGCGTCAGCGCCTGGATGAGAGTATCCGACTGCGTGAAGGGGTAGGGGAGCTTCTCGCCACCCAACACGGGCACCCAACCCGGCACGCTGGTCCCAAAAATGCCCTTGAGGACGCCGTTTAGGAGGCCCGATTCACCGGCGCTATAGACATAGATCCAGAGAATGGCGACTGCAACGGAGCTAATGACATTCGGAAAGAAAAACGCGATCCGGAAGAGACGGCCGCCTTTGATTCCGCGATGGATTGTATAAGCGAAGAAGAGCGCGAGGGTGAGAATGAAAACGCCAGGGACGAACATCAGGTAAACGTTGTGCCACAGCGCCGTCGTGAACTCCGACGCTTGCGAGCCGATAGTTCGGAAGTTCTTCAGGCCTACCCAAACCGGCTCGCTAAGCCCGTCCCAACGCGTGAGACTGTAACGAAAGGCGTTCACCGCCGGAATCAGCACGAAAGTAGCGTACACCGCCAACGGAATTGCAAGAAACCAGAAAATGAGGGCTCGGGGGGCGCGCTGGGTCATTTTGAGTGATAAGTGTTAAGTGTTGAGTGTTGAGCCTCAATACCTAACACTCAACACTCAACACTCACCGCTATACGGGTGGCACTCCCATGGGCGGGGGCTTATAGATGTCGGGATTCTTGCGCATTTTTTCCAGGCCGGCTTCCAGGCGCTGGCAGGCTTCTTCGGGCTTGATCTTGCCTGATACGAGCTCGTTGAGCGTGGGTTCCATCACGCTCTTGCCATAGGCGGGAAAGAGGGATGTGAGCCGGTCTGAGTAGCTGCGTGTGCTCCGGAGCATTATCTCGACTGGTGCCTTGAGGTCCTTCGGAATCAGCGAAAGGACGTTTTCGCTCAACTTGACCGTGGTCAGGCTCTCGATCTGCTGCATGAAGCTGAGCGCATTCGGCTCGCTGACCATGAACTTTAAGAAGTCCGCCGCCTCTCGCGGATGCCTGGCGTCCTTGAATACGAAGAAGTTCTCACCGCCGCCTCCGTAAACAGCCTTTGGATCGCCACTGCTCGCTTCGACGGGCGGCACCGGGAAGCAGTCCATCTCGAATTCGGGCGGAAGCGCCTTCTTCATCTCGTTCTTGAGCCAGAGGCCGCAGAAGACCATGGCCGCGCGTCCGTTTACCCACTCCATCTGCGATTCCGTGTGCGTCATGGCGAGCGCGCCTTGCTGGAAGTGCTTCTGCGCCAGCTCCTGCATCATGCCCGCTGCCTTGATCATCCCGGGCTTCATAAACGCCCCCGGCTTGAAATCCTGAATGTCGTACCACTCCTCGAACGGCACAAGGCGCTGATAGATAGAAAGCAGTGTCGCCCAGGCGTAGTATGGATACTTGCCCTGGAAGGCAAGCGGGGCGATTCCGGCCTGCTTCGCCTTTTCGCATAACGTCAGGAATTCGGCCCAGGTCTTCGGCGGCTCCCAGCCGTGAGTGCGGAATAGGCGCCGGTCGTACCAGCAGACCCACATGCTGAAATTGCTCGGAATGGCGAAGGTCTTGCCCTCGTAGGCAAAGTTCGAGAGAAGGCCGGGAATAATCGATTGGCGCCAGGTTATTCCCTCTTTACCATATGCCGGTGAATCCAGCGCCTCGTCCAGCGGATAGAGTTTGTCCGCGAGGATCAGCTTCCAAACCGGGAGCTTGCAGTTTGCGGCGTCAGGCGGGTCCCCCCGAAGCACGCGCGGCCGGATCTTCTCGTCGACCCGAGGGTCTCCCCATACGTTGACTTTGATTCCGGGGTGCAGCTTCTCATAGTCCCGGGCGACCTGCTTGTGCCACTGGATTCCGTAGCCGCCTTCAAAGACCGCGATCTCCAGAGTGATTCCAGCCTGCGGGTCTGCCCTCGTCAGTTTGCACCCGGTTAATGAACCGGCGCAAAGCGCAACCGCTGCCAAATAAAACCGATTTCGTATCATTTGCCTATTCAACCACTGCTACAAGGGGCGACTCAAGTCGCTGCAACAAGTACACAAAGTCCACCTCCGTGGACTGGAGTTGAGTCGATGAAGATCGACTTTGTGTTTTTGTTGCTGCGGTTTCAACCGCCCGTTTTTGCATATTTATCGTACGCTTGCTGGATCTCCGCTGCTGCGGGCGCGCCACGGTGAATCCAGAGCCGGTAGCGGCACGTGAACGACTTGCCGGGCGGAAACGACTTTGGGGTGATTCCCGGCCAGCCGACAGCAAGCATCCCATAGTGCCGCGTCATCCAGGTTGGCGGGTAGTCCGGATTCCGTGGATGGACGAATACCGCAATTCCGCTCAACTTCCCCGGTCCCGCAAAATCGCCGGAGAGGTCGGCCCACGGCATCTTCGTTACCAGCAAATCCTCAGTAGTGCGTCCAGAGGGTGCGGTAATGATAGTCTGGCTGCGCGGTCCATATCGAAGAGTATATCCGCCGTAGCTTTTACCTTCAGCTCCCCAGAGCGTAACCGGCCGGTCGGTTGGCGTCCACTTTAATGAAACGTCCACGGAGCGAGAGTTAAGAGACGACGAATGGGCACGGAGTCGGACTTCTTCGCGCATGATTTGCTTTTCGCCAACGAACCACCCATTTAGAACGCCGAGCGTTGCGGAATCCCGTTTAGTTTCTTTATTCAGCCATCGCTGGAATTCATACCGGATTCCGCGCAAAATCCACAGGTCGTATTCCTTATCTCCCACTTGGACGTGCGGCCACGCCCAGTAAAGGCCGCGGTGGTAGAGATGATCGGCGGGAAAGTCGTCCGTCAGGACCTCTCCATCGAGACCATAGATTGGATGAATGTAGGTCGACCGCTCGGTTGTACCTTCCACTCCCGGCTTGCGGATAGTTCCGTGGTTATAGACAAACACCGGCTTGTCTCCGTCCCACAGACCGAGCGAGCTATCGTTTACAGCCTCAAACCGGAATCCCTCGCGCAGCGCAGGTGGTTTCGCCTTCTCAGACTTCGCGGGCATGGCGACAGCAAAAGAGGAAGCGACTAATCCGATGAATGCCCAATGTCGTGTCGCGGTACGTCGCGGTTCGTCACTACTGCTCAATCCGCCCATTCCTGACTCCAGGCGATTCCGTGCTCTTCTTATCTTACCCATCACGCATCGAATCCCCGCGCCGCGTAGGAAGTACCGACATCGTTTGAGAACGTAGTTCGACCAGACATCGTGATATCGCTACGAGGAGATAGTGAATGAATAGACGGAGTTTTGTTGAGGGTGGAGCGGCGGCGCTGGCCAGCCTTGCAGCGGGGTCTCCCACCCGGGACGATTCCTTGCAAAAACGAATTCGAGTGGGCGTCATAGGGTGCGGCAGCGTATCCGGGAGGTATCTACCAAACCTGACCGCGAGTCCGCACGTGGAGCTTGTGAGTACGTGCGACCGGATTCCGGAACGGGCCGTCAAACGGGCGGCCGAGTTTAAGGTGCCGAACCACTACCCGAGCATTCAGGAGATGATTGCCGGGGCGCCTTTCGACTTGCTCGTGAACCTGACGGACATGCAGGAGCACGAGCACCTGAATCGGACCGCGCTGAGGGCCGGCAAACATGTTTGGAGCGAAAAGCCGATGGCCAACAGCGCGAGCGCTGCAGCGAAACTGCTCGAACTTGCGCGCAAGGAGAACCTGCGATTTTGGGGCGCGCCCACGGTAGTGACCAGCCCTCAGTTCGCGTTCATGGCGAAAACCCTGAACAGCGGGTCGCTCGGCCCCGTCTCGGCGGCGCACGCATCTTATGGACATCTCGGGCCTGATTGGTCAGCTTTCTTTTATGAGCGCGGCGGCGGCAGTATGCCAGACCTTGGCGTTTACAACTACACGACGCTCACAGGGCTGCTGGGTCCGGCGAAGGAAGTGGCCGCCATGACGAGCATCGTGACTCCTACGCGAAAGGTGCACAACAAAGGCGAGATTCGGGTGGAGGCGGAAGATAATGCGCACGTCATGATCCGCCACTCCAACGGAGCGATCTCCCACACGGAATGCGGATTCAATTTCTTCACCGCGACGGAACACGACCACACCGACCAGGACCATCATACGATCTCAATCATCGGGCGCGACGGCAGTATGCACCTTTGCGGCTATGACTGGGCGCCGCACGCGGTAGACCTCGCAACCAAAACAAAGTCCGAACTGACAAAGCACGCCGTCGGCGCGCAGGGTTACGTCTGGGAATGGGGCGCATCGCTCGCGGCGGAATGTCTGGCGACGGGCAAAGACCTTCTCATAACGCCTGAGCACGCGATCCATATCGTTGAAGTGATGGAAGCCTCCCGTGAATCCCAGCGAACGGGTAGGCGCGTAGACATCAAGACCACATTCAAATGGCCGGTGATCTCGTGAGCACATTCCGGCGCGCGGTCCCGTCATGCCGGCGAAAGACATCGCAGAATCGGGTGAGATTCATCTTACGCAATCCACGGATTCCGTGCCCGAGCGGACAGGCTGCTACCTCGTCGCAGCAGACGGGGAGGGAACTATACAGCGAGCTGTCCGGTCGCGGAATCCCAGTCGAACCGCTTATTACTCAACCATGGGGACTTAAGGAGATGTACCTCGTAGGTCCAAGCGGAAACCTGGTCCGTTTTGCCGAAGGGGCTGATTCGAGCGTGTGAGCATTCATTGGACGATCCACTTTCACCGGATAATCTCCTTTTGGTCGCGGCTGATGCGGGGATTACGATGGGGTGGCCGGAACCCTGGAAGATGCCTCTCCGAACAGCAGAAGTGATACGGAGAGACGCCGTGGCTGATACCGAGTGAAGGTTGTCGACGGCACCAAAGCCTACCATTACGAGATCTGATTTAGTTGTAGCCCCTCACAAGCTCGAAAACCAGATTCCGCTCTCCCGTTTGACTAGTAGTTCGTAACGGTCAATTAGGTCTCACGTTCTCTGAACAGTTACCGGCCGCGATAAACTTGGCCTTTTTCGGAGAATGCCGCTATAATTGTAATAACGACCGCGGTTCGATTCGCGGGCCGACCGTTCTTTATCGCTATCGTCTGTCTGTGAGGGACTGAATGAGGTTTCATTGGCTCGTACTTGCCCTCTTACCCACTGTGCTTCCGCATGGTCTGAGCTCTGTCCGGGCCGATTCCGCTCCTCCAATATCGCGTCTGAGAGTCCTCCCATCCACGTTAACGCTGGAGAACGCGCGAGACGCGCGTCGCCTGACCGTTTCGGGTATGACGGCGGAGGGCTACTGGAGAGACCTCACGGACAGCTCTAAGTTCGTTTCCGCGCAGCCGATAGTCAAGCGGGATTCCGAAGGGTTCTTCGTGCCTGCGAAGTCTGGACAAACTACCCTGACGGTGAGTGCCGGCGGACAGTCTGTTGTGGTTCCCGTTAACGTCAAAAGTGTTGCCAATCCTCCAATGAGCTTCGTACGGGAAGTAATGCCGATGCTCTCCCGCTCCGGATGCAACATCGGCACCTGCCATGGTTCCGTGAAGGGCAAGAATGGGTTCAAGCTTTCTCTCCGCGGATTCGACCCCGAGTTCGATTATCACGCCCTCATCAACGATCTTGGCGGCCGACGGTTTAATCGGACCCGTCCCGCCGAAAGCCTCATGCTCGCGAAGCCCACTCAGGAAGCAGCCCATCAAGGCGGACTGATCTTCGAGCCGGGACATCGCTTTTACAAGACCCTCCACCGCTGGATCTCTGAAGGCGTGACGAGCGATGTTGGCAAGGTCCAACGGGCCAATCGGATCGAGGTTCTGCCCAAGACGCCGGTGATGAGCCTGCCGGGAGAGACTCAGCGCCTGATCGTCCTCGCGCACTACCCGGATGGGACCTCACGCGATGTCACCCGCGACGCCGTCTTCTCCAGCACGATGAAGGATGTCGCGACGGTCACAGAGGAGGGGACGGTCGAGGGCGTCCGGCGAGGCGAGACGGCTGTGCTCGTGCGATACGAAGGCAACTACGCCGCGAATGAAGTCACGGTCATCGGCGATAGGTCCGGCTATCAATGGGTCCAGCAGCCTCAGTTCAACTTCATCGACAAGCACGTGGATGCCAAGCTCAAGAGGATCAAGGCGGTTTCTTCCGGGCTGTCGTCGGATGCCGAGTTCATCCGGCGGGTTTATCTGGACATCACCGGCGTGATTCCCTCCATAGACGATGTCCGCTCGTTCGTCGGCGACAAGACGCCTACCCGCGTCAAGCGAGCAAAGCTGATCGACCAGCTCTTGGACAGCCCGGATTACGTCAACAACTGGACCAATAAGTGGGCCGACATGCTCCAGGTGAACCGCAAATACCTCGGCGAGCGGGGCGTGTGGAAGTTCCGAGCCTGGATTCAAGACCAGATCGCGCAGAATCGACCGTACAACGAGTTTGTCAACGACATCATGACCGCCAGCGGGTCCACGCTTGAGCACCCAGCCGGCAGCTACTTCCGGGTCGGGCGCGATCCCGAGGTATTGACGGAGAACGTCACGCAGCTTTTCCTCGGAATCCGCTTCTCCTGCAACAAGTGCCACGACCATCCGTTCGAGCGCTGGACTCAGAGACAGTACTACGAGTTCGCGGCCAACTTCGCGCGGATCGGCCGCAAGCCCGCCACCCTACCGGGCGACGAGTTGATTTCCGAGCTGACATCCGGGGAGGTCAAACACCCGAAGACTAACCAGACCGTGACCGCTGACTTCCCATACGCACTGGGGGCGAATCTTCCCAAGGGGGACCGCCGCGAGCGGCTTTCGGCATGGCTGACTTCGCCGAAGAATCCGTTCTTCGCGAAATCGTATGCAAACCGAATGTGGAGCTACTTCCTGGGCCGCGGAATCATCGATCCCGTAGACGATATCCGCTCCAGCAATCCCGCTGCCAATCGCGAGCTTCTGGACGGACTTACCGAAGAGTTCATCAAGAGCAAGTTCGACACCAAGCAGCTCATCCGCACGATCTGCAACTCACGCACCTACCAACAGAGCGTGAAGACGAATAAGTGGAACGCGGACGATAAGCTGAACTTCTCGCATGCCTACCCGCGCCGTCTCAACGCCGAGCACCTGTTGGACTCCATCAGCCGAGCGACTGGCTCGCTGCAAAAGTATCCCGGGGTTCCGGCCGGATTCCGCGCGGTGCAGCTTCCGGATTCTACGGTGGCCTCCGGTGGATTCCTTGATCTGTTCGGCCGCCCGCCGCGTGAATCACCCTGCGAATGCGAGCGCAGCGACACCGTGAGCCTTATTCAGGCGCTGAACCTGGTCAACGGCGACATCACCAATCGCTCGGTAGCGGATCCGAATGGGCGTGTCGCAAAGCTGTTCAAGACCAATCCCACCGACCGGCAGATTATCGAGGAGCTTTACCTGGCCGCCTGGTCACGCTATCCGACGGAATCCGAGGCCAAAAAGGCGCTGCCACTGCTGGCCATCACGCCCAAGAGAATTGGCGAGAAGCTTGGCCAGGAAGCCGACAAAGGCGACACGGAAATGACCGAAGGTGAGGCGAAAGAGGTAATGCGGCGCGAAGCTGCACAGGACCTACTGTGGGGACTCATTACCAGCCCCGCGTTCCTGTTCAATCGATAAACGGAGAGTTGACATGCTCAAACGGATGATATTGTTCGGATCGATCCTTCTCGCGCTTGGCGCAGCCGCGCCGAGCGAAGCTGCGGTGGATTTCTACGTGAGAATTAAGGCCCAGATGCAGGGGGAAATCAAAGGTAGCGTGGTTCAGAAGGGCCGCGAAGGCTTGATCCGCGGAATCGCATTCCAACATGAAATCGTTTCTCCGCGCGACGTAGCCAGCGGGCAGGCCACCGGCAAGAGGCAGCACAAACCTATCCGAATAGTGTGTGAGATGGACCGGGCATATCCGCTGCTGTTTAACGCGGTCGCGATCAATGAGGGCTTGCCCCAGGTCGAGCTTATATTCTGGAAGCCCCAGCGCCTGGGATCTGCCGGCGGTACGGGGCAAGAAATCCAGTATATGAAAATCACGCTTACGAACGCAAGCATTTCTCGAGTGGCCGCGTCCCTGCAGAATACGCGAGATCTAAACTTGGCGAGGCTCCCGGAGACCTATGAGGTGGACTTTACGTACCAGAAGATCGAGATAGAAAACATCGAGGGCCAGACCAAAGGCAGTGACAGTTTAGTCGAGTCTCTCAAGGAGCGAAGGACGCAGAGCGCGCGTAAGATTGCGCGGAATCCGCGGCCGTCTCAGCGATCAACCAGCGGGAACGCCATTCGGTAAACCCCGGTAGGAGGTTCACAGATGTTATCTATACCCGGAAACAGCGCGAGAGACTGCGATGGAGTGACTCGTCGCGAGTTCATGCGCATAGGCGGCGCTTCGATGCTCGCGGGCATGGCTCTGCCGGAGCTGCTGGCGCTGGAGGCGAACGCCTCGCCGCTTCGAGGACAGGACGCAGGGACTCCCGGATTCGGCAAAGCCAAGAACGTCATTATGATCTTCCTGCAGGGCGGGCCGAGCCACATCGACATCTGGGACCCGAAGCCTGACGCTCCGGACAACGTGCGCGGTCTCTTTAAGCCGATCAAGACCAAGATTCCGGGTGTGCACGTCTCGGAAACGATGCCGCTTCTGGCAGAGCAGCTAGACAAGGCGACCTTGATCCGATCGGTCAGCTACACGCCGAACGGACTGTTCAATCACACCGCCGCCATCTACCAGATGCTGACGGGAGAGCAGGCGGATAAGGTCTCGCCTTCCGGGCAGCTCGAGCAGCCGGCGCCCAACGACTTCCCGAACTTCGGCTCGCACGTAGCCAAGCTGCGCCCGCCGAAGGTTCCGATGCTGCCTTTCGTAATGCTTCCCCGTCCGCTTCAGGAGAGCCACGTCATCGGTAAAGCCGGCACCGCCGGATTCCTGGGCAAGGCGTACGACCCGTACTACGCCTACCCGCCCGGAGACGACACGGACCAGGGCAAGATGGAGCGGCTGAAGATCGACGATCTGGCGATGCGCGGAGAGATGAGCGAGGCAAGGCTGCAGCGCCGCGCGAGCCTTCACAAAACCCTTGAGGAGGGAATCCGCGACTTCGAGGAGGCCGTAAAGCCCTATGCTCTCGACCAGTATTACGCCAAGGCGTTCGACCTCGTGGTGTCCGGCAAAGCGCGCAACGCGTTCGACCTGACGAGAGAGCCGGCCAAAGTTCGCGACCGCTACGGCCGGCACACGTTCGGTCAATCCGTACTTACGGCTCGACGGTTGATCGAGGCCGGAACGCGCGTGGTGCAGGTCAACTGGCCATCGGTTGCCAACGGCGATCCTCTGAAGACGGCGTGGGATACGCATGCCGCAAACTTCGGACCGCTCAAGGACCTGCACTGTCCGAGACTCGACAGCGCGCTTTCCGCTCTCCTGGAAGACATGGACCAGCGGGGACTGCTGAAGGATACGATCGTAGTTGCTATCGGCGAGTTCGGACGTTCGCCGCGACTGGGCGTGAGCACTTCCGGCAACGGCAACGCGCCGGACGGCCGCGACCACTGGCCGTACTGCTACACGGCGATGATCGCGGGCGGCGGAATCAAGCGCGGCGCAGTCTACGGCAAATCGGACGCCACCGCGTCTTCACCGGCCGAGAATCCGGTGCATCCCACCGAGGTGCTGGCGACCGTCTACCACGCCCTCGGAATCTCGCCCGAAACGATCATCTACAACCACCTGAACCAGCCGCGCGAGCTCGTAAAGGCGCAGCCGGTTCTTGGTCTGTTCGGCTAACGCCAAAGGGCGGTTGAATCCGTATTGACTCGGGGGCTGCATTTCGCAGCCCCCGAGTTACGTGTGCTGCGGCGCCAGCGCGTGAAGGCGCGCATTAAAATGCCCGCCTGGGGTGAGGCGTCCTCCGGACGCGCGATGGGAGCTGCAGTGAACGGGAATCCATTCTTAAATGCGGAGGCGGTTCTGTTCGACTTGGATGGGACGTTGGTCGAGACACACATTGACTTTCCGTTTATGAAGGATGAAATGCTGGGTCTCGTGGAGCGTTTTGGAGTCGATTCCGCATCGGTTCAACCGTTGGATATACTCTCCATCGTGGAGGAATCGCGGAATCATCTCGTTCGCCACGGGCGCGCTGAGGATGGGGCGCGATTGCGGGCGGAAGCGTTTGCGCGGCTCGAAGAGATCGAAGTGGATCAATGCCGAAATCCGGTCGAAATCCCGGGCGCGGCGGAGCTCCTCCGCAGGCTGCGGCAGATGCGCGTTCGTGTTGGAATCGTCACCCGGAATTGCCGGCGCGTCTCGCTAAACCTGGCCGAATTCGGGAGTCTAACGCACGACTCATCGGTAACCCGCGACGACGTTCCAATCACTAAACCCGACCCGGCGCATCTGCTCGCCGCGCTTTCGCATCTCGGCATCTCTCCTGAACGCCTGAATGCCCGAACGCCGGAACGAGTGAACGCGGTGATGGTTGGAGACCACTGGATGGACGTGAAGGCCGGACGCGCTGCCGGCGTGGCGACAGTAGGAATCCTCCATGGCCGAGAACCGGGTTTCTTTAAGCCTGCACAACCCGACCTGCTGGTCGAGAAACTCGCCGATCTTCTCCCGTTGGTGGCATGACACTCTCCATCGTCATCGTCAACTGGAACACGCGCGATTACCTGCTCGGCGCGCTTCACTCCATCTACCGAAATCCGCCCCAATTCGATTTCGAGACGATCGTCGTGGACAACGCGTCGTTGGACAATAGCGCGGATTCCGTAGCGGCTGCTTACCCACAGGCAAGACTGATAGCCAATACCGAGAATGCAGGTTACGCGAAGGGCAATAACCAGGGGATCGAGGCTTCCGCCGGATACTTCGTCCTCTTACTGAATCCGGACGTCGTCCTTGGGCCTGAAGGTCTTGACCGCGCTGTGGAGATAGCTATCGATAGCGCAAATCTCGGCGCATTGGGTGTCAAGCTCGTGAATCCCAACGGAACCCTGCAACATTCCGTTCGCGGGTTCCCGTCGCCTCTCTCCGTATTTTGGGAAGCGATCGGGCTCAGCAAGCTGTTCCCTCGGAGTCGTCCCTTCTCCGCGTATCGGATGGGTTGGTTTGAGTATGATCGGGTGTCAGAAGTTGACCAGCCGATGGGGACGTTCCTGCTGATCCCGCGCCCGGCCTTGGAAGACGTCGGATTGTTGGACGAGCGGTTTCCGATCTTCTTCAATGAGGTGGATTGGTGCTTTCGCGCAAAACGGAGGGGCTGGCGGATTCTGTTCACACCGGAGGTGGAGGTTGTACACTATGGTGGCGGGAGCACGAAGCAGGTGAGCGCCCGCATGGCGTGGGAGTCGCGTAACGGCCTGCTTGCCTTCTACCGTAAGCACTATAGCTCGCCGCTCTTCGCGCCCGTTTATTGGGTCATCTCCGTCGCTTCATGGGTGCAGGCCTGGTTCACGTCGCGACGTAGGGGGTAACCGCAGATGACGCCGATTCTCGCAGATTGCGGATTCGAACCACGGGGAACACGGGGAACACGGGGACGGCAGGGCGCAAGGAGCTATCTGCGTTCATCTGCGACATCTGCGGTTAAGTTGGTATGGACTTAACGGTAATCATCCTCAACTGGAATACGAGGGATGACTTGCGAGTTTGCTTGGGCTCCATCTTCGAACAGGAGTTCAGGCACTCGGTTGAGGTTATCGTGGCCGACAATGCCTCTGAAGATGACAGCCGCGAGATGGTGCGGCGCGAGTTCCCGAAAGCGCGGTTGGTCGAGCACGAGAAGAACATTGGATTCTGCGCGGGAAACAACCGGGCGATTCCGCAGAATCCTGGTCGCTACGTGCTGTTCCTGAATGCCGATACTCGGGTGACGCCATGCGCGCTCGATACGTTAATTGACTTCGCGGATTCTACGCCGGATGCTGGAATCATCGGTCCGAAACTACTAAATCAGGATGGAAGCCTCCAGTACTCCTGCCGCCGATTCCCCAATATGGGAGCCGGATTCTTCCGCAACACGCCACTCGGGAGGCTGTTTCCCAAGAATCGATATACACAGGACTATCTAATGTCCGATTGGGACCACGCGAGCGTTGGCGACGTGGACTGGGTATCGGGCGCGGCGCTGATGATTCGGCGCGAGACGCTGGAGCAGATCGGCGGATTTGACGAGGGGTTTTACATGTACTGTGAGGACGTGGACCTTTGCTACCGCGCCCATCAGGCGGGTTGGCGCGTGGTCTACTTCCCGGATTCGGTCATCTATCACATCATCGGCCGCAGCAGCGACCAGGTCCCAACGCGTGCGACCTATTACTTCCACACCAGCATGTACCGCTTCTACAAGAAGTACTACGCCCGCTCAACCTCGCTTTTCATCCGTCCTCTCATCATTCCCGGCCTCATCGCCCGCGCCATCGGCCAGATAACGCGCTATCGAATCCGGAATCTTCAGCGCCGCATCGCGGCCCGCAAATCCGCATGATGCACGCCGATTCCGCCCTCAAGCGGTATCAGATCGCCTGCCTGATTCTAGCTTCCGCTTCCATCCTGACCGTCTCGCTCTGGGGCGGCATGCTGTATGACCGGGTCAATCCCAATCCTGAGCTCAGCGGAGTCCTGAATCTGCTCGGCTTTCCGGTTTCCGCGCTGTTAAGCGTGAGCGCGCTGGCGATCGCGCTCTGGTTTGACCGTGGTTTTTGGAAGCCTGGGTTGATCTCCATCGGGGTCAGCGGTCTGGTCGTTTGGTCGACCGTTTCCATCTTCGGCTCCCCACATCTGCACGCCAGCCTGGTGACTTTTGCAATCCTGACAGCAGCCGTAGCGCTAGGATGGTCGATCTCCGCCGCCCGCTTTCCCCGGCCGGCTCAAATGGGTGTCGCCATGGCGCTGGTAACGGCGGCTTCCATAGTTGGCGCGCTCGGAATTAGCGAATACCTTGGGCATATCGCGCGGCCCCCGCGGGACTTCTCGTGGCGGGTATTCTCCACCTTCGCCGCGCCGAATTTCCTCGCCGGCTACCTCGTGATGACTGTACCCATAGCCGCCGCCTGCTTCCTCGCCGCGCGTGAGCGTTTGGTGAAGCTCCTCTGTGGGCTTGGGCTCTCCATTCAGATTGCGTGCCTGCTCTTGACCGGATCGCGGTTCGGCCTGGTAAGCCTCGCCGCCGCGATGGTTACGCTAGCCATCCTCATTACGCGCCGTGGGCTCTTTCAGGGCGTATCCGGAAGAAAGGGGAGGCTGGCGGGGGCCATGATCCTGGCGGTAGCTCTGCTCGGCTCAATTCCTATCGGCCTGCGCCTCTTCCGGTCCGGGGCGGAATCCCATTCCACGCAGTTCCGCCTCTACACCTGGCGAGGCGCGGCAAAGATGGCGGCCGCGAATCCGGTTCTGGGGACCGGAATCGGGAGCTTCGACGTGGCCTACTCGCCCTACGCCGAGGTCGCCTACACCCAGCACGCCCATAACACGTATCTCCAGCTCGCCGGGGAAGGGGGGATCCCGGCTCTTGTACTTCTCCTTCTCGTCTCAGGAGCCGCGCTCAGATCCGCCCTTTCGTCTGCTCGCCTAATGCCTGAGCCCAATCCTGATCCGATTTCCGAGCAGTCCGCATCGAAGCGCAGCCAGAAGGCGGCCGATCTTCCGCCGACTGTCCCGACGTGGGCGGATTCCGCTCCCGCTCTGTTGTCAGCCGGCCTTGCCGCAGGTCTTGTCGGCGCCCTTGTACGCAACCTGTTCGATTCCGACCTCTACATCCCCGCCAACGCCTTCATATTCGCACTGGTCTCTGCGATGTCGCTGTCATCTAGAGCCCCGTTGCCGGAATCCACCGTCAACCGACCGTTATTAAGGCGAGTATTCGCAGTCCTGATCACCATATTGATGCTTCTGGTCCTCGCGCCGTATACAGCCGGACGGATTTTTGCCCGTGCCGCGGAGGTCGCCATTCCGACCGGGGACTTGAGTGCTGCTAGAGCGTCCTATAAGCGGGCGGCAATGGCCGACCGTGAAAATCAGGAGTACCTCCTGAAACTTGCAAATCTGCAAGCCGCGGCTGGAGATATGTCCGCGGCTGAACAATCTTATGAAGGCTCAGTATTGAGAGCCAGGACGGGAAAGGCGCCATACCAATATGCCCGTTTTCTAAGCCAGCAGAAGCGGATCCCTGAGGCAATCAAGTGGCACGAGCGGGCGCGGGCGGTCGAGCCCAATAACCTCCAGAATCTGCTCGCGCTGGCGGAAGCCAATTCCGCGGAATCCAGGATGAGTGATTCGGAGCGGATTTATCGTCGCATCGCCGCGCTGTACGAGAGCCCATTCGGCCAGGTCCGCGCCATTCCCGAGCTGATCGAATACGAGTTTGGCGAAGCGCATCGCGCTCTCGGAGAGATTGAGCTGGCGCGCGGAGAAAAGTCGAGCGCCGAGCGGAATCTGCGCAAAGCGGTCGATATCCTCGGAGAGTTCTGGGACCGCCGCAAGAATCCGATGGTTCAACTGCAGGTTCGTCCTGAGAAAGCTCTACTGGGAGGCGGACAGTTGGAGAAAGCACTGTCCTCGCTTGCCGGTATGCTCCAAGATTTCGGGCGGGCGGACGAGGCTCAAGCGATTACAGAACGACGGTCCAACGTCCTCTCTGAAATCGAACAGGATCGCACTGCCGCGCCCGCCGGTTAGCGCGTATCACCATCGTAGTACACCCAGCGGGCGGAGGTCTTGAACACGAGTAGGGTGGCGAGGACGGTGAGCAGGAAGAGGATCCAGGCCATGGCGCTCGCGTAGCCCATCCGGAAGAAGGAAAAGGCGTTCTGGAAGAGATAGAGCGGGTAGAGCAGCGTCGAATTCGCCGGACCGCCGGGCTGGATTCCGGGGCCGCCGGTCATCATGAAGGGCTGCGTGAAGTATTGAAACGTGTTGATGACGCCCAGCACCAGGTTGAAGAAGATGACGGGCGAAATGGCAGGTAACGTCACGTGCCACGTCCGCCTCCATGCGCTCGCGCCATCCAGTTCCGCCGCCTCATAGAGATGCTCCGGCACGCCTTGCAAAGCCGCGAGGTAGATGATGATGTTCCCGCCGACCATCCAGAGGTTCATGACGATGAATCCGGGTTTGGACCAGACCGGGTCTTGGAGCCAACCAGGCCCCGGAATTCCCATCGTCCCCAGTCCGCGGTTCACCAGCCCGTACTCCGGATTCAGCAGCCACAGCCAGAGGATGGCGCTCGCTACGGTGGGAACGACGGCGGGCAGATAGAAGATGGTCCGGAACAAGGCCATTCCACGCAGCTTCTGGTTCAAAAGCAGCGCGATTCCGACGGAGAGGGCCAGAGCGATCGGCAGCTCAATGAACATGAAAACCGTGTTAGCGAGCGACGGCAGGAAATAATCACGGTCTGAAAACAGCTCGGCGTAATTGCGGAATCCGACCCACTTCGGAGGCGATAGGACTCGAAACTCGGTGAAGCTGTAATAGGCCGACGCGATGACCGGATACAGGGTCAGCACGAGGAATCCGATCAACCACGGAGATATGAACAATAGCCCGACGCGGATTCTGCGAGCTTCGTGGCTCATCGGAAACGCTCCAGCTCCCGTTGGACGCGGATTCGCACGTCCCTGAGAGCATCCTCTGAGGTCTTGCTGCCATTCAGGACGAAGTCCCACGCGTCTCCTAATTGGGTGCTATAAAGGTTGGCGACCGGCAGAGCGGGGAAGTGGAATCCGTTCGGCGTCAAGGCGAGGTCCAGGTACTTGGCAAACTTGGCCCGATAGGGGTTACCGGTGCGAAGCTGCGGGGCGTGTAGTGCGCTTCGCTGGTTAGGTACGCCGTGCATGGTGCCGGCGAAGAGTATCTGTGCTTCGTCCGTCTGGGTCCAGATCAGGAAGTCGGCCGCTTCCTTCGCGTGTTTCGCGCCCTTCGGAATGACGAACATGTTGCCGCCGAACCAGGTCATCCGGGCGCGCTCGAGATGGTTCTTGGGGTAGGGAATAGGAGCGGCGTCATAATCCAGATTGGGGGCGTAAAGATGAGACCAGTAGGTGTTCCACTGGCCGTTCACCATCATTGCGATCTTCCCCTGGAAGAACGGGTTATTTCCACCCTGAGGCTGTCCGAATCCGGCTGCAAAAGCGTTGACTTTCTGGAAGCCGCCCGACTTCTCAATGAGTTTTGCGAACCATTCGAACGTCGCGATGTTTTCCGGCCTATCGGGTGTGACATTGTTGCTCGCCTCGTCGTAGAGACCCCCGCCGAACAGCGCGAACATGGCGTAGATGTCGCCGGCAGAGAAGGTGCGGCTGCTTAGCGGGGAAAGACCGAGCTGCGTGAGGTTACCGGAGGAATCGAATTTGGTCAACTTGAGGGCGAACTCCTCAAGCTCCTCCAGCGTTTGCGGGGGGCGGTCGGGGTTGAGGCCGGCCTCGCGGAATAGTTTGCGGTTATAAAGGAGCGCGAAGTCGTCTACGAGGAATGGCATAGCGTAGAGACCGCCACGGTAGCGGCATTGGCTGAGCGAGGCGGGCACGAATTCACTTTCATCTAACCCCGCTGATCGCAGTATGGAATCCAGCCGCTGAACAGCCCCTTGAGCGGCCAACGGCCCGAGGTAGAGCGGATCGGCAAGGGTATAGAGGTCCGGCGGCACGCCTGCGACGATGGCTCGGATTGCCTTCGTGTCATCCCGGATCCCGCCAAGATTCTTGATCCTGACCTGCGGATTCAATGCCTGATAGCGGTCCAGGACGACCTGGAATGCCTTTTCCTCTCCTCCTGCCCACATACTCCAAATGTCGAGAGTGACTGTCCCGGCGGATTCCGCCGAGCCGCGCCCGCAGCCTTGGTTTCCGAGAACCGCCAAAGTGACAGCAAGGAGGACGCGCCGAACCTCCCCCAACCCCCTCCTTCGTAAGGAGGGGG
>JBKJZI010000208.1:0-36306 GCA_046715155.1 Chthonomonadales bacterium | reverse complement strand
AGCGTAAAGGCCCGCCCCCCACCCTCGCAATCAATGATGCAGTTGGCGGGCTGACCACTTTCGGAGCGGATGGTCATATAATTCTTAGCCGTGACATTTCGGTTGTCGACTCCGGTGTAGGTGCCGTCGGCGACCAGAACGGTGTCCCCTTCTCCGGCCGCGTCGACGGCGGCTCGAATGGTGGCATAACTGCCCCGAGGAGTTGGCACAGCGTTGGAAACGTGCCGGTCGAGCGCGTAGCCAGCTCGGGGCGTTGTCAGGCCTGCCGCCAAGATGGTAGCTACGGCCAGAAACCGTAGTGTCACTGGATGCTTCATAAACATGTCCTCTGTCCTCTCAAATACTTTCCGTAGACTCCGCGACGTGGTTGTCTTCTCCGGCGTTGATGAACGCGGTGACGGATCTACAGGCCCATTCTAAGCACCGTGCGTCACGGCAGCGTCACAAGGAAACGGGGATATTAGGCGCGGAGCGAAGGAATTACCGCCCTGAAAATTGAATTTGCGAATGTAGGAAGGGAAGGCAAAGCAATCCATGCTAGTGGTTCCCTGGCGGATTGAGCTTTTCGGGGGGCCGCGGCTATTCCAGGGATCCGGCCGCGTCATCACCCGATTTCGCACCGAAAAGACTGGCGCTCTACTGGCGTGCCTCGCCCTTTTCCCGCGCCAGTCGTTCTCCAGGGAGGTCTTGGCGGACCGTTTCTGGCCTGAGGACGAGCCGGAGTCGGGCCGCCACAGCCTGCGCCAGGCGCTGTCCTCCCTTCGCCGACACCTCGAGATCCCGGAAGTAGCTCCCGGCAGTGTGCTGGTGTCCCCGACACGCGGCGGCATTTCCCTTAACCCTGCGGCCTTCACCACGGACGTGGCAGAGTTCGAAGCCGCTATCCTTCGCGCCGAACGAACCCATACAATCGGCGACGAGCGCCTCGTTGAATTGCGCCGCGCGGAGTCCCTCTACGTTGGAGAGCTCCTCCCTGGTCTCTACGATGAATGGGCTCTGGGCGAACGGGACCGGTTAGCCGAAAAGCGCCGACTGGTGCTGCAGCGCCTGGCGCTCCTCCTCGCGGAGGCAGGAGAAATCGAAGAGGCGCTCGAGATTTCACGCCGTGCCGTCGCGCTCGATCCTCTATGTGAGGGGGCCCGGGCCAGGCTGCTTGGACTGCTTCTAAGCGCGGGGCGCACCGAGTCAGCTCGCCAGGAGTATAGGGATTTTGCGGAAGTGCTTGACGAGGAGTTGGGGGTCGCTCCCTCGCCGGAGTTTACTGCGATGGCTGGGGGGGCCGCCGTGGCTTCCGCCGATCCCGGCGCGCCGCCAGGCACGTCGCGTCGCGCAAAACCAATAACTGCTCTGAAGGCTGCGATCCCTCCTGCCGAGCGCGAGCGTAACCCGCGCGCGGCGCTGCCAACGGCTAGCGCGAGCCTGCCGCCGGGGCTGAATCGGTTCTTCGGGCGAGAGCCGGAGATTGCGCGGATTCTTCAGCTCATGTTGCCTTGTGAAGGCGAGCCCGCCCGCCTCGTGACGCTCGTCGGGCCCGGCGGATGCGGCAAGTCGCGCCTTGCGGTGCAGGCCGCATGGCAGCTATCAGGCGTGTCCGGTACCGGCCTGTCCAGTGTCTACTTCGTGCCCCTGGCGGACCTCTCCGATGCGCGTCTGATACCTCAAGCGATCATGCGTGCGGTTGGCCTCGAGAGTGTTCACAAGGACGACTCCATTGAAGAAACTGCCGCACTTGTTTCGGCACGGGAAGACCCGGTGGTGCTGTTGCTGGATAACTTCGAACAGCTCGCGCCTGGCGGCGGCGCCATGGTGGAAACCCTGCTGCGCAAAGCGCCAACTGTCAGCTGCCTTGTGACGTCCCGGAGGCGGCTGGGGGTTACCGGCGAGCAGCTCTTGCCCGTGAACTTCCTCTCCGTTCCAGACCAAGATGAATTGAGCTGCGCTGAGGAGGCGGCGGCCTTCCCAAGCGTACAGCTCTTCGTAGACCGCGCACAATCAATCAACCCGGACTTTACTCTCTCGAACCGTAACGCGAGCGCGGTCTCTACACTCTGCCGGAGGCTGGAAGGGAGCCCTCTCGCGCTGGAACTGGCCGCCGCCTGGGCGGGAAGTCTGACGCCCGCTCAAATCTCGAAACGGCTGGAAGCGGGCCTCTTTCGCCTTTCGGCCGACAAGAAGGGGCGGCGAAGTTCCGGTCGCCCCGCGCGGCATACATCTCTATGGGCCGCCATCGAGTCCAGTCTCGACTTGCTGCCGGAACGCATGCAACTTTTATTCAGCCGACTGTCAGTTTTTCGCGGCGGCTGGACGATCGAGAGCGCCGAAACTGTCTGTGAAGAGCCGGAGGCGCGCCACTTTCTCGAGCACCTCCGACTCCACTCTCTCGTGCAGGCAATACATTCGGGACTGGACGTCAGATTCCGAATGCTCGAGACCCTTCGCGAATATGCCCAGGAGAAGCTCCTCAATAAAGAGCGTCCCTTGTTACAGCGACGCTTTATCAGTGCGTTCGAATCGCTTGCCTATGAGGCGGAGCCACACCTAGCTGGTGAAGAACAGCAGGCATGGCTTGATCGGCTGGAAGATGAGCACGATAATCTGCGTCAGGCGCTGACGTTCTGCTTAGAAGTAGCGCAGGGAGACCAGAAAGGACTGAGGATTGCCGCTGCTTTACAGCCGTTCTGGGCTACACGCGGCTATCTGACCGAAGGGAGAATACGCCTGTCCGCTCTCTTGGCACAGCCTGAGGGGCAACGGCGCACGACCTTACGTGTCAGAGCACTCAACCGAGCTGGAACACTCGCCTGGCTTCAAAGTGATTATGCATCTGCTCGCACACTGCACGAGGAGAGTCTGGAGATATCGGGTGAGCTGCAAGATAGGCAAGGCACCGCTGATTCGCTTAATCATCTCGGATACATCGCCTGGTTCCAGGGTGACTATACATCCGCTCGCTCGTTGCACGAGCAGTGTCTCGAATTGAGAGAGGAATTAAGGGATCGGTTCGGAATTGCCGAGTCGCTAGACAACTTAGGGAATATCGCGAATGATCTGGGTGATTATGCGGCAGCTCGTACTCTTTATGCTCAGAGCGCTGAGAAATGCGAAAAGTGGAAAAACCGAACCGGTATTGTCGCAAGTGTCCTGAACCTGGGGAGTATCGCGAAAGATCAGGGCGACTACACCGCGGCCCGTGGTCTCTTTGAGGAAAGCCTGGAGATAAGGCGGAGGTTAGGAGACCGTATGGGCGCAGCCGACTCCATGATCCCACTCGGGCTATTGGTTTACCAGGAGGGTGACCACGCCGCGGCCCGTTCTCTATTCGCTGAGAGCTTGAGAATCTACAAAGAACTGGGCGACCGGAAAGGAATCGTCGAGGCTCTCGAATCATTCGCGCGGCTCAACTTCGCGGAGGACAAGCTGGAGCAGGCATCGCGATTGTGGGGAGCGGCGGAGCAACTTCGCGAGGGGATCGGTTCTCCGTTGCCGCCGAATGCTCTCGACGAATTCAATATTGTTGTGGCTACCGCACGTCAGGCCATGAGCGCCGAAGCATTCTCAGCCGCCTGGACGGAGGGGCGCGCGATGACGGAGGCACAGGCAATAACCCGTGCTCTGGATCAATCGCTATAGGTCAGCTATACCCGAACTGTAGGGGCTAGACGGTGTGGACTTGGAGATAAGCGGGCCCTGTCGGTTGCAGGCGTACAGCTCGTTGTCGACCACTCATCATGGCAGGGAACTCGGTGGAATCCGCGAACTGAGCGGCATGCAACGGGAGATTCTGGCGTTTGACCTGGGGGCGGAATCGGGGCGGGCGGTGTTGGGGAAGCTCGGCGGCGGCAAGCTCGAGCTTGAGGAGATACACCGCTTCCCGAACGAGCCGCAGTGGATTCTGGGAAGGCTCCATTGGGATACTCCGCGGTTGTTCGCCGAGATCAAGAACGGGCTAACGCGCGCAGCCCGGGAGAAGGGCGCACGCCCCTCATCGCTCGGCGTTGACACATGGGGTGTGGACTTCGCGCTGCTCGACCAGAACGACGAGCTGCTGGGCCTGCCTTATCACTACCGCGACCACCGGACGGACGGAATCATGGAGCGGACGTTTGAGCTGGTTCCGCGTGAAGACATTTATCGCGCCACGGGCATTCAGTTCATGCAGATCAATACCCTGTTCCAACTGATGGCTATGCGCTTCTCCAACTCTCCTTTACTCGATTCCACTCGCTCGCTGCTGTTTACGCCGGACCTGCTTCACTTCTGGCTCACCGGCCGTAAGGCGAACGAGTTGAGTATCGCCTCGACGTCCCAGTTCTACGATCCGACTTCTCGCGGTTATGCGACCACTCTTCTCGACCGCCTCGGAATCCCCACTGGTTTTTTACAGGAAATAGTTGAGCCCGGAACGAACCTCGGACGCCTACATGATTCCGTGACTCGCGAGACCGGGGCGGAGGGCATGCAGGTCATCGCACCTGCCAGCCATGACACCGGCTCTGCGGTAGCGGCGGTCCCAGCGGAATCTGCAGGCGGGTGGGCCTATATTAGCTGCGGCACGTGGTCCCTGGTCGGCGTTGAATCCCAGCGGCCCGTCATCAGCAATCGGACGCTGGAGTACAACCTGACCAACGAGGGAGGAGTGAACTGCACGACGCGGCTCTTACGCAACGTGATGGGTCTCTGGATCCTCCAGCAGTGCCGCCGCTCCTGGGAGCGCGCCGGTAGGAAATACGGCTACGACGAGCTTGCGGCTATGGCGGAGGATGCCCCTCCACTCGATGTGCTCGTGGACCCTGATGATGAATCCTTTCTGAATCCGCCCGACATGCCGGAGGCCATCGCGGGTTTCTGCCGCCGCACGGGCCAGATTCCACCGGAGGGAGTCGCTGCGACGGTCCGCTGCATCACGGAAAGCCTGGCGCTGAAGTATCGCTGGGTGATCGAAAAGCTGGAGGACGTAACGCGTGAGCGAATGGAGGTGATCCACGTCATGGGTGGCGGGTGCCGGAATCGTCAGCTCTGCCAGGCCACGGCCGACGCCACCGGCCGAACGGTTCTTGCCGGCCCAGTGGAAGCCACCGCAATCGGAAACATCGTTATCCAGGCCATCTCACTCGGGGACCTTGGATCACTCGCGGATGCTCGCGCCTTGATACGCCGGTCGTTTCCGCAGGAAGAATGCCGCCCCAACGACACCGCAGCCTGGGACACCGCCTACGAGCGATTCTTGCGTCTCTTAGGCTCCTGACCTACGAAGGCTCCGCAGACTTCACGGCGTCCACGTACCGCCGCAGCGCAGATTCAACGTCCGCCTCGCCTATCAGCGGGAACCCGATGACGGCTATCTGAGCGCCCGTCCGGATCGCCCGCGCCCCCTCGTCTGCGCTGAAAGTGGCAGCCCCCACCGGAATTCGTATCCGGTCTACGATGAGTTCCAGATCGGCCAGAGAATCCCGAGTTGGAGTTGCCGCCTTCTGGTCCGCGCCCCAATGGACGTATACGGAATTCACCCCGAGCTGCTGCATTTTCGCGGCGCGCTGCGCCACGTCGGGGGCGGCGATGAGGTCACATATGATTCCGATTCCGGCCTCTTTGCCTGCTTCCACCGCCGCGCGAACTGTTTCCGGCGCTGCCACGGAGCATACGGTGGAAAAATGGCCACCCTGCGCCTTGGTTTCCAGCACGTACTTCCGCGCGCCGTCCATCGTCTTGTAATCCGCCAGGATTGGAACCCCGGGAAACGCCCGCGCGAGGGCTCCGATGGCGGCGGTACCCGCGAAAGTAACGAGCGGCGTTCCGACCTCCAGCCAGTCCACGCCCGCCTTCACTCCCGACTCTGCAATGCGCAGCGCATCGTCGATATTGAGCACGTCGATAGCGAGCTGGACGACAGGTGGTTTGATCTCCGTGGCCATTCAAGCAATCCTCCGGGTCGGATATCCGCTCTCGCGCGGTCATGAAGCAGGCGCGAATCGGAAATGACTTCGCGGTCGCGCCGTGCAATTCCTTGGCCGGGTGCAGGAATGAGCGCACGCATTAAGGAATCGATAGGAGAAAAGCGGACCCTTGAAATCTCCATGGACTCCCAGCCAGAGAGCTCAGAACGTGTCCAGCCCGCCCGCGCGCCCTCCCTATTTTACCTGGGCGGCCGTAGGCTTCTGCGTTGCCGTCACAGTAATTCACTCGTTTGCGCGCGGTGGGCTTGGCGGCCGTATGGACGCGTTCCTATCAGCCACGCCCGGCCAGATATGGGACGGCAGATACTACGGCCTCGTCTCGAACGTGTTTCTCCACGGCAATCTCCTGCATCTGGCGTTCAATACAGTGGGCCTGTTTGTCTTAGGCGCTGTACTCGAGCGTACGGTACGACCGATAGCCTGGCTGTCCTTCTTCGTCGCCTCTGCTGCCGTAGCCTCGTGCGCCGAGTTGGCGGCCACCGGGAATGTGGCCATCGGCGCTTCTGGCGTGGTCTACGCTATCTTTGGATTACTGTGGGCGGGTCGATTTTATCAGCCGGCCTGGCGCGAGGTAGCCACTCCGGGCGTCTTCAGGATGTTCGTCGGCTGGGGTGTGATCTGCCTCATCGCTTCAGCGTTTGGATATCTTCACATTGCCAATGCGGCCCATGCGGGCGGGTTCCTCTTCGGCCTGGCCATCGGATGGACTATCTACGCCGGCAAACGCCGGCCTGCTGCGTTTGCGGTTGTCCTAATGCTGGGCATAATCGTTGTGCTGTCGCTAACCTGGATGCCCTGGTCGCTTACGTGGACTCTCTGGAAAGCGGGAAATGCAGTCAACTCCGGCGACTATACCGTCGCGATCAGCGATTACCGACGAAGTCTGTCGCTGGGAGCGAATCCGTGGACTGTCTGGCAGAGAATTTCCGAGATCGATGTGCTAAGGGGTGATATGGCAGCCGCCCGTGAGGCACGAATCAAAGCGCTGGAGGCCGCAGCCGCGGAAAAGGATCCGCCCCCCGCGGTTGGAATCTATCTCGACAGTCTCCATCCGCGGAATCCCAGCCGCCGGTGAATCCGTAGTAGAATCCGATATGTCCGAAGCGATCCTCGATCCCACTTTTCTCAAAAAACTGGAGCGCCTGAGCATCGTCGTCCGGCGCACGTTTGCCGGGCAGATGAAGGGCGAGAAACGATCGGTCAAGCGCGGAACCAGCGTCGAGTTCGCCGACTACCGTGAATACATGCTGGGCGACGATCTCCGCTACGTGGATTGGAATACCGCTGCTCGCCTGGAAAAGCTCTTCGTCAAGCTCTTCATCGAAGAAGAAGACCTCTACCTTGCCCTCCTCATCGATACCAGCGCGAGCATGGACTTCGGGAACCCCAAGAAGCTCCACTTCGCCGCGCGGGTCGCAGCGTCCCTCGGTTACATCGGCCTCTCAAACTATGACCGCGTGAGCGTCGCCGCCTTTACCGCGCACCTTGGCAAGCCCCTCCCCACCAAACGCGGCAAGGCAGCCGTTCTCCCCTTCTTCAGTTACCTGAATAATATGAAAGCAGATGGCCGAACATCCTTCGGTTCCTCACTCAAGGAATTCGCCGCACGCGCCAAATACCGGGGCCTCGCCATCGTCATCTCCGATTTTCTCGATCCCACCTGGCAAGACGGTTTGAAGTCCATTCTCGCCCGCGGATTCCAGGTGGCCCTTATTCATACGCTGGACCCGGAGGAGCTGAATCCGACCATGTTGGGGGATTTGCGAATCATCGACAGCGAGTCCGGAGACTGGAAAGAGATGAGCGTCAACCCGGCCCTCCTCCGGCGCTACGAGGACCGACTGAATCAGTTCTGTGAGGAGATAGAAGCGTTCGCAAACCGATACGGCATGGACTATATCAAGACATCGACGGGAGTGCCGTTCGAGGACGTCGTCTTGAGATATCTGCGTCAGGGCGGCCTGATCAAGTGAGAGTATCGGGTCCAGGGTAGGCTGACTACGATCATTTAAGCGTGTGTAGACAGCCGGCATGCAGAAGCAACCGGGGTAATCTGCCTGCAATCAACCATCGGAAGACGAAAGGTTAAAGATGCGGAAAGCTAGTATCGCATTAGTCACAATTATCGCGGTTGGAATAGGGTACTCGCGTTACGCGGAATCGCAGCTTCCGGCTTATCCTGTGACCGGTCGTTGGGATGTGGTGGTTCTTGGAAAGGAAGGGACGTATCCCTCTTGGATCGACATCATCCCCTCGGGTCGAGGATTGGTTGGCTCCTACGTTGGGCAGTTCGGCAGCGCGCGGCCGGTTGAGCGCGTCACCTACCGCAGCGGGTCTGTAGAGTGGTCTGTCCCGCCGCAATGGGAGAGCCGCAAAGACGACCAGAAGTTTCGCGGTCGGTACGCGTCCGGCCTGCTGAGCGGATGGACCACGGACAATGACGGCCGCCGAATCCAGTGGAGCGCTACCCGGGCGCCATCCCTGAAGCGCTATCGCCCTCCGAGCTGGGGACAGGCCGTCGAGCTGTTCAATGGAAGCGATCTCGCCGGCTGGAAGATTCGGTACCCTCGGGAGCGTAATGGCTGGAGCGTCAAGAATGGCCTTCTGACGAACCGGCCGCCCAGCACCGACGTCGTGAGCGACCGAAAGTTCACGGATTTCAAGCTCCACGCGGAATTCCGGTACCCGAAAGGCAGCAACAGTGGAATCTACCTGCGCGGCCGCTACGAGATGCAGATCGAGGACCACTTCGGCAAGGAGCCCACGAGTCACAGTGGCGGCGGAATCTATGGGTTCCTCAAGCCGCGATGGAATGCCCTCAAACCCGCCGGCGAATGGCAGAAAGTGGACATCACGCTCGTGGGTCGCAGCGTAACCATTACCCTTAACGGTCAAACCGTAATCGACCGCACGGAGATCCCGGGAATCACCGGCGGCGCGCTGGACAGCAAAGAACGTGATCCCGGCCCCCTCATGATTCAAGGAGACCACGGCCCCATCGAATTCCGTAAGATCACTGTGACGCCGGCGGAGTAGGCGTTAGGCGTTGGGCGTTGGGAGGACCGAGTTGGGTTCAAGCGAATATGTTCCGATTGAACAAATGGACTTCTTTCGCGACTTTGTGGAAGTCGGGGACTGGGCTTGGGATCAAGTATCGAAATGGCGCCCACTCTCGGTGGACACTTCGGAAGGCAGCTTGTTCGCGCCATCGATCGGGTAGGCGCCACTTTAGTCGAAGGTGACGGCCGCTATAGTGATGCAGAGGCTGCCCATCTCTTTACAATAGCGCGAGGATCGGCACGCGAGAACTCGGTTTTGGATTCATCGTGCCGTAACCCGAAAACTCGTGAACGAAAGCGAGGCGAATCAGTATCTCGCGAACCTGCAAGCGCAACTCGCCGCCTGAACGCCATAATCAGCTTCCGGCGGTCTTCGATAAAGGGCAAGGTCATGAAGGAATCAACGGAACCGTACGCTGCGGATTCGCTCGCCGTCTACTGTTCCGATGACGATTTGCTAGCACTAACGATCAACGCCCAACGCCCAAGGCCCAACGCCCACGAATGAACTTCTTCAACCCACTCTCGCTCCTCTGGCTTCTCCCCCTGGCCGGCTTGATTGTACTGATGTACATACTCAAGCTACGCCGGAAGGATGTGGTCGTCTCATCGACTTTCCTTTGGCAGCAGGTGATTCGGGACGTGCAGGCGAACGCGCCGTTTCAGAAGCTGCGAAAGAACCTGCTCCTTCTATTGCAGCTTTTGGCGATCTTACTGCTCGTTATGGTCATCTCACGGCCGTTCTGGCGGGGAAAAGGTATCGGCGGCAGGAGCATTGTGATCGTGATAGATACATCCGCTTCCATGGGAGCGACCGACGTGCGGCCGAGCAGGCTCGCAAAGGCAAAGGACGAAGCGGTCAAGATTGTCAGCGGAATGCGGCCGGAGGACCAGATGATGGTGGTCTCCGCTGCCTCGCGGCCGGAGGCGCTAACGGGATTCACGGCGGAACGCGGCGAACTGTCGCGCGCTATCAACTCCCTCCAGCCGCGTGAGACCTCGACAAACATTCGGGATGCAGTCAATCTGGCAGCGGCGCTCGTTGCAACGAGGGATTCGGCCCGAATAGAGGTGATCTCCGATGGCGCGTTCCCGCCTATCACGAACGTGAACCTCGGCAAAGCATACGTAGCTTTCCATCCCATCGGAGCATCCTCCGCGAATGTAGGAATAGCCGCCGTAGACTATCGTCATAGCCTGGCGGGTGAGGAAAAAGTCCAGGTCTTCGTCACCATGCACAACTTCGATGCAAAGCCCCGAACGTTCAACATCGAGTTGGCTCACGAGAAGCAGTTGTTGGACGCTCAGGAGGTCACCCTCCCGCCGGGAAAGGAGAATCCGCAGGTCTTCGACCTACCGGAACCGTCTGAGCCGATCACTTTGAGCATCAAATTGGATGCCGAGGATGAGCTCGATTCCGACAATCGTGCGGCGCTCGTGATCAATCCCCGCAAGACCATCAAAGCGTTGCTCGTCGGAAGCGACAATCCATTTCTGGAAAACAGCATGAACGTCGACCCTAGCGTCGAACTGAGCAAGACGACTTTAGCCGGATTCAAGGGACCCGAAGGATATGACGTGGTTGTCTTCGACGGGGAGGCGCCGAAATCGATGCCCGATGGGAGTTACCTGTTCGTCAATTGCTCCAGCGATCGTTCGCCCGCATCGCCCATCGCCGAACACCAGAATCAGGGGCTGATCGATCCCGACCGTTCGCATCCCGCGCTGCGGTACGTCGATTTCGGCAACACGCGCTGGACGACGATGACCGCCGGGAAGCCGGCCCCGTGGGCGCGTGAGTTAGCCAGCTCGGAATCCGGTTCGGCCATCGTGGCAGGAGAACAGGGCCGCACGCGCGCCCTCTGGATCGGATTCGACCTTGACGTTACACACGGCCAGTTCCCGCTGACCGTCGGCTATCCTATATTCATCGCCAATTCGCTCCGGTGGCTTGCGCGCTCGGACGAAGCATTGGAAACGCAGGTTCGAACAGGCACGCCGCTTCAAATCGATCCACCCGAGGCCCTCAAGACGATCACTATCTCTAAGCCGGACGGCGTCAAACGCGATGTAATGGTCCCTGCGCGAGGCTCGGCGGTATTTGACGAAGTGGACCAGGTTGGCATCTACACGGTGACCGGGGCGGGGGGATTCCGGCGCGTCTTCGCCGCAAACCTCGCAGATCATGCGGAATCGGACATCACGCCAAAGCGGAATCCTGATTTGGGAGGCGGGGCGCCGTCCCAGCCCGGGCGGCGAGTTACGATCACGCGCGAGATATGGTCCTACCTGGCCATGCTTCTGCTCGGACTGCTGGCTTTCGAATGGTACGCTTTCCATCGCCGCGTTTTCGTAAGCTGATGGCGCCCTGCGCAAATGCGAACTGCTTAACCGATGTGCGGAGAAGTTGGATGATTTGCCGATGCCAAAAAAACGGCCCGGACTCATTATGAGCCCGAGCCGGACAATCCAGTACAGATTCGTATCGTATTAACGGCGGAAGATCGACAGGCCAAACAGAAGCTGGAGGTCGTTGTCGAATCCTCCGCCATCCACCATCTGCAGTTCGGCAAAGAACGCGACCTGCGAGGTGAGGAAATGCTTGATGCCTGCGTGAATGTTCCAGATGTTGTCGTTGTTGTCCCCGAAGCCGAAGCCGAAGCCGACTCCGACGTACGGGAGCGTAGCGCCGCTGTTCGGCACGAAGTGCCAGTTGGCGAGCACTCCGAGCGTACCCGAGGTATCCGAGGCGGGGCCGTCTGCGAGACTAGCGAAAAACCCCCACTGCAGGTTCGGGCTTGCGAACGGGGCCCACATTCCCTGGGCGCTCCAGGCAGTTCCATCTCCGAAGAAGATGTTCCCGGCCAGGCTGATTTCCGTGGTGCCCTGAGTCGGCAGTTCGACATCCTGCGCCTGTACGCCACCGGCGGTGACGACGAGCAGAGCGGCTGCCGCGAGCCATTTTGCAACAGTCTTCAAAATACTCCTCCTGTGAGTTGTTACGCGGTGCACGCGCATCCAATCCCGACGAATCGAGACCTGCGCCCATACACACTCGGTTACGGCCGGTTCAACGCCGAACGGCCACCTTCCTTTTGCATATCGGCAAAATTACCGGGTTTCCTCAGGGTTTACCTGAAAGATGAGTCCGCGCCGCGCAACCGATTTCTCGGTAGGGTTGCGGCGGGGTCTCGCCGGGGTGACAGTTTCGGCGCTCAATCGACCGGACTCCATATTCCACGTTCGCACGCTTAATAGCGGAATGACCGAACAAAAGCTAGAAACCTGCCCTCAGACTGAAGAAGCGCTGGAAGAGCGTCTTTCGAGGCCGACGCCCGAGCTAATCGCGGTAATGGCCGAGTTCGAGGGTGATATCATGGTCCTCGGAGCCGGTGGGAAGATGGGTCCCTCTCTTGCTCGGATGGCGCGGCGGGCGCTGGATTCCGCAGGGTTGCGAACCAGGGTCATGGCCGTGGCGCGGTTTACTGACTTAGCCGCCCGCCGTAGCCTCGAAGAGTTCGGCGTGGAGACGATTCCGTGCGACCTGTACGACCGCGACAAGGTGAACCGCCTTCCGGACGCGCCCAATGTTATCTATATGGCGGGGCAAAAGTTCGGCACGACCGATGCACCGGAGCGGACCTGGGCGGCCAATACACTTCTGCCCGCCATAGCTGCGGAACGGTATGCGGGCTCCCGCATCGTAGCGTTCTCAACCGGCTGCGTGTATCCCAATGCCTCGGTCGATGGTCCGGGCTCGCGCGAAGATGACGCCCTGGAGCCGCTCGGTGAATATGCCAACTCCTGCGTCGGTCGTGAACGGATTCTGCAGTACTTCTCCGGTCGAGACAATACGCCAATGGTGCTGCTGAGACTCTTTTACGCGAACGACCTGCGGTATGGCGTGCTGGTCGACGTCGCGCAGGCGGTTTCGGCCGGGACGCCTATCGATCTTGCCACGGGATATGCCAACGTCATCTGGCAGGGAGACGCAAACGCTTTCGCCATCAGGCTGCTCGCCCAGGCAGCCGTCCCGCCGCTCGCCATCAACATCACAGGTCCGGAGATGGTCTCCATCCGCGAGCTTGCGGCACGTTTCGGCGAGCTGATGGGCAAAGTACCGACTTTTGTCGGGACGGAAGCGCCTACCGCTCTCTTGAGCGATTCAAGCCGAGCCAGGAACCTGTTGGGAGTCCCGGCCGTATCGCTGGAGCAAATGATCGACTGGACGGCGGAGTGGATTACGCGCGGCGGCCGCACCCTGAACAAGCCCACCCACTACGAAGCACGTGATGGGCGATTCTAAGAGAATCTAACTGCGGAGGACACGGAGGGACGCGGAGGAAGGCAAGAACTAATGAATTAAAGAGAGGAAGAGTGGAAGAAACGACGGGGCTCTTCCATACTCCACTCTTCCACCCTTCAATACCGCCTTTCTCCGCGCCGCTCCGCGCTCTCCGCAGTTAGAATCTGCATTCCTATGAATCTTCGAGAACATCTGTTGGCCGGGCAGGTTATTCCGGCGCATCCGCTGGCGCTTACTGCCGAGCGCAAGCTCGATGAGCGGCGGCAGCGCGCATTGACACGTTATTACGTGGACGCCGGGGCCGGCGGAATCGCGGTGGGGGTCCACACGACGCAGTTCGAGATCCGTGACCACGGGCTTTACCGGCCGGTCTTAGAGCTGGCCGCGGAATCGGCGGACGAATGGGTGAGGCGGAATCCGCGATACCTCGTCAAGATCGCCGGAATCTGCGGCAAGACAGACCAGGCCACCCAGGAGGCTAAGACCGCCGTCGAGCTTGGATACCACGCCGGCCTCATCAGCCCCGGCGCCTGGAGAACGGATTCGGAATCCGACTTCCTGGCCCACTGCCGCACAGTGTCCGAAACGATTCCGCTCTTCGGCTTCTACTTGCAGCCCGCCGTCGGCGGCCGCATCCTCTCTTACCGCTTCTGGCGTGAGTTCGCCGAGATCCCAAACGCCGTCGCCATCAAAATCGCCGCCTTCAACCGCTATCAAACCCTGGACGTAATCCGCGCCGTCGCCGATTCCGGCCGCAAAGACGTAGCCCTCTATACCGGCAACGACGACAACATCTACCTCGATCTGATTACGCCGTTTCAGTTCTCAGAGGATTTGCGCTACAAGAATGTCCGCATTTCCGGAGGATTGCTTGGCCAATGGGCCGTCTGGACCCACACCGCCGTCGAGACATTTCGGACGGTTTATGTCGACAGGCGATCAGAAAAGACACGTAACGCCGATGTTGGAATCCGCCTCCGATCGCTCACCGGTGCTGCACAACTCACCGACGCGAACGGCGCGATTTTTGATGTCGCGAACGACTTCGCTGGCTGCATTCCGGGAATCCATGAGATTCTGCGGCGGCAGGGACTACTCACGGGAACCTGGTGCCTGAATCCGCACGAACAGCTCTCTCCCGGTCAGTCCGAGGAAATCGACAGGGTCCTCAAGTCTTATCCCAACCTCACCGACGACGCCTTCGTAAAAGAACACCTGGACGAATGGCTCTCCTGAAGCCGCTCTCCGTGCCTCTGTGTCTCTGTGGTGAGACCCCCTCTCTTTGCTTCCTCGAACCTCCGATGATAAACTTGAATTCCCTTTAACCATGCCCAGCACCCAATACCCAACACCCAACACCGACCTGCTCGACGTACTTCCATCCGGAATTCGCGCCGGAGTCCGGAGGGACGAGCCGTTGTGGCGTTACACCACGCTCAGAGTTGGCGGTCCCGCGGACGTTTATTATCGAGCAACGGATTCCGACTCGTTCGCCACGGTCATCGCCGTGGCCCAGCGTCTCAACGCGCCCTATTTCGTGCTTGGAGGCGGGAGCAATGTGTGCATAAGCGACAGCGGAATCCGAGGCCTGGTTGTCCATAACGAATGCCGACGGTGCGAAATAGGGGAGATTACGCGCGTGGACGCGGGCTACTCGTTTATGAAGCTCTTCCTGGATGCCGCTCGCAATAGTCTCTCGGGTTTGGAGTTCGCCGTCGGAATCCCCGGAAGCGTCGGCGGTGCGATGGTCTCTAATGCGGGCGCCTACCGCCAGAACATCTGCGACCTGGTCGTTGACATTGACGTAGTGGAAGGCGGCGAGCGCCAGACGGTGCCCCCGGATTGGATGGGCTTCTCCTACCGGGACAGCAGGCTTCGCCGGCCGGGCGGGCCGCCGGCCACTATCGTGGCCGTGACCCTCAAGTTGGAAAAGAAGCCGCGCGTGGAAATTCTGGGCCGCGCCCGCGACAACCAGCGGCAGCGCATCTTCAAACAACCCTGGTATCCCAGCGCAGGCAGTTTCTTCAAAAACGTCTACAACCGCAAGCTGGCTGAGGAGCTCCCCGACCTACCCGCCCCGATGAAAGAGGCGGGCGTTGTCCCGTCCGGCTATCTGAGCGGGGCATGCGGGTGTAAGGGACTGACGGTCGGAGGCGCGCAGATTAGCCGCCGCCACGCCAACTTTGTCGTGAATCGCGGGCAGGCAACCGCAACAGACATTCGTACCCTCACCGGAATCGTAAAGCAACGCGTGATGGAGCGCTTCGGAGTCGAATTAGAGGAAGAAGTCCTGTACGTGGGTGACTGGTCGGAGGCTGAATAACACCGGTTGCGCAGGGACACGTTCACCGTCGACGGTGTGTAGGGGCGTATAAACGGCCCAGGAACAATCCTGATCTCATGAACGTACTTCGGCCGTTTATACGCCCCTACGCTGTAATGTGCGCATTGGGTTCGAAAGCGGCGAAAACTACCGTTCTGATGGGATATCTGGCAGTCTGCCAACCCAGAGAAGCAAGAGACCGAAGAATCCCGCTCCGGCCGCAAAGAAATAACCCCCGACGAGAGACCACCTTACGAGTGGGAGCCACAGCATGCCCATCGTAACCATTGGGACGAGCAGTATCAGGAACGCCGCGTGGAGCGATGCGAATCCGCCGCGCCCAATCACAGCGGATGGAACAGCGCGGACGAAGAGACGCCAGGCGAATGCGAGCGCTATGAGTCCCAGCGGAATCCCGATCGCAAACTCGAGCAGGCTTGCACTGAGTTGATGGGTACTAGTGCGCGGAAGGGAGATTGCGAGCCACGGGGTGGGGAGGAAGGACGCGATGAAGAGCAGCAGGACGGCGCGAATGGCCGCCGGCCGGTAAAGACCTGGAAGACTGCCCTTGGTTACTTGCGTTTGCACCAGGACCATCTTGCGCCCTCCCGTTGAGCATGGGCGCGCAGCTTTATGGGCGGCGCGCGGCGATTTGGGACAGGCGGTTTCGTGTAGTTGCTCTAACCGCCATTTTAACATATTTCAGGACGCGCCTCAATACTGTTGTGTTCCCACACTTGATTCCGCTTTCGGAGTCTCGCGGGAATCTCCTCCATATTCGGTTGACGCCCCAGTAATCTTTACAGGCCGCGCTTATAGCAGCGCAATCGCGGCGTGCGAGCGTGCCACAATTCGGTATGAGCCCAATTGCCGATAGAATCTCCAATGTACGTGAACGAATTGCCCGGGCCGCTGAAACGGCGGGTAGTGATTTGGCCGACATCACCCTCATCGCGGTGTCGAAGACGGTCGAGCCTGACCGAATTCGTCAGGCGGTAGCGGCCGGAATTGACGACCTCGGCGAAAACTACTACCAGGAGGCCCGTGGCAAGATCGCCGCATTGGGCCCCGATATTCGATGGCACTTCATCGGACACCTTCAGACGAACAAGGCCAAATACATCCCCGGCGTCTTCCATCTTCTGCACAGCGTCGATTCTGTTGAGCTGGCAACGGAACTGGACAACCGGGCCCGACAAAAAGAAATCCTGCAGAAAGTCCTTATCGAGGTAAAGCTCGACCCCTCCGCAACCAAGAATGGAGTAGAGCCGGCAAATATGCCGGCGCTGGCCGACGTCGTGATGTCCTGCCCGAACTTGCGACTGATGGGTTTGATGGGCATGGCGCCAGTCGTCGAGCGCCAGGATCAAACGCGCCCACATTTCGCGGCATTGCGGAATCTGTCTCAGAGGTTGCCGCTGAACAATCGGACCGTTCTTTCCATGGGGATGACGGCGGATTTCGAAGCAGCCGTCCTGGAAGGCTCGACTCTGGTCCGAATCGGGTCAGCCATTTTCGGTCAGCGATTAGGGTCTAGGGTATAGGGTCTAGGGTACCGGACCAGAAAGACCAGTGCTGTGCTGGTAGTGGTCTTTTCGCTAGACCCTATACCCTATACCATCATCATTTGTCCGTCCGCAGGCTAGCGGGCGCAGGGGAACAAGGGGATGCAGAGAGAAGAGATTTACGAAGAATATGAGCCGCAGGGTTTTTGGGCGCGAATGCGCGATAGGATGTTCGGGCCCGAGCAGCTCGCGGAAGAAGAGGAGGAGGCGCCGCTGGCAGCGCCCAGCCGACCCGCGATCCGCCTTCACAATGCTCGAACGGTCCACGTTGACGTGCGCCGAAGCGCCTTCAGCCTCGAAGACGCCTGCGCCTCCGCCGACGGCCTAAAGCGTGGAAACCAACAAGTCGTCAATTTGGAAAAGACAGCGCCCCACACTGCAGACCGCCTCGTGGACTTCTTGAGCGGCGTAACCTACGCGCTGGACGGAAGAGTTGAGCGCCTCGGCGAGAAGGTCTACCTCTTCGCGCCAGCGAACGTTCAGATCGAGCTCGACGATCCCGCGGAATCCAATCCCGAGCAAAACGCAACGTGGGGGGCATAGGACTCTATCCTCGTCTCCCCCTCAGGAATTGCCCGGCTTCTTGGAGTGCGGCGGCTCGACGCCGCCTTGCCTACCGTTCTGCGATCCATTAGTGTGAGCAATTCGAGCACGCGCACTCCAAGTGTTTCAGCCACGAAGTTAATAGCGACTTACAGCAAAAAAGCAAAGGGACGTTGCGTTAATTCTTTCAGCCGACACTTGTATTTTCGCCCCTGCCGTCCCGCGCGACTTGTCCTACTCGTCCTACACCCTACACCCTACACCCCACACCCTCCAACGGGTATACTGGAGCGCGTGAAGCCCCTCAATCGCATCGTCACCGCTACCCCGCCCTCCGGAATCCGCCGCTTCTTCGATGTCGCCGCGCAGATGAAGGACGTCATCTCCCTCGGCGTGGGCGAGCCGGACTTTGTGACTCCAGTGAGAATCTGCGAGGCTGCCATCGAGGCCATCAACCGCGGATACACCGCCTACACGGGCAACGCCGGCTTGCCCGAGCTGCGCGAACTGGTCTGCTCGCACCTTTCGAACCTGTACGGCGTAGCGTACCAGCCAACGGACGTGGTCATAACCGTCGGCGTCTCCGAAGGCCTGGACCTAGCCCTAAGAGCGCTGCTGAATCCGGGCGACGAAGTCATCTACGTCGAGCCGTCCTACGTGTCCTACTCCCCCGGCATCGCCTTTGCCGGCGGAATCCCGGTTCCCGTTCCCTCTCGCGCCGAAGACAGATTCCGGATTCGGCCGGAAGACGTCGCGGCGGCGATCACCCCGAAGTCTAAGGCGCTCCTACTCTGCTTCCCGAGCAACCCGACCGGAGCGACCCAGACTCGCGAAAACCTGCAGGCCGTCGTGAATCTGGCCGTCAAGCACGATCTCTATATCATCTCGGACGAGATCTACGATCGGCTGACCTACACCGGCGACCACACCTGCATCGCCTCGCTCCCCGGAGCCCAGGACCGCACGGTGCTGCTGAACGGATTCTCCAAAGCCTACGCGATGACGGGCTGGCGGATCGCCTATGCGTGCGCCTCGAAGCCGATCATGGAATCGATGCTCAAGATCCACCAGTACACCATGCTCTGCGCTCCGACTGTGGCCCAACATGCCGCCATCGAAGCGCTGAAAAACGCGGAATCCGACGTCCAGGAGATGCGAGCCGACTACGACCGCCGCCGCCTCTTCTTCGTCAAGGGCCTCAACGACCTGGGACTGGAGTGTCCCGAACCGGACGGCGCGTTCTACGCGTTCCCGTCCATCCGCTCAACCGGTCTAACCTCCATGGAGTTCGCGGAACGGCTTCTCATGGAAGAGCATGTGGCCGTCGTGCCCGGAACGGCGTTCGGCGAATCCGGCGAGGGTCACATACGCTGCTGCTACGCCACCGCCACAGGCCAGTTGGAAGAGGCGCTGGCCCGCATTCAACGTTTCCTCGGACGGATTCCGCAAGCAGGCTCCGTAGAAGTGAAGGAGACTGCTCGCGTATGATGGGTTTGCTCATACGCGCTGGATTCTGGATTGGAATCTTAGTTGCATGCTCCACGGCGTCGTCGGGAGACCGAATCGTCCTGGCCCCGCGAGGACTGGTAGCGCCGCCATTTTCACTCTCAGGAGAGTACGCCGTCCATCTAGATGCCTGCATATCTACCGACATCGGCTTCCTCAGGATCGGGATGCCGAAGGAGGATCTCGGACTGGAGCTGGAATCGGAGTGGCTGTGGGTCGGCAAAGAGGCGCGAAACACCTTTCACCTCCAATACACGCTTACTGGAAATGGCGTCGCGGATTTCGCCCCCGCGCTGTCGGTTGGAATCCGAGACATCTTGAGGAGCGGTCGCGAACTCCAGGGAGGATTCGCCGCCGCCACTAAGAACATCGGCGTCCCTCTCGCGGTAGAGCGGACCCTACGGAATCTGAAGGTCCATGCCGGATACGGGTCGAGCGCCATGGGCGGACTGTTCGGAGGCGCTGAAGCAAGGGTCCTCGGGGTATGGCTCGGCGTCGATTACCTTGCAAGGCGCGTTAACGCGGCGGTCGCGGTGCCCCTGTTTTCGAATCTCGCGCTCAGGGCGTATACTCTGAACGGTTCCGAGTACTTTGGCGTATCCTTCTCTGTTCGGCGTTAGCCAACTCGCAGGACCGTATAATAGACCGCAAAGATACTGGAACCCGGCTCCTCGAACCGACAATCTGAATTGACCCTGAACACCTGAACACCCGAACGCCTGAACGCCTGACCATGGAGATGCAATCCGATAATCGACGCGTGGCGCTGATCAAGAGCCTCGCGACGAACAACCGTTTCTACGCGCTCGTCACGCCGGAATCCGGTATCCACAACGCCGACACGGTAGAGGCGATCCCGAACGAACTCCTCCTCGGAATCGCCTACCCCTGCCTGGAAGACGGCCTCAACGACTTCGCCGTTATTCGAACCACCTACGAGACCCTCGAATACTATCCCGACGACGCCGAGATGCGGAAGGAGTTAATGGAGATCGTCGACGACGCCCGCGAGAAACTGGTGCGCCGCCTCGGCGAGCTCCGCATGCGCATCTCCGGCAAGCGGGCCCACTTCCTTGGCACAGACCTGAACGAATTCAAAGCGTACGCCATGGACATCATGAGCCGGGGCTATCCGAGGCGGAATCTCGACAGCATGATGAAGCTCAACGTCTTCGCCTCCGTCGCTCAGGCGGAAGGCCACGAGGACGGCAGCGAGCCTTACTTCAAATATGAGTTCCGCGTCGAATACGATCCGGCACAGCTTTCTACGCTGCCCCCACGCGAGTACATCGCCACCATGTTCGAGGACGTGCTTCACAGCGTCACCGACGATGTCAACTACCAGAGCAAATACACGTTCGACCGCAACGTCTTCCAGAAGTTCATCGCGCTGATGTTCATCAACTACGCCACCACCAACCCGATGTTTTACGGCACCAACCGGGCGGATTACGGCGTATCGGAAGATAAGGACATGGAATCCACGCCGCTCTACGTGGCAGTGGCGCGCGAATTGCGCGAGATCGAGCGCAAGCTTGCAACCGAAGAGGGAATATATTTCGAGACCGGCGCTCAGGTAGACGCGAAGCCCGACACACACCTCCGCGATACCGAGGTCATCCAGCTTCCGCGCGAGCTTCTGAACGAGGACCTGCTGCTAGGGCCCATAGCCTCCATGTGCGCCGCTGCCTATCAGATAAGCAAGTCACCGGACCCCGAAGCTGCAAAGTTGGCAAAGGTGATTACCGGCGACGCATCGCGATTGGTGCAGGAACTAAAGCGCCTGGGAATCGTCTCACCCTTTGCGTACGATCCGGGCGCGGATGAAAGACTGCGGTAAGTACGAGTAGGAACATCGATTGAAACGCAAAGTCACGCTGGCAAAGGAAGTCGGGTTCTGCTTCGGCGTCAAGCGCGCCATTAATTTGACGCGGCAGGCGCTTGACGAGCGCGGGGACGTGTTCATCCTGGGCGAGCTGATCCACAACCGGCACGTGACCGATGAGCTCGAAGCGCGCGGCCTCCGCAAGGTCGACGACTATTCACCGGAGACGCCCGGCACGATGGTGATTCGCGCTCATGGACTCCCGAAAGCGCGGATTCAAGAGGCGCAGGAACGCGGTATCGACGTGATCGACGCAACCTGCCCCATCGTCCACCGCGCCCAGGAAGCCGCTCAGTCTCTAGAGCAGCGAGGCTGCCAGGTCCTAATCATCGGCGACAAGAATCACGCCGAAGTAAAGGGAATTCTGGGCGCTCTTCAAAAGCCCGCGCTGGTCATAGAGACCGTCGAAGAGCTGCGCCAGGCGAAATCCGATTACCGGCTGCTGCGCAAGGTCGGCGTGATCTTCCAAACCACCCAGGCGCTGGAGCTATGCAAGGAGATCCTTAACGAGCTGGTCTTCCTCTGCAAGGAGGTACAGGTCATTAACACAATCTGTCGCCCTGTACAGAACCGGCAGGATGACGCCGTCGAGCTCGCTTCTCAGGTGGACCTGATGCTTGTAGTAGGCAGTCGCACGAGCGCTAACACCATGGAATTAGCCGCCCTCTGCCGCTTCCACAACCCCCGCACCCTCCACATCCAGACCGCCGATGACCTCGCGGTGGAAGATTTCGAATGGGCCGCCCACGTCGGCATCGCCTCCGGCCTCTCGACCCCGGAAGAGATCGTCGAAGGTGTCCACCACAAGGTCGAGTCATACGACACCCCCGTCTCCGGTCCAGCCCCGGATTCTGCTCGCTACGTTCCCGCCTGAGACCGACCTTCCTCAAGTCTGGTGCTCTTTGCAAGGATTCCGCCTTCGTCGCTCGAATCTGTCGGCGGAGATGCCTTTATGGAACCGATCGACGAGATCGAGGAGATAGTGGCGGGCTTGGTGCGGAGTTCGGGCCGAGATTGGCCCCAGGCGAAGGTGCGACTTGTCCGGATTGGCGCGGCCGGCATTGGTCCTCTGCTCCTGTTGTTCCGGCGGCGCTACTTCGATCGAAGAAAAGACGTTCGGGAATTCGAATCCAGGTACTTACACGTACGGATTCGCGCATTTGTGGCCGGGCTGGCCGTTCCCCTGCTCCTCTACCCGACGTTTGTAGGCTGGAGGGGCGCGCTTTTCCTCGTGATTTGTTGCTTCGTATTCGTATCTCTCTACCGCCTTGTACGCGCGCCGGAGACGTGGGTGTATCCGCGATGGCAGGCAAAGGTCGTTGAGGTGCTGGAGTTTCTTCTGGCGAGCCACTCTCTTTCGCAAGCCGCGCCGCTTACAAGCGATCAACGGGCCGGCCTGTATGGAATCCTGGGCGAATGCGCTAAGCCCAGCAGCGAGATGTACCGGCCGGAGCTGGCACGGATCATCCTCCTCGAGCTTCCCGAGTTGGCCGACGGCCGGGCGTTGGGTCTTGTACGCGTACTTGCGTCGGGTTGGCACGACGCGGAGCTGCACCCGCTAATCATCCATGCCGCGCGAGAAAGCCTTCCCGCGATGGAGGCGATGCATGAAGGTGAGAAGAGCGCTGAGATCCTCTTAAGACCAGCGGTTCCATCGGATGAATCGGAATCGTTAGTGCGACCCGCGGCGTCGGCCATTACGAGTCCTGACGAGCTCCTCCGGCCCACGGAATCCGAGGAGGAACGAAGGATCACGCGACATGCCTCGTAGACGATCAACTGCGATGATCCTGATTCCGGGCATTGCGTTGTCGGTCGTTTCTTCGGGCGTAACGTGGCGCATCAAGGAAGGAATCCTGAGATACGTCGGACCGTGCGGGAGATTGACGGAGGGCGGATTGAGGCTGCGATGCGCAAGCTAGTGTCGTTTGGAACGCGGAATACACTGTCGTCGCAGGACGACCCGAAACGCGGAATCGGGGCGGCGCGGGACTGGATTTTTGCGGAGATGCAGCGGTATGCGGCGGAATCCGGGGGGCGGATGCGGGTGGAACTGCAGTCGTTCGAACAACCGCGTGCAGGACGGATGCCGCGTCCGGTGAAAATCACCAATGTGCTCGCCTGGCTGGACGGAACCCAGCCGAATCCGGAGAAGCGGCTGTTTGTCGTAAGCGGGCACTACGATTCCATGTGCGGGCGGGCGACGGATGCGGATTGCGACGCGCCCCGGGCCAATGATGACGCATCCGGCACCGCAGCGGTGATGGAAATGGCGCGGGTGATGAGCCGCCATAAGTTCGACTCGCCGATTTTGTTCGCTGCCGTGGCCGGCGAGGAGCAGGGACTGCTGGGTTCGAGGTTTCTTGCGGGACAGCTTCACCGGGACGGTTGGCGAGTGGAGGCGATGCTCACCAACGACATCATCGGCAGCAGCCGCGGCGGTAACGGGGTAAAGGACGACCGGTCGGTGCGGGTGTTTTCGGAAGGCGTACCCTCGGCAGAAACGGAGTCGCAGGCGGCGGCGCGGCGGTCGGTCGGCGGCGAAAACGATTCCGTCTCACGACAGCTCGCGCGCTACATCCAGGAGTGTGGCGAGCGAAACGTTGCCGGAATGAAGGTGACGATGATCTACCGGCGAGACCGCTATGGCCGGGGCGGCGACCACATCCCGTTCCTGGAGCGCGGATTCCCCGCCGTGCGCTTCACGGAGCCAAACGAGGATTACCGCCACCAGCATCAGAACGTACGCACGGAAAACGGAATCGTCTACGGCGACCTTCCGGACTTCGTGGACTTTCCCTACGTAGCAAAGGTGGCCCGAGTGAACGCCGCCGCACTAGCCTCCATGGCCTCCGCCCCCGCGCCGCCGCGGAACGTCTCGGTCGTGAACCGGCAGAGCCCTCACACAGCGTTGAGATGGACCGCCAACACGGAATCAGACCTGACGGGCTATGAGGTCGTATGGCGTGAGACCACGGAATCGGTGTGGACGCAATCCCGAGTAGTGGGCATCATCACGTCGTTTAAGGTGGATGGCCTTTCGAAGGATAACTACTTCTTCGTGGTCCGCGCCACAGATCGTGAAGGGAACCGAAGCGTGGTCGCGTTTCCGTCGGCCGCACGTTCGGCGCCCCAAGGAATTGAGCGGTAGCCGTATCGACAGGTAGGGACGAATAAATCGCCGATCGGCGTCTCATCGAACCCACGAAAGTGACGTTGGCTATTTATTCGTCCCTACGTATCGCGCCCGAGACAGGTTAGTTCTGGATTTGGACCCGGACAATGGTCCGAGCCGCAACCCGGCCCTTCGAGTCCTTGACGGCGGCGTTGATGGTTGTGGGGCCGTTTGGAAGCGAGCGCGTGTCGAGGACCCACTCATGGGCGCCGGGAATATTCGATACGCTGACCTGGCGGTTTGCCGCGGAATAGACAACGGCCGGATTCAGTTCGTACGACCGAGCCCAGGAGCTGAGCGTCACTCTGCCGGACAAGACCTCGTCGTCCTTCAGGCGGAGAATCTCGACCCCGGCAACCTGAGGGTCTTCCGGGATCACGCGCTCCAGGAAGTATCGGGATTGGATCATTCGGGCGTACTGCTCGGATACCTGCCTCTGCTCCAGGAGCGAGTAGTTGTTCAACTGCCGGCCCGGAGCGGCATGCTTCATGGTGTTCATACTGAGCCAGTGCACTGCTTTCACGCGGGGGTATAACCTGGGCAGTGAAGCGTAAAGCTGGCCGATCTTGGCCGCGGCGAAATCGGGGCGGAGCCGCATGTCGACCCGCGAGAGATGAGTGGCGGCGTACTCGCCGATCATGATCGGGTGGCGCTCCGCGTATGTGTTGTAGATGAAGCGCAGGGAGTCAGCCGGATTCCGCCATTCGGCCGGTCGCGTCGAGTCGTTGTCGTTGTAGAGTACGCTGTAGAAGTTCACGCCCACCCAGTCGACGGCATCTGGCCCCGGGTAATACTGTTTGATCTTGTGCTCGGGCACGTCATTGGGGCACCAGACCATTGCGACGTTTGGCGCGTCTTCGTGCATAATGCGGGCGACCAACCGGAACTTCTTAATGTACAACTCGGGATCGCCGTGGTACGGCACCCAGTCGCCATTCATCTCGCCCGCGAATCGCATGAAGATGGGTACGCCGGAGCGCGCGGCTTGTCGGGCGAAGGTGCGCAGATAGCCGTCGTCGTTCACCTGCTGAAGACTATGCGGCGATAGAACGATGTGGGCGGCGGCGTTGTTGAAGCGAAGGTGCTCGGTCCAGCGCGTTGGGAACCGCCGGCCGTAGCTCATGTACATGAAGTAGATGGCATGATTCCGGCCGATGATCCGATTGAACTCGCCCGAATCCTTGTGAATCTGGGAGTTCTCGTCCATGTATCGGCGGCGGAGGCCGTCCTCGCGGTCGACGAAAACGCCAAGGTACGCGCCGTACACCGGCTCGAGCCGCTTCCCGCTGTAATGACGCTCGACGATCCGCTGGCGGGCAGGACGGTGGAGGTACAGCTCGATCCGGCTTTCATACCGGTCCGCCTTGCTCTCGAGCACTTTGGCGGCGTTGGGGTCTCCGACCCGGCGATAGATGGCCGCGGCCTTTCGATACAGGGAGACGGAGTCGCCATACCGGCCCGCCGTGACGAGACGATCGGCCTCCTTGCGGAATCCGGCGGCGCTCTCGCCGCGTCCATAGCCGGCGACCGCTAGCGCCATCAATGCCGCACAGGTAGCAGCGGTTCCATAACGTTTGCGCATGTCTACAAGGCTCTCCCGCGCGGTCGCTGCCGCGCGTCTCGTTCCGATTATACAGGCAATTCTCCGGGTAGTGTAGGGCACATTCAATCGAACCGCGAATGACGGAGTGGCTCATCCGTCATCCGTCAACTGTCATCCGTCATCCGAGGGATTATGCCGCGTTTCGTATTGGCTCTGGATCAGGGAACTACCAGCTCGCGGGCCATTCTTTTCGATGAGGACGGCCGGCCGGTCAGCAGCGCGCAGGAAGAGTTCCGGCAGATATACCCGCGGCCCGGCTGGGTGGAGCACGATCCCGAAGACATCTGGAACAGCCAGCTCTCGACGGCGCGCAGGGCGCTCGCACAGGGCGGCGCTCGATCCGCCGAGCTCGCGGCCATCGGAATCACCAACCAGCGCGAGACCACGCTCATCTGGGACCGCGTGACGGGCCGGCCGCTCCACAACGCCATCGTCTGGCAAGATCGCAGAACCTCAACCATCTGCAGCAAGCTGCGCGAACATGGCTTCGATATAGATATCCTGGAACGGACAGGGCTCGAGCTCGATCCGTACTTCTCGGGGACGAAGCTGGCGTGGCTCCTGGAGGCGGTCTATGGGGCGCGGGAGCTGGCCGACGCGGGGGAGCTTGCGTTCGGAACCGTGGATACCTACCTCCTCTGGCGACTGACGGAGGGCCGCGTATTCGCCACGGATGTATCCAATGCCTCGCGGACGATGCTGTTCAACCTCAAGACGCTCGATTGGGATGAGGACCTTCTCCGCATTTTCGGGATTCCGCGCTCAGTTTTGCCGGACGTGCGCCCCAGCAGTTATTCGTTCGGGACAGCGTGCGCCAAGGACCTGGGCACGGAAGCCCCAATTTGCGGAATCGCAGGAGACCAGCAGGCGGCAACGTTCGGACAGGCATGCTTCTCGCCCGGCATGGTGAAGAACACGTACGGCACCGGTTCCTTCCTGCTAATGAACACCGGAAGCAGCGCGCATGTGTCGAAGAATCGACTTCTGACAACCGTGGGATGGGACATCGGCGGCGGCGTGCAGTTTGCCCTCGAAGGCAGTGTATTTGTCACCGGCGCGGCTGTTCAATGGCTGCGGGACGAGCTTGGAATTATCACGCAAGCCCGTCAGACGGAGGCGCTGGCGCAGTCCGTGCCGGACACCGGCGGCGTCTATTTCGTTCCGGCGTTCACCGGGCTTGGCGCCCCCTATTGGGACAGCGAGGCGCGCGGCGCGCTCGTCGGCCTGACGCGCGGAACTTCCCGGGCACATATCGTTCGCGCAGCCCTGGAAGCGGCGTGCTTTCAGAGCCGCGATCTTATCGAGGCGATGCAGGCGGACTGCGGCGCTCCCCTCAAGGATCTGCGCGTAGACGGCGGCATGACCGCCAATAACGCCCTGTTGCAGATGCAGGCCGATATCCTGGGCATCCCGGTACACCGGCCGGTAGTTACGGAGACAACCGCGCTGGGAGCAGCCTATCTGGCGGGACTGAACGCTGGCATCTGGAAGTCCACAGACGAGCTCGCCGCGAAGTGGAAGGTAGAACGGACCTTCGAGCCGCGAATGTCGGAAGATCAGCGGGAATCGCTGTATGCCGGATGGAAGCGCGCGGTGGAGAGAGCAAAGGCATGGATCGAGTTGTGAAGGATTCCGCTCGCCTGGAACGCAATGTAAACGGGGCCGCGCAAAGGCGCGTCTTTAGATTCTGGAGGTCTCATAACATGAAGCTTTATCTCGCCCTGTCGGCGGTACTCACACTTGGAATAGTTGCCGGCGCTACTGCCGGTGTTAAAAAGGCGCGGAAGAAGATCCTGGTCGTTACGCACACCACCGGATTTCGCCACGCGGATTCGATCCCGGTGGCCGAAAAAGTAATCGCCGAGCTGGGCCAATCCAACGATCTGTTCGATACGAACTACTGCCGCAACGGCGACGATGTGAAGCGGATGCTTACTCCGGCTGGCTTGAAGCCGTACGACGGCGTATTTTTCGCCAATACGACCGGCAACCTGGGGATTTCGGATCTGCGGGCCTTCCTTAACTGGATCCGCGATGGCAAGGCCTTCATGGGCGCCCATTCCGCGGGCGATACCTATCATCCGAAGGACGTCGGAGGCGATTCCGGATTCATCGATATGATCGGCTGCGAGTTCAAGACGCACGGCGCGCAAACGGCCGTGGATGCCATCGTCGAAGACCCCAAGCATCCCGCGGTCAAGCACCTACCGCCCGTTTGGAATATCCACGACGAGATTTACATCTTCCAACTCAACAACCGGGCCACCGTCCACACGCTGCTCGCCATGGACAAGTATCCGAACGACCGCAGCCCGGATGCTAATAAGCCGGGAGACCACCTCCTGGCATGGTGCAAGAAGTATGGCAAGGGAAAGGTCTTCTACACCGCCCTAGGTCATCGGGTAGACGTCTGGAACAACCCCGACTACCAGAAGCACCTGTTGGGCGGAATCAAGTGGGCGTTAGGCAAGGAGAAGGGCAACGCGAAGGTCGGGACCGGGCCGGTGAAGCGGCCGTAGGCGATTAGAGTGGAAGAGATAAAGAGTGGAAGAGTGGAAGACCATCGCATCCACTCATCCACTCTTCTCTTATCTTCCACTCATGGTCCTCAGCGAGCCAGGGATTCCGCCGCCTTCGCAGCGGTGAGTGGCTCCGGGTGGATTGTCAGCTTACCGGTACGGAATCGCGAACGGACATCCTCAAGTCCTGTGACCCCATCGCCGCCATAGACGGTCAACTTTGGCGCGCACAGCAACGCCGCGGTTTGCCAACCGCCCGCGGCGCGGATTCCGGGAGCGAAGAGCTCGGTCAGGTGGAGCGCTTCCGTATCGCCTTTGAGCGCCGAAAGGTCCACGACGGTGGCGCCGGGGGCACCGGTGACTGCTCGCGCGAAGAGCGCCCACAGTCCGCCCATCCCCTCGCCCACCAGGTCCACGTTTACAAATCCGTTACGCCGCGCTTCCGCGATCTGCCCGACCACGGCGGACACTGCATCTCCGAGTGGCGTCTGGTTGTACGTCGAGAAAAAAGCATCCCACAACAATCGCTCCGTTGGCTTATTCCCCGGATTGATCTCCAGGAGGAAAATGCTCGCGTTTCGCTGCGCGGCTGCGACCGCGGTCGCCGTGTCATCGAGCCACTTTCGGTTCGCGGACACGAGGACGACCTTCGTCCTGCCGTTGCCTGGTCCGCTCGAAGCCGGGTTCGATGCGTCGATCACCAGCGCCTCGCGAAACGCGGGGCGGGATACTTGCGACAGTTGACCGGGCGACAATGACCGTATACGGCGATCGGAATCCGCCGTCAGCGACTCGCGCAGCGCCTCGGCGTTGCTCGCATTGGAGGGGCGCGGATTCTGCTCCGTCCAGACCTTCAGCACCTTGGGATCGAGGTCCACCTTCTGCTCGCGGAATCGCTCTGGAATCGGATCCTTCAGGAACCACTTGCCGAAGAATGCGTACATCGCTTCTCGGCTTTCGACGTTGTAGTTGTGGCCGTAGTTGAAATGGCGGTTTTCGATCTTGTCGGGGGCGTTAAGGAGCGAGTACACCTGTTTGACGCGAGGATACTCCTCTTTCGGATTCTCCTTGGTCCAGTCGCCCGTACAGGATATGAGAAGCTGGGGCTTCGGCGCAAAGAGTGCGGCAATCTCCGGATTATCGGTGCCTACTCGCAAGCCGGGCGCGTTCTCACACAAACATCCTCCCTGCATGTAAGCGGAAACCATATTGACAGGCACGGAGACCTTCACCCGGTCGTCTACCGCCGCCAACACGAAAGTCTGCGTTCCGCCGCCCGACGCCCCCGTCGCCCCGATACGCTTCTTGTCCACGTAAGGCAGGCTCTGCAGATAATCCACCACGCGGATGCTGTTCCAGGTCTGCAGACCGAGGAGGCTGACGTTCCATTGCCACGGTTTGAGGTGATCCAGGAACTTTCTATGCTCCACCTGGTTGGTGTCGTTGTAGCCCACCATGTCGTAAGCAAAGACCACATGTCCCTGCTTGGCAAGGTTCGCGGCGAGCGCGACGAGGTCCGCCTTCCCCGGAGCGGGGGTGGACGCGCTGGGATCAGCCTTCGGCACATCCGCCTCGCGGTGCATTCGGCCGGCGTCCCAATGGCCGTGGGGATTGGCGATGCCGGGAAACGGGCCCTTCTTGCCTTTCGGACGGTACAAGTTGCCGCAAAGATAGAAACCCGGCCAGGTCTCCAGCGCAACGTTCTCGACGATGAAATCCGGTCCTTCGAACTTTCCCGTAATACGCGGATTCAAAGGCTTCTTCTCAGGCATCGGCCATAGACCCGTGCTGAAGAGAATTTGCCGCCGCAGGTCCTGTGCCCGAGCCTTCCATTCGCTCGCGGAGGACGGCGCGGTGAACAGGTGGTGCGTGTTAAGATCGCGCGGCTTTTCCTGTGCCGAGGTTCCTTGCATATTTAGGACCATCAAAGCAATGAGTATTATTCCGAGTTGAGGTTGTACCATTGAATTCCTGATTCTCCGTGTTCAGTCGAGCTTTGGCGGGTTGCCGTCTTCCCACCAGAGAAAGATCTCGTGTCCATCCGGGTCGGTCACCGAACCGTAACGGAAATCCGCCTCCCCGTGCATGGCGCCTACTTGCGCGCCGGAGTGCGCGAGGTGCTCAAGAGCCTTCCCAAAATCGTCGCAATGCAGACTCATGGCCGGCTGGGAATGGGCCTGGCACTGCTTGAGGCAGATTTGCTGCCCGGTCCGCGGTTCGGCCAGTATCACCCAGCCGTTCCCGCGTTCCTTCACTTCCAGACCGAGGGCCTCTTGATAAAAGATAACCGACCGCCCCATGTCCTTTACCGCCAGTGACAGCTCAGTCCAAGCCGCATGCGTCGGTTTCGATTTTTCGGGCAATGCATGCCTCCCTGCTTTAACTCGGGTGGATGGCGACCTTCAGGTTGCCGTCGCCGGCGGCCAACCCGCGCAGAACGTGCGGGAGGTCCGAGAGCGGAGCAGAATCCGTTATCAAAAGTTCGCCCGGAATCCGCCACTCCTCCAACAAACACAACGCCCGGCGCACCGTCTCCGACGTGTGGTGAAACGTTGCCCGAATGGTCAGCGCGTCGTAATGCATGCGTGCTGTATCGAGGTTTACGCTTGTGCCGGATTCACACCCGGAAAACAGGTTTACCAGACCCCCTTTGCGGACCATTGCTAATGCTTGTTCCCAGGTTTCCGGCGTACCCGCACACTCGATGACGCGATCCGGACCGCGGGCATCGTTTGACTGCTCACGCACGGCTACGACGGAATCCGGGCAAAGCTCGCTGCTGATCGTAACATCTGCCCCGAAACGCTCCGCCGCCTCCAATCGCGCACCGCTTCGGCCAACGCAGATCACGCGCGAGCCCGCCTGCTTGCAAAGCCGAATGAATAACAGGCCAATGGGTCCCGCGCCGATGACCGCAACGGTAAGGCCCCCCTGAATGCAGCTCTCTTCGAACCCGTGTACTACGCAAGCCAGCGGTTCCAGAAGCGCGGCTTGAGCAAAAGTCAGCTCTCGCGGAATCCGCAGCAGGTTAGTCCGGACAATCCGCTCAGGGACCGTAATGAACTGGGCATACGCTCCGTTCACAAAGAGGAGGTCTTCGCATAGCTCCGGCTGATTCCGCGCGCAGAAAAAGCAGATGCCGCATGGAGCGGAGTTTGCTCCAACTACCCGGTCGCCCGGCATCCACTCAGTAACACCTTCACCGACGGCGTCGATGTCTCCTGCCCATTCGTGGCCGAACGGGCATGGGGGAGTCAACATCCGCGCGTGGTATCCGCGGCGGAACACCTTGACGTCCGTGCCGCAAGTGAGCGCGACCCTGACGCGTACACGCACCTCGCCCGCCCCGACTGGCGGAATCGGGACCCGTTCGATACGGACATCTTCGCGACCGTAAAGGATCGCGGCGTCCATCCGTCCATGCGCGTGAGGGGTGAGTGGTGAGTGATGAATGGTGTTCAACTCTCAACTCTCAACTTTCAACTCTCAACTCACCGGTCACGGTTCCACCATGACCTTCAGTGAGGAATCCGACGGGTGGCCGGCGAGATGAAGCGCTTCCTGAATCTGCTCGATTGGAAACCGGTGGCTGATCAGATCCAGGACATTAAGTTGACGGGTAAAGATCAGGTCGCCTACCTCATCTTCCAGTGTGATATCGGAGCTGTAGCTGCCGATGAGGTCCTTCTCCAGCGCGCATATTTCGTATGCGTCGACGAGGGTCGTATCGTCCGGTCTGGTCTGGGCGAATAGGAGCGCCGTTCCCCCGGGACGCGTATACTCCAGGGCGTCCGAGATATGCCGTGATTCCGCAACGGTCAATACAGTGACGTCCGCCCCGCGCCCGTCGGTCAACTCCTTGACCGCCTCTCCTACGTCCCGACGATCGGGCGGCAGAGCGGATGCGCCGAATTGCTGGCACAACTCCCTTCGAGCTGCCAGGGGATCGGTCCCAATCACGAACGCGCCCGCCAGCCGGGCAAGCTGAGTGAAGAGAAGGCCGATGGGGCCCTGCCCCAGGATAAGAACGGTGTGACCTTCGTGGATTCCGGCCTTGCGCACAGCCTTCAAACAGGTGTTTACGGGCTCGATAAAGGCGGCCTGCTCGAAGGAGACATCGGCTGGTATGCGTACCATGCCGCGACGGACTATCCAGTCCATGACGCGTATGTACTCGGCGAAGCCACCGCCTGCCGGCTCGAATCCGGCAGTAGTTCCGGTCAACTTATAGGTCGCACACTGGGAGTAGCTCCGCTCGCGGCAGTAGTGACAATCCATACAGGGGACGTGGTGCATCACCGCCACCCGGTCGCCGGGCGCCCACTCTTCCACGCCTTCGCCGACCTGAACGATCTCGCCCGCCATTTCATGGCCGAATATGCGCGGCGGCGATACGAGCCCGTAGTGGATCTTCTTCAGGTCGGTGCCGCATACTCCGCACGCCCGGATTCGAACCAGCGCCTCCCCCGGTCCGATCTCGGGAATCGGAACGTCCTCGACCCGTACGTCGTCAATTCCGCGGTAGACTGCGGCACGCATTGTGGGGCTGGGATGCATGGATTCCGGCATCGCGCCCTAGTTACCTTGGACAGCGATCTGCCGGTAGACGTCACGGGCGGCATTCAATTGTGCTTCGACATGGGCCTTCAGCGCCCGCGACGGAATGCGGTCACGCTCCTTGAGCTTTGCTTCCAGGCGGTCGATCCATTGCAGAAAGTACCGAGCGTCGCCGGCCGCCGCTGCGGGCCGTCCCGGAACTTCGATGTAAATCGGGCTCGTGTGGGCCCCGCTCCGATCCTGCGCATAGGCGCGGAAGCAGATCCAACCGCTTTTGTCCAATTTGACGGACTGATCGAAGGTTCCGCGTAGGCGATCGGCTGAAAGCTGTCCCGACGCGATCAAGACGCCATTGTAAACCAGCTCGACGCGCTCCAGAGGGAATTGAAAGGCAGCCGATGCTCGAACCGGAATCGTTGCATCAGGTTGTGGCTTGATGGTTTCCCCAAGTGACTTATCATCGGCAGTAAGTTCCAGCATGGGACCATCGGTCACGAATGACCTGCCGGCTCTCAGGTTCTTGATCCACTCCCCATATGAGAACGGACCGTCGATCTTGACATAGGCCCGGTCAGATCCCGGCAGCGTGCTCTGAATGCGATTGAGGAAGCAGTCGGTGCCGGCCGACGCAGGCAGCCGAAATCCGCAGTTGAGTAAGCGGTACCAGAGCGCGATGGTCGCCTCACCCCAGTTGATATCCAGGCTGTCGATCTTGCCCAGTGCCACGTCCACCGGTATTGACTTGGCAGAATACGCGCTGAGGAAGGGATCGTTGATGTTCATGGCCGGATGGGTGTAATTCACGTGGCCGCCCTGAAGATGGGTATGATCGGCGATGTCGGCATTGGTCGGAGTGTCCCAGGGATTTGTCGTGTCCCTAAATCCCGTGAAGAAGGGCTCCACGAGATGCTTGAGATCGAGGAGCGTCATGTGTCCCCATAGCGTTGCGCGGAATTCCTCATTCCAGTAAAGAACGGTTCCTGGCACGGAGAGCGGGTCCGGGGCGCCGCGGAAGAATTCGCGATCGAACACGCCATCCCCGTCGGAGTTCGCGACCATGAAGTTGGCGACGTTAAGGCCTTCGCCTTCCAGTTGCTGGCGCATCGTCTCGGGCGTGTTGTACCAGCTCCCGTATCCGTAGTTGGCATGTATGTGGCTCTCGCCGCTGTACCATGACCGCGAGGCCGGCTCCGTCCATCGTTCTAGCTCGATCTTGACTTCGAGGTTCTGACCGGGCGCCAGCGCGAATTCCTGTCGGAACGGCCGATATTCCATGCCGCGGAATCCGCGGATTATATACCTGCCAGCCGGAATCGTTAGACGAGCTTGGCCGGTGGCGTAGAAATGCATCAAGTCCCGATTCAGCCGATAGAGCGCGCCAACCGGAGCGAAATACTTGCCGCCTTCTTGCTGTATTGACAAACGTGCAGCCAACGGACGGCCGGTCCCCTTCTCGACAACGGAAACTTGAAGCGTGCCGGTCGGCTGCCCAAAATCGAGCCTTGAGAAGGAGAGTTGTTTATCGTTCCCTGTCTGGAGATCGCGGACCACAAGCGTGGTGGCGTTCTCCCGGTTATCGGTATAGACCAACCACCGGCCGTCGGAGGTCAGGGACGGACGGTCCTCATCCGCCTGCCCGAATGTGAGTTTGCGCGCCGGATCCGGCCCAATGAGCGGTAGCGTCCAGAGGTCATTGTGCGCGCCGCCCAGGTCGCTGGCGAAGTACAGGTTCTGCTTGCACCAGGTCATATCAAAGACGCGCGCGGGAAACCGAACGATCTTTTTAGGCAGGCCTCCCGCCGATGGGATGAGGAAGAGGTCCATCTGGGGGCCGTTGTGACCTTCCTGCTCGCCCGGACCATCTTGCGATTCGGCATACGCGACCTGCTCTCCGTCCGGCGATAGGCACACTGCCTCGGCTGTGCGCGGCGGATCGAGTACCTGTCGAATGGCTCCGGAGTTTAAATCGAGCCACCCAAGACCCCCTACCGGAGCTGCTTCCGCTCTGAAGTTGCCGAGGAGGCGCTTGCCTCCGGGATGGTAGAACAATTTGCCGTTCACCTGGACTCTCTCCGGCAGCTTCACGGGCATAGCGGATGCGACATCTATCAGGCCGAGCTCCCCGGTCGAGCTATTGACGTAGGCGATTCTCTTCTCATCCGGCGACCAAGTCGGCTCCGTGTCAAACCCCGGTCCCGCCGTCAGCCGACGCATTACGCCTCCACCACGCCCCGTCCTCCAGATCGAACCTTGGTACGAAAAGACGATCGATTCCCCGCTAGGCGAAACTCGCGGATGGATAGCGCCGATCGCTCGCCAAACCTTTGGGACCGAAGAGTGGCGTTGGGCGTTACGTGTTGCGCGACGGGCGGTGGAATGCGACGCCACGCTGGCCGTAAGTCCGACAAGCGTCGAGACGACCACGAACGCGAGGAAGCGGCGAAAGACAGTGGTGGAAGATATCGTCGTCACACGCTGAGTCTGATTCTCACGAATTCTATGCATGGTTTCCGGTCTATGCGAGAGGTTCCGCAAAGCAACGCGGCACTCCTGTTCTGCACGTAGGAATCGCCGATTGACAGGCAACGGAATCCGCCGGTAAGCTACCGCCGAAATGGGGCGTGTGTATACAAAGAAGCAGAGGGAGCGCGCGACAGAAGTGTTGGAGCAGCTGAAGGAGCGGTATCCCAACGCGGAGTGCGCGCTTCGGCATCAGAATCCGTGGGAGCTTCTATGCGCCACCGTTTTGAGCGCGCAGTGTACCGATGTTAGGGTAAACATGGTAACTCCGCAGCTATTTGCCCGCTATCCGACGCCGGAATCGATGGCAGCGGCGAATCCGTCGGAGCTTGAAACGATCATCCAGAGCACCGGATTCTTCCGCCAGAAGGCGAAGAGCCTGATCGCCTTGAGCCAGGACATCGTCGCGACGTACGACGGCGAGGTTCCTCGAACCATGGAGGAACTTACCGTCTTGCGCGGTGTCGGCCGTAAGACGGCCAATGTGGTGATCGGCGTAGCCTTCGGCGGCGACGGAGTTGTGGTGGACACGCACGTTGGCCGAATCAGTCGCAGACTGGGATGGACGAAGAACGTCGATCCGGTGAAGGTCGAGCAAGACCTGATGACGCTGCATCCGCGCAAAGACTGGACCCCGCTGGCCCACATCCTCATCCATCACGGCCGCACCCTCTGTATGGCGCGGAATCCGCAATGCCCCGAATGCCCCGTCATGTCCCTCTGTCCGGAAGGAATCCGGCGGACGGGCGGCGTAAAGGGCAGTTGAGAGTTGAGGGTTGAGAGTTGAGAGT
>JBKJZI010000207.1:0-12383 GCA_046715155.1 Chthonomonadales bacterium | reverse complement strand
GTGCGGTGCAGCACGCAGATAGTAGAGTAGGGGAAAACCCAGAGGTAAGCCCCCGCCAACCCCATGATCGCCCCCGACGCCCCGAGCGAAAACTGCGCCGGCTCCCGGATTCCGACTAACAATTCGTGCAGCAAATCACCGGAGAATCCCGCCACCAGGTACAGCGCGCTGTACCCGATCGGCTTCAAACGCCCTTCCAATGCCGCTCCGAATACCCAGAGGAAAAGCATATTCCCCGCGAGGTGCAACAGGTCCGCGTGCAGAAACATGGAGGTGAGCATGCGCAGCAGGCTGAACGTATCGTGCGAAATCGCGAACTTCTCCACCACCGGCTCGCGGATCGTGAGGAGCGTCTCGCTCGTGACCGCGAACACAAGCGTGTTCACGACCATCAGGAAAACGGTCACATACGGAAATCGCTCAGGCGGATTCTTTGCGCGAAACGGGAGCGCCATGTGTCTCCTCACCGATTGGAGTTAAGAGTTGGCTTGCTTCAATAACCATTCTATTCATTTCAGGGAGCAATTGCAACTCCTTAACGAGCCGCGCTCGTGGGCTATGTCTACGCAGGAGGAACTCATCCATTGAAGCGGGTACGGGCAATTTCAATACTCTCATTTGCGAACACCCGCCGCCTGAAACCGATTCCGTCGAGACAGGACTCGAAATCCCCATGACTCTGCTCGCCGCCCTCGCCGCGCTAATCGTCTTTTCTGCTCAAGATCCCGCGAACTATCGCGTCTACGCCGGCGCGGAATCCCGAACGCTCGACCAGATGCTGGACGACCTGGCGAAGGCGGACGTCGTCGTCATCGGCGAGAATCATGACCATAAACTTGGCCACGTCCTGGAACTTGCCATCTTCAAAGGCGTCAACGCCCGAAAGCTCAAAACCGCCCTCTCCCTGGAAATGTTCGAGCGCGACGTGCAGCCGATCCTGGACGAATACCTCGCCGGCCACATTACGGAATCACACTTCTTGCAGTCATCCCGCCCCTGGCCGACCTACAAGACCGACTACGCCCCCATGGTCGAGCACGCCCGGACGAGCAAGCTCCCAGTCATCGCCGCCAACGCCCCGCGCCGCTACGTCAACATCGTCAGCCGCAAAGGCCAATCAGCCCTCGCCGACCTACCGCACGCCGCCAAACAGAACATCGCCCCGCTCCCCTTCTCCATGGAGCTCCCACTCGGCTACGACCGGATGCTAACCGACCTCTTCAGCGCTAATCACGGTGCCGCATCCCAACGAGCCGACGACCCAACCACCCAACGACCCGCCATGCCGCCGGTCGAAAACATGAAGCAAAGCCAGGCCCTCTGGGACGCAACCATGGCCGACTCCATCCACCGCTTCCTGCGCAAGAATCGCGGCTGGACCGTCGTCCAGGTCAACGGCGCCGGCCACAGCGACCACCGCTACGGCCTGGTGGACCGCCTACAGAAGTCGAACACTCGCCTCCAAATCCGCACCGTGACCATCAAACCCGACTCCTCCTACCCATCCCTCCCCACCGCCAAATACAACGGAATCGCCGACTACCTCATCCTAACCCCACCGGATCCCAAAAGCCCCTGAATCGTTCTCGAACCCGTCATCGATCGCCAAAGCCTGTCGAAAATGCGAAACCTCACGCGACTATGGAGTAGCGGCGCGCGGATTCAATCGAAACCCACACCGCAAAGGGGAGGGAACCATTTTCACCGCCGAGCCGTTCAGAATGGTTCGTCAAATCGCGCGACTGAACGTCCGAGAACCGCCCGGTCGAAAAACCGATCCGGATTCAGCGACGCCCTGACCTGCATAGTGCGGAAATTCCGCCAACTCAACGATCACAGAAGGAAACTCTAATGAGCGAACAATCCCAGGAAATGGCGCCGTCGGCGACCAAGCCGATCAAAGAACACGAGTGGCTCCAAAAGCTCGTCGGCAATTGGCGCTTCGAGAGCGTGATGTCGATGGGCCCGGGCCAACCGGAGCAGCGATCTCAGGGCACCGAGACCGTCCAGAGCTTGGGCGGACTGTGGGCCCATGTTCACGGCAAGGCGCAGCTGCCCGACGGCGTTGCCATGGAGTACTATTCCGGCCTCGGATACGACGTCTCGTTCAAGGAGTACCGCGGCTTCTGGATGGCCTCCGTATCGTCCCACCTCTGGAAGTACACCGGCGTCCTCAGCCCCGACGGCAAGACCATGACCCTGAGCTGCGTGGGCCTAAGCATGGTAAAGGACGGAGAAACCGCCAACTACCGCGATGTCATCGAGCTGATCGACGAGAACCATCGGACGCTGACCTCCTACGGCGAGGACGATTCCGTCAACTGGCAGCAGTTCTATCAAAACAGATACACGCGAGCGTAATCCGAACCCCACGCAAAATCGGCTATCAGTCCGGCCCGTCGCGGTAGGGTTATCCCGGGACTATCGCCCCACTGTTACCGCCTCGGTCGCCGTGACCGAGGCGGTGTGGGCCGATCGGCCTTTACTTTGAGTCCTCCTCGCCGGCCTTTCTCTGGACTTCCTTTTCTTCCAACTTGTCTTCCTGGCGGCGCGCTTTGCGGCGGGCGCGGCCCGTCTTCTGAGTAGGACCGGCCCTCAAGAAATGAGCCATCCGCGCTAATTCATTCCGTCCAAGTTTTCGGCGCATTTTTATCGAACCGCCAAGACGCCAAGGTCGCCAAGGGAAGACGAGTGATTGGCGAATACTACTATTGATTGCCTTCTTTCGGCAGGAGCATAGACCAACGCGACGGAATCCGTACCTCGTGATACGCTCGGCCGGCGCGTGGGGTTCACGGCTCTAACAGTATTGGAAGAGGCGGAGGGAATCTTGAGTCTGTTCGTGCTTTGCATTGGCGCTCACCCGGATGACAACGAGTACAGCGTGGGTGGGACCGCGGCGCTGTTCCGCAAGCGCGGCGATTCCGTTAAATTCATTTCGGTCACAAACGGAAACAAGGGCCACTTCGCGCCGGAGTATGTGGGAAATTCGGGACTGCTGGCGAGGCGTCGGGAAATGGAGGCGCGAAGGGCCGCCGAAGTTATCGGCGCGGAATACGCCACGATGGGCATTTCGGATGGTGAGGTCTACGTCACGCCGGATGCAACGGAAGAGATGGTGCGGGTCATTCGGTCCTTTGGACCGCCGGGCCACGGACCCGACCTCGTACTGCTGAACCGGCCGAACGACTATCACCGCGACCACCGCTATACCGCCCACCTCGTGCTGGACGCAACCTATATGCTGACCGTGCCGCCCATGTGCTCGAACACCCGCCACCTGGACCGTATGCCGGTCTTCGCCTACTGGAACGACACCTTCACCGAAGGCGGCCTCTTCCGAGCGGACGTCGTCGTCCCGATCGATTCCGTCCTCGAAACAAAGATCGACATGCTGATGGCGCACGAATCGCAGTTCTTCGAATGGCTGCCCTTCAACCTGGGCGAGACCGACTTTCCGACCGATTCCGCCGCCCGCCGCGCCCGCATCGCCGAAAAGCACGCCCGCCGCGCCGACTCCCGCAAAGAACGCTACCCCGATAAAGTCCCTCCCGGCGCAAGCTTTGTGGAAGCGTTCCAAATCAGCGAATATGGCCGCCAACCCACTCCGGAGGAGCTGCGGATTCTCTTTCCGGTCGTATGAAGGTATCGCACCCTCTTTTGAGCACACGACGGAATCGCGCAAATAAACTACAGCCCTGGTATTTGTTCCGGGAGCACCCTGAAAGTGAGCTTCGGCGGTGGGCTGCTGGTCTCAGCTACTTTCGCTTCTGTCGCGCATACGGAGGTATTAACAACGACGGAGACGATTTCCGAGTAGCCCTAGGGTTTTCGGGCGAAGAGCAATTGTTGCAGATTGCTGAGACGCTCGGATTCTCGTTGAGGAAGATTCCTCCAGCTGCAGCAAGGCCTGTTGTAGGGAAGGGCTACACGTGGGAGGAAGCACAGCATCTTTGGTACGAGATCAGTTGCTTACCAAACTGGGAGCAGCCTCGATTTAAGGCAATCGGAGGCGTACGCGTACTCGCCTTGGTGGAAAGAGGGCTCCTATCGCTCTATATTGCCGGCGCTTCCGGTAATCCATACGAGGTCACGGAAGCAGACTTCAACAATGCGCTAACAGTGGAACGGTACATTGCGCCGTTGGCCGAAAGGATTGTTGATCCGCCCCAGGACGATCGAAACTGCATTTCGCCAAAGTACTATCCAGAATACTGGCTCGCTCACGCCTAGCAGGTCGCTCCAGGTGGACGCCGCCACACCCGCGTTCCTGCGGTGTCTCAACGGATTCCGTGGCGGCGCGGAAGAGCGCAGTCGTTGGGGCGGAATCATCTCCGCATTTTTAAGCGGGAAGTTAATGTGAGCGCCATATGCAGGCCTGCATAACGCTAGAACGCCCCGATTCTGCCGTGGCCGGGGCGTTGATTGCGGAACTGGAGGCACACTTGGAGCCACTCTATCCGCGTGAAAGTCGACATGGCTACAGTGTGGATAAACTGATCGCGGATTCGGTCGCATTCTTTCTGATACGTCATGACGGCGTACCGGCCGGCTGCGGCGGCATCCAACTGTTCGGCGCCGAATACGGAGAGATCAAGCGGATGTACCTGCGCCCGCAGTTTCGCGGTCTCGGTTTCGGTGAGTTGATGGTGAATCACCTCGCGGACCATGCCCGGCGCCACGGAATCGGCATATTGCGCCTGGAAACGGGCATTCATCAGCACGCCGCGATTCGCCTATACGAGCGAATAGGATTTCAACTGATTCCACCATTCGGGGAGTACAAGGAAGACCCGCTCAGCCGTTTCTACGAGAAGGAAATCCTGTGATGGTCGCTCACCCGCGCCAGAACCGTTGGGTATCGCTTGATAAGAGAGCTATGGGGACTCTGAGAATATCGCTGGGGCTAGTGTGCCTAGCTGGACATTCCCTCGCGGCCGCCGCGGATTCAAGGCGGGGGACATTTTCGATCGTGGCATTTGACCCCGTTACGAAGGAGCTGGGGGTGGCGGTTCAGTCTAAGTATTTCAGCGTCGGTACGGACGTGCCGTGGGCGCGGGCCGGAGTCGGGGCCGTGGCTACGCAGGCAACGGTGAATCCGTCGTTCGGGCCGCGCGCGCTGGAGATGCTCAAGAAGGGACGGCCCGCCCTTCAGGTGATTCAGTCACTGGCGAAGGGCGACCGGCAGTGGCAGAGCCGCCAGCTCGCCATCGTAGATGCGAAGGGCCGCGCCGTGAGCCATACGGGCAAGAGCACTCTCCACTGGGCGGGCGGAGAAGTCGGAGACGGATTCGCCTGCCAGGGCAACATCCTGGCGGGGCCGAAGGTGGTCTCAGAAATGGCTCGCGCTTACCGAGAGACGAAGGGCGAGCTCGCTGAGCGGCTGATCGCGGCGCTCGAGGCCGGACAGGCGGCGGGCGGCGACAAGCGCGGTCAGCAGTCTGCCTCCCTCCTCGTAGTCCGGCCAAGCAAGACGAATCCGGAATTCGAAGAGCGGTACGTCGACCTCCGCGTCGAAGACCACGCATCGCCTATCAAGGAGCTGCGCCGAATCTGGAATATCCGCCAGGGGTTCAAGGGCGCAGAGGTCCACCTTCTCTACGCGCGCCAGTATGACTCCGCCGGCCGCAAAGACCTCGCCAAACTAGAACGAGTTCGCGTTCGAGACATCCTCACGTCCGCACTGCAGCGCAACGAGAAAGACCCCGGGATGCTAAACGGCCTCGCCTGGGCGTGCGCCAGCAACAGTATCTTCCTGAAGGACGCCCTCAAGGCAGCTCAACGCGCCGTCGACCTCGCCCCAAAAAGCGTCGACATCCTCGACACCCTGGCCGAAGTCCACTTCCGAATGGGGAATTCGAAAAAGGCCATCGAAGTAGAGACCCGCGCCGCAAAGATCGACCCCAAAAGCCAATATCTAAAGGACCAGCTCCGTAGATTCAGTCGCGGTCGGAAGTAGTATGGATTCCGGGGGCTCGACGCCGCTTTGTCTATCGGGAGGTATTCGGTATTGTTAGACAAAGCGGCGTCGAGCCGCCGCGATCAAAGAAACTACCAGAGACCGTCGTGGAATCGCACCCGGCCGATCAGCTCGCGGCGGATTCCGGTCTCATCGCGCGTCACATCGCGGCCGGCTCGGATTGCTTTGGCCAGATCCTTTCCACTTAGCGCTCCTCCCCCGGAATCTATAGTCTTGCCAAAGCGCGCAAGGGATGCCGCCGCCTGCGCGCGTACGGGAAAGTGGATTCTCCGCGGATCCTTCTGGTCCGTCGAGAGGGAAATAAACGCCCGGTCCTTCGCCAGTCTCTGCAGTAGCGGAAGATCGGAATCGTCGCCGGTGAGACCCAGCGCAAGCGCCGCGGCCGCGCGGACGCGATAGCTCGAGTCTTCGCTTGCGCGCTGCAAGACCTCGCCTATCATCCGGCGCTGCGCGGCGCTGATGCTGGATTCCTTGAGCGGAATCGGCAGCCCGGGATACGTGGACTCAGTCCTCTCGCGCGTTCGAAACGCGGCGATCCCTACTCCGGCAACAGCCCTGCTTCGAAGGTATGCGTCATTGGCGTCCGCGAGCGTCAGGAACAGCGGAAGCAGCCTCGGTGAAGAACGATGGACCAGAGTATCCATTGCGGTGTACAAGTAGTCCGGTAGGAGGGGAAGCTTTTGAGGCGCCTGCAATATGCCGACCAGCGCGGCATCGAAGTCAACTCCGAAGTGGTCCGCGTAGTCGAACGCCATTTTCCACGCGGCCGCGTCCAGAGAGTCATGGTCCAGCACCAGGGAGAACGCAAACGGCGCAGCGATCTTATGCCGTCCACCGGCGCGCGCTTCCTGAAATCCTCGCAGGCGAATCTGGGCGCTTTCGTATGCGATTCCGCTCTTAGATCGCAGAAAGAGCGGCGCCCCGCTCGACGCCGGGTCCCACGAAAGCCCGCTAAAGGCGGCGGCAAACAGCGTCTCATCGCTAAGCTCCGGCCCCTTCCACCGCAGCTTCCGCTCCGCCGCCACGACCTCATCGCGAAACAGCACCGCCCCATCCGGCGGAGTCTCCAACTGGGCAGCAACACCTTGAACCGCCAAGACGCCAAGGACGCCGAGAAAAACCAGCAAGGGAAGAGTGGAAGAGTGGAAGAAACGGCTTCCACTCTTCCACTCCTCCACTCCTCCACTCCTCCACACTGCCGTTCTCGGCGGTTCGATTTCTTTGTGCATGCGGGCATGCGGCTCCATAATTTGGTCTCTATTCACTAGGACGCGGATTCCCACGGATGTGTTGCAATGCAGAGTTTGGGACGTTATAATGGAAACAACATATGAACAGTTGCTCATATGTGGAGACATCGATGACGGTTGCGCATGATCTCGACGTTTGTGAAGTTACCGCGGTTGATCCCGAGCGGGTCCGGCGCGTAATGCAAAAGCTGACCGACGAAGACACCGCCGAACGCCTTGCGGAAACATTCGCCACCCTTTCCGATACCACGCGTCTTCGTATCGTAGAGGCGCTGTCTCACGAGGAGCTTTGCGTCTGCGACCTTTCGGCGGCTCTAAGCCTCTCCCAGTCATCCACCTCCCATCACCTTCGCACGCTTCGGAATCTGCGGCTGGTCAAGCATCGGCGCGCGGGTCGGCTGGTCTACTACTCCCTCGATGATGAACACATCGTAAAGCTGTTCGCGCAGGGGCTGGAGCACGTTCGGGAGGACCGGAGGTGACGAATACGCAGACCCTCAGCCTCCCCATGATCCTGCCGTCGGGTCCGGATTGCGCCCGCTGCCTCGACCGCCTCACGACCGAGCTTAGGGGCATCAAAGGCGTCGAGTCTGCGGAGATAGACACGGGCCATGACATCATCACGGTCAGCTTCGACCCCGATTCCGTCACGCTCTCACGCATCGAATCCGAAGCGAAACGAGCCGGCGCGGGTATCGCCTCCCGAATTGAGCATCGGACGCTCGTATTGCGCGACCTCGACTGCCCGGATTGCGCGGCGACCATTGAGAAAGCGGTGAACCAACTCCCCGGAGTGCTCTGGGCGGGCGCGAACTTCGCCGCCGGCCAGATGCACGCAGAGTTCGAGCGCGGCAAGGTCCGCGTCGAAGATATCTCACGAATTGTCGAGCAGCACGGCGCGCGCGCCTGTCCACTCCCAGGCCCGGGCTCGGCGTCGATACCAACGCCGTCCCCTTCCATCTGGATTGAGCACCGCAAGCTGATCGTAACGGCTGTCGCGTCTTTACTGTCTGCCGGCGCGCTGGTGACCGGAGTTAACGCCCTGTTCGCCGCGGCAATCGTGATCGGAGGTTGGACTACGGCCAAAGCGGCGCTGGCGGCGTTGAGGACGCGCGTCGTAGATATGAACGTGCTGATGACCCTCGCAGTCATTGGAGCGGCCGGAATCGGCGAGTGGTTCGAGGGCGCGACTGTCGTCGTCCTTTACAACATCGGCGGACTGTTGCAGGCTTACACGGTCGAGCGCACGAGGCGCTCCATTCGCGCCCTGATGGACCTCTCTCCTAAGAGTGCCCGGATTCGACGCGGCGGAATCGAATCGGACAGCGCGGTGGAGCTGGTTGGGATCGGCGATACCGTCCTCGTGAAACCGGGAGAGCGGATTCCCATCGATGGCGGCATCACGGCCGGCCACACCGCTCTCAACGAGGCGCCTATCACCGGCGAAAGCATGCCGGTCGATAAAGGTCCCGGTGATTCCGTGTTCGCGGGAACACTCAACGGTCAGAGCGCGATCGAGCTAACCGCCACCCACCGCTACCGCGACACCACGCTCGCCCGCATCATCCACAAGGTCGAGGAGGCCCAGGCCCAGCGCGCGCCGGCCCAACAGTTTATCGACCGCTTCGCCGCCGTCTACACACCGGCCGTGGTCCTGTTGGCACTGCTTGTCGGCACGATTCCGCCGCTCTATGTCGCGCTGTTCACAGAAGCGGCCGTCGGTCCCGTGTGGATCGATTGGTTCCTGCGAGCGCTTTCGCTGCTGATCATCTCCTGCCCATGTGCTCTGGTCATCTCCACGCCGGTGGCCATCGTTACCGCGCTTGGCCTCGCGTCCCGCAAAGGCGCGCTGATAAAAGGCGGAGCTTACCTGGAGGAGATCGGCCGCGTGCGCGCGATCCTCTACGACAAAACCGGCACGCTCACGACCGGCCGCTTCGAGATCGAAAAAGTGATCCCGCTAGACTCCCAACCCACTGACGAACTCCTGGCCATCGCCGCCGCCATCGAGTCCCGCTCCGAGCACCCGCTCGCGGGGGCATTCCTGCGCGCGGCAAAAGGGCTTGAGCTTCCTGCAGTGGATTCCGTCGAGGCCGTTCCCGGACGCGGAGTTCAGGGATCCATCTGGGGGCAGCGGTACCTGGTGGGGAATGAAACCTTCTTGCGCGAGAACGGCACAGAAATGAATGCGGTCCGAGACCTGCTGAAATCGGCGGGTGGGCGTACTCCCATCCTCCTTGCGTCCGAAAGGCGCATTCTCGCCGCATTCATGCTCGCGGATGCTGTTCGGCCCGATGCAGCTCAGACAGTCCGCGCGCTCCGAAACCTTGGCATCAGCCGTCAAGAGATGCTGACCGGTGACCGGCCGGAGGTCGCTGAACACGTCGCCGAGGCCGCGGGACTCGACGGTTTCGAGGCGGATCTCCTTCCGGACGATAAGAGTGAACGCGTTCGGGAATTGCGGGAGGAAGCGGGCTCCGTAGCCATGGTAGGCGACGGAATCAACGACGCGCCGGCCCTTGCCTCGTCCAACGTCGGGATAGCCATGGGCGCCGCCGCCAGCGATACCGCCCTGGAGACTGCCGACATCGCTATTCTGGGCGAGGATCTGGGGAAGATTCCCTTCCTTGTCCGGCTTAGCCGCCGCACCCGGTCGATCATCCTGCAGAACGTGCTCGCCTCCCTGGTAACCAAGGGATTCCTGATCGCCGCAGCGCTCACCATCGGCCTCCCCCTGTGGCTCGCCGTCCTCGGCGACGTCGGCGTCTCCCTCCTCGTTACCCTAAACGGCCTACGCCTTCTCCATGCACCCGAATCTGCCGCTTAAAGTTGTCCACGAAACGAATCGCCAAAATCAATGGTCCGTGATACTTTCGCGGCATTAAAGAGCGCGGCAAGCCGTGGTTAGATAAGGTAACGTAGCGACACCGTCATCCTGAGCGAGTCTTATCACCGAAGGATCCGTTTTCCCGTTGATTTCCTGGCGGTTCCCGACGTCGAATCCGGCTGCACCGCTGTATAGCGGAATCCAAAGCTAGTGAGGAATCAATGCTATCCCACATAACTGTTCTAGTCGTTTTAGCTGGCTGCACCACTTCCACCGCGCCCAACGACGTACTGGTAAAGACCGCCAACGAATTCAGGCAAGCCGTCCGTGAAGCGAAAGCCGGCGACACCATTCGCATTTCAGGAGGCGGCTATACCGGCTCTTTTTACTTCGAAACCGTGCATGGAAAACCGGGTAAACCCATCATCATCGCAGCCGCAGACTCTCGGAATCCGCCGGAATTCACGGGCGCGATGCACTTCTCGGAGGTGAGCCACCTGGAGTTGCGCGGCCTGACCTTTCGCGGCGCTAAGGGCAACAGCCTGAACATCGATGACGGCGGCGCCTACGACACTCCGTCGCACCACGTAACCCTACGGAATCTACGGATTCTGGACAGCGGCTCCGGCGGTAACCAGGACGGAATCAAGCTTTCAGGCGTGGACGACTTTCAGATCGAGGCCTGCGAGGTGGCTGGATGGAGCGACGGCGGGTCGGCGATTGACATGGTCGGCTGCCACAATGGGAAGATTGAGCGCTGCACGTTCCGGCGTGGCGGCAACGGAATTCAGACAAAGGGCGGCAGTGCGAGCATCGTGATTAGCAAGTGCCGGTTCGAGGAGTGCCGCTCGCGCGGGATCAACCTTGGGGGGAGCACTGGGATGGAGTACTTCCGCCCGCCAGTTAAATCGATGCCGCCAAATGCGAGGTACGAAGCCAAGGGCATAATCGTAATGTACTGTGTCTTCGTTGGCGGAGGGGCTCCCCTGGCTTTTGTCGGCGTAGATGGCGCCACGGTCCGCCGCTGCACCGTCTACCGCCCCGGTCGCTGGGTAATCCGACTACTGCAAGAGACGCGCGAGCCGGGTTTCCTTCCTTCGCGAAACTGCTCGTTCCGAGAAAACATCGTGGTCTTCCGCTCTACCTGGTCGGAAGGCGGCGTGAATATCGGATCGGGAACCGAGCCCAAAAAACTCCGATTCCGACAGAACTTTTGGTACTGCGAAGACCGTCCAGACCGGAGCCGCCCCACCCTTCCAACCCCGGAGGAAGGCGCCTTCTTCTATGGTGTGGACCCCCTATTCCGGAATCCTGAGCAAGGGGACTTTACATTGATGCCCACCAGCGCAGCCTTCGGCCGCGGCGCGTACCCCGAACCCGTGAAGAAATGACGGCGAGCCTTATGTGTGGGTGAGAGGATGACATTACTCGGGCAGTAACCAATGACGAAAATTCCCTGAACGAACTACGGCGACCGGGTCACACGAAGAAAGGCAAGGGCGTGTAACTGTTCAGGAATGATGAGAGTGCAAAATCCCATCCTTCGACGATTAAACTGTCTCAGGATGAAAGGCTCAATACGGAATCGCGTCCCATATCCCCTGACGATCGTGCCAAACCGTCATGCTGAGCCGCCGTTGCGAAGCATCCGCTCTTCGCTCTCACTATCCCTGAACTGTTACAAGGGCGTCGTTTCGGTTGCGGGAGAGGGGGAATGTGAGTATAATTCAGTTTCTCTTGCGGGGTAAGCCAGTAGGCGTGGAGGCGGGAACGGAAAGCGCGGGAGTGAATTAGACCGCCCGCGCCACCTTACCCGCCTTCAAGCACTTTGCGCAGACCAGAATCTTGCGGGTAGCGCCGCCATTCGCTATCCGGGCGGTCTGCAGGTTTGGCAAGAAACGCCGCTTGGTGCGCGGCGCGCGCCGGGCCCAGGAGCCGGAGTGGACGTGGCGGATATTCTGGCCGAACTGCGGTTTCTTACCGCAGACAGAGCATTGTCTCATGACATACGCCTCCAGATAGTGCAGAAAAGAAAGCCGCGCTTTCTTCCGCGCGGCAGACGTACGAGTATAGCATAGGTACCGTTGCGGTGGCAACCGCGGTGGAGGAACAGTATGGAAGTGTGGAGGTATGGAAGTTGGGGGTAGAAAAAACTCTTCCTTACGGCCGCACTCTCACAATTTCATACTAGACAAATGATAACGCTCAACGAAACTACTGGAATCGGCCCCGTCCTGCGGCAAATTCCGACCCTGGCACCGGAAGACAGCGTCTCACGGGCCCTTTCGATGCTTCGGTATGCAGCGCTCGACACGCTGCCGGTAGT
>JBKJZI010000206.1:0-4930 GCA_046715155.1 Chthonomonadales bacterium | reverse complement strand
GTTAGTAGGACCGCTCGCCGCGCGCTCCTCCAGCAGACGGTCGAAGGCGAAAAGCATCTCAGAGACGGCGGATTCCGGAAGAATCTGACCGACTTCCGAATAGCCGGTGACTCGGATTCGATCTGCGTGCTCTTCGGTGCAGAGACTCACCACGCGATCTCCCCGACGTAAAGTTCGGGAAGGCCTTCTCGGAACGAAAACCAGGCCAGCGCCTTGCCGTCCGGCCGCCACGTGGGAAAGCGATCCCATGCGTCGTGCCTGGTTACGTTCTGCGGATTCTTGCCATCCACTTCCATTACATATATCTCGTCATTACCGTCCCGGCGGGTCTGAAACGCGATATGCGTTCCGTTTGGGCACCACCGTGGATAGGTGTCGGAGGAGTTCGAGGCGGACAATCTGCGCACGTTCTTACCATCCGCGTCCATCACGTATATTCCCCAACTGCCGTCGCGGTTGGAGTGAAAAGCGATCTGCTTGCCGTCCGGCGACCAGCTCGGCCATTCATCCATTCCCGGGTCGCTGGTGATTCTGCGCAAATTGCCGCCACTCTCGTCGCACAGCCATACTTCCGGATTCCCGTTTTCGCGCGTGCCGATGAACGCCAGGGTCTTCCCATCCGGCGACCAGCACGGATGCATATTGAACTGGACCTTCGCGCTATCGGCAGCAATGATGCGCTTATTATCCTTCCCGTCGGCGCCGACAGTATGCAGATGGAGGAATCCGTCCGTGCCGGTGTAGGTGTAGTGGACGTAAGCGATCCGATTCTGCGAAGACCAGTCCGGCTCAAACCGCGGCGCTTTCTCCGGCGTGGATTCCGTGATCTGGCGCAACCCGGATCCATCCGCCTTCACCGCCCAAATGCTGAACTGGCCGCCAAATCCTCCCGTCTGCCGCGACATCGCGATCTCCGACCCATTCGGCGACCAACACGGATTCTTCTTCATGAGGAAGGTCTTATCGCTCGTAACCCTCCGAATAGGACCAACTCTCATCCTGTACCTAAGACCGCGTCTTTGACGTCATTCTGAGGAACCGAAGAATCCGGCGACTCTTTTTCGCGCGAATCCCTATACCAATCCAAGCTCAAATCCTCCCAACGCGGATTCATCGTTTCAATCAACTCGACTTTCTTGCTCCTAAGCCACCCCTTGATCTGTTTCTCCCGGGCGATTGCGGCCTTCGGTCCATCGAATTCCTCAAAGTACGCCAGGCTGGTGATGTTGTATTTCTGCGTAAACCCGGCTAACGTCTTATCCTTGTGGCACTTGACCCTGGCAACCAGGTCACCAGTCACGCCCGTGTAGAGAATCCTTGACCGGGGATTCGCCATGATGTAGACATAGCAGGTTTTCGCCATCGCTGTGCCGGATTCTTCGGTTCCTCAGAATGACGTCAAGAACTGGGCCGCTCAGACAAGTTCATCAATCACGGCGCCATCCGGCGCGATTTCCAGCTCCAAGAGTTTCGTACGCTCGATTCCGAGGCGGTCGTAGACGGTCATGCAGATGTCGGAAGGCGTGATAGGGCGCACGGCGGGGAACTCGGCGCGGGCGTCCGATGCGCCGACGACCTGGCCGCCGCGGATTCCGCCGCCTGCGATGAGGGCGCTGTAGCACTGGTTCCAATGGTCGCGACCGGCTTTGTCGTTGATTTTGGGCGTGCGTCCGAACTCGCCGATAGCGAGGACCAGCGTATCCTCCAGCATGCCGCGCTGGTGCAGGTCGTCCAGGAGCGCGGATAGAGACTGATCGAGCATCCACATATGCCGGTCGGCAGTGACCTCGAAATGACGGTAGTGCATGTCCCAGCCGCCATCCCCGTAGTCCTCTTCTGCCTCTACATGCGTGGACCAGTTGACCTGGACGAAGGGCACTCCGGATTCCACCAGTCGTCGGGCGAGGAGGCAGGATTGACCAAATCGGTATTTGCCGTAACGAGCGCGAATCTTGTCCGGCTCTCGTTCCAGCTCAAAGGCCGCCTTCGCTCCGGAGTTCGTGATCAGGTTGAAGGCCTGGTCGTAAACGGCGCTCTGGGCGCGGACTTCCTTCGAGACGGAGAGTTGTTTTTGCGCCCGCTCAATCGTTTTGAGGAACAACCGGCGGCGGTCCAATCGCGCGGACGTTATCTCCTCCGGGGGTTTGAGATCGTGGATTTGGACGCCGCTCTGATCATCGTAGATGATTCGGAAGGGGTCGTAGGAAGAGCCGATGATTCCGCCGCCCTGGCCCTGAATCGGACGATGTCCCTGCTGCATGCCGTGGCCGATCGCGACAAAGCTGGAGAACGGCGGCTTGTAGCCGATCATCCTCGCGGCGACCGAACCCATGCTCGGCATTACCCGCCCACCGGCCGCTTGCTTCCCCGTCAGCGCGATACAGCCGGCGATTCCGTGGTCGTTGTTGTCGTGGTGAATGGAGCGGAGAAGAGCGTACTTATCCGCTTGCTTGGCGAGCAGCGGAAGGTATTCGCAGACCTGGATTCCGGTGACATTTGTGCTTATCGGGCGATAGGGCCCCCGGTACTCCGACGGCGCGTCCGGCTTCATGTCGAACGTGTCGATGTGGCTGGGCCCGCCCCAGAGCCAGACGAGGATTACCGATCGCTGTCTCTTCCCTGTCTTCTTACCGGCCTCTTGCGCCTGAAGTAGTTGAGGGAAGCTCAGACCCATTGCGCCAAGACACCCGACCTGGAGGAATCCGCGCCGAGTCACACCCTGGCAAGTCGACTGCTGATTATCGCCGATCGTCCACATCACATCGGTCTTTCTAGCGTCGGTGACAATCTAGCCACAGTCAGATTATACAGTACACCCGATACGCGAACGAAAGACCGCCGGAAATATCTCCATCCGGCGGTCTTCGAAAGGTTCCAGGGTAGGGTGGAACGGTTGTTATGCGGCTTCTACCACCTCGGACAGTTCGGGGGTCGTAATCAGGGAGTGACCTCCCGTGGCGTCCAGGGCGGCAATCTGAGACTCCAGATGCCGTCGGATGAATGTGATCGTCTGCTGATATTCGGTGCGCAGGGCTTCGAGCCTTCGCTCCTGGTCCTCGCACTGGGCGTTCGCACTCGCGGTGATGTCTTCGGCCGATTTGCGGGCGTCCACCAGAAGCTGTTCGGCTTCCTGTTCGGCCTGCGTCTTGAGTCTATCGGCATCCACTCGGGCGGAGTCCATAAACTCGTTCGCCTCCGTGTGGGCCTGGGCGCGCAGCTTTTCCACTTCGCCCTGACCGGCCGTCTTGTATTCTTGAGCGGCTACCAGGGCTCCCGCCAGGGCGCGCTCTTTATCGTGGAATGTGCTGAGCTCAGTGGTGGTCTTCTTGAGCTCCTCCGCGATGCGGTCTGCCCGCTCGGTTTGCTTCTGCAGCTCGGCCTCGAGAGACTCCAGTCGAGAGCCCAGCCCCTGAACGAAACGGTCTACCGATTCTTTTGCGTAACCGCGGACCTGGGTCGGAAAGTCGGCGGTCAAGATCGTTGATTCAGTCACTACGTCCTCCAGGTTTAATTATCAGGAGAGTTATCAATTATCAGTTATCAGTTATCAATAACATTGGCTCAATGATAATTGATAATTGATAATTGATAATTCCCAACTGATCATGAGGACGGAAGGGTATCACGAGTAACCGCGTCCCATGTGGCACGCTGCCTCTCGTTCAGGACCATGAGGATTCTGGCCTCCGTCGTATGGCGAAGGGCCTTCATCGTATCCTCCGGGTCACCGCCCGTTCCGTCCGCCGCCACTTCAACCAGAGCACGTACCAGGGTGCGCTGATCCTGTAAGCAGCTCAGGATTTGATTCCGCTGGTCTTCGGAGAGCCCAATTTTCTCCGCGACCTGCTCGTTGACCAGCGCGGCCGTCCCCTGCCAGAGGACTGCCTGCTGAACATATCGGTACTCGGAATCCGCTACTTTCAGCGGGTTCGTGAGCACCTGTTCCACGACGATCGGGCGATTGGCGTTTCGGGTGACCGTCTTCTTCTGTTGAGCGAAGGACTTGTCGCCTGAGGTCGCCATGACCGCCAGGAGCGCGATCGCCGCGCCGGGCTTCCAAGCTACCTGGAGGAGGTTGGTTTTCGAATCCGGCCGTATCGCCTGGGAGAATTCCGTGGCGGTACCGAACGCGTCCAAGCCCTTCCAATAAGCGCGGCGCAGCAAGTGCACTGTGCGCTCCGGAAGCTCCATCGGCGTCTGGGCCGGAATACCGAACACCTGCGGGTCGAGACCGGTAAGGCCTCGATAGACGATCCCCGCGAGGTTTGAAAGATCGTTGACGGGTTTTTGCCTCGGCTTTAGGCCGACGGAGAAACCGGCTACTTTGAATTCTACCGCAGAACGCGCGAACCCCGCATCGGTGACCCGAATGGAACCATCCGCGGTCATGATGATATTGTCGGCGGTGAGCGCCCCATGCTGTAGGCCGGCGCCAATGAGGGTATCGATGGCCGCGGCGGCCTGCTCGGCGATGAGGGCGGATTCCCACTGCGAGAACCGATGCCCCGCCGCCAGGAGATGCCGAAGGGAAGCCCCCTCGACCCACTCACGGGCTACGTAAAACAACGGCGCGTGGTAGTTGACCTCATGAATCTCAGCGAGGGAATTCGTTCTGATTCCGGCGATGTTCCGCTGGTTGATGTCCATCCAATGGCCGCGCTCATCGGTCTCCGAGTCGTCGAGCCAATGAATGGGATTGAGCGCCTTGATGGCGACGAGCCGATCGTCGCGCAGGTCCATCGCCTTGAGCAGCGTGCTCCGCTTACTCCGTGAGACGACGGATTCGATCCGGTAATAATCCGGGAGGGAGATATTCGTAGTCATGAGCGCATCCTCCATGTTGCAAGAACCGGTAACGCGGGGGTTATTCCATGACGGGGATGGTTTTTGAACCACGAAGACAGGAAGGGCGGATTCCGGGGGTTTGAAC
>JBKJZI010000205.1:0-9779 GCA_046715155.1 Chthonomonadales bacterium | reverse complement strand
CTCATGGGATTGGTATGGACACTGTTCTGGTTGGCCGTTCTGGGAGTCGCAGCCTGGGCGCTGGGACTCGGCGACATCGTGAGAGAAGCGATTCTGGCCGGGAATGTGCTGGATTGGGTGATGGGGGGGCTGTGCCTTCTCTGGCTGCTGGTGATTCTCAAAGTGCCGTGGGACCTTTACTTTCAGGCCGCGCAGGTATCCTTCGAGATTCAGCGTTCTAAGGAGCGAGACGTACGGATTCCGCCCGGACGCGAGGAGTACATCAGCGCTCTCAAGCCGAAGCTCGCCTGGCTGGCGGTCGGCGCCCACCTCTTTTCCGCCGCGCTAGTGACCGCGATCAGTTACTTCACCGGCGGAATGGTCGGCTATTACTTCGCGGTTTTCTACCTCGTGTCGACCATTTTTCGGCCGGCCGTGGCCGGTTACTGGTACCTGTACACCAAACTGAGCGCCATCGGTGAAGAAGCACGCTATCCGCGTGAAGACGTCGTCTCGCTCAAGCAGAAGGTTGAATGGTCGGAGCAGTCTACAAAGGCAGTTACGGAGCAGATTGGCCAGCTCCGGGAAGAGGCGCAGCGTGAATCGCAAATCCGAGAGTTGGAGACAAAAGAGCTGCGTCAGCGAGTCAGCGCGATCGGGCGGGAGTTCGAGGCGACCGTAAGCCGGCTGACCGATAATCAGGAAGTCATCAACGGAATCCAGGCGTTCGTCCGGTTGATCTCCCAATCGGCAGTGCGGAGTAACGGAGTAATGGAGTGATGGCGTGGTCTGCCCCAACTCCAACACTCCGTTACTCCATCATTACTGTCTGGCGAACGCCTCCAGGTACTCTGCCAGGGCACAGCAGCCCTCTTTCGGGAAGGCGTTGTAGATAGAGGCGCGGAATCCGCCGACGGAGCGGTGGCCTTTGAGGCCGTCCATCCCTAGTTCCTGCGCACCGGTCAGGAACTCCCCTTCGCGGTCTGGATTCCGCAGGCGGAACGTGATATTCATCAAGGAGCGGTCTTCTTTCACGGTGACGGCCGGCTCGTAGACATCCGGATAGGCGTCCAGCGCGCCGTAGACTACGGCCGCCTTCTCCCGATTCCGCTCTTCCACGGCGCGCAGCCCGCCCTGGGCCTCGATCCACTTCAACACCAGGTCGACCACGTAAATCGCGAAAGCCGGCGGGGTGTTGTAGAGGGAATCGTTCTTCGCGTGGGTCTTGTAAGAGAGGATCACGGGAACGTCATCGCTCGCCTGCTCAAGAAAGTCCTTCCGGGCCACCACGAGCGTCACACCGGCCGGACCGGCATTCTTCTGCGCGCCTGCATATAGGAGCGTGAACTTCGAATAATCCAGCGCGCGGGCCAGGATGTCGGAGGAAATATCTCCAACCAGCGGGACCTCACCGGTATCGGGAAGCCGGGGAAACTCCGTGCCTTCAATCGTGTTATTGGTGGTGATGTGAAAGTATCGGGCGTTTGGCGTTGGGCGTTGGGACTTAGGGATGTAAGAGAAGCGGCCGTCTTCGCTGGAGGCAGCCACGTTCACCAGTCCAAAGCGTTTCGCTTCGGCCATGGCCTTTTTGGACCACTCGCCGGTATGGACGTAATCGGCCGTCTGGCCCGCGCTTAAGAAGTTCATCGGCAGCATGGCGAACTGCAGGCTGGCTCCGCCGCCCAGGAAGAGGGCTGTATATTGACCGGGATCGAGGCCTAGGACGCGTAAGAGACGCTCCTTGGCATCGAAATGAATCCCCTCGTAGTCCTTCCCGCGGTGGCTAACCTCCAGGATAGACATCCCGGAATCCGCTACCTCCAAAATCCCTCTGCTCGCCTCTTCCAATACCGGAAGAGGCAGGATCGCCGGACCTGCGCTAAAGTTATAGATCCGCTTCATTCCTTACCCTTTGTGATTGATTTTCGGTAATCAGGATACCCGTAGAGCTCGATCCGCGGAATGCATTTTTCGGCGGTTGGCGTTGACAGTGATGGCTGGAAATGATACCTTAGGACCAGATAAGTCGATTCCAGATTCCGTCCGTCTATTGTGGGAACGAATGGGCGGAGACCAGTGGGTGAGCCAATGACAAGGAAAGTTGCGGCCGGTTTGGGCGGATTATCGCTAATGTTGGTTATGCGCGCCGCGTCCCCAGGAACCTCTATTAAGCCGGATGACGGCATTGCAAGCGCGGCCGCCGGAATCCTGGCGAGGAATTGCTCGTCGTGTCATGGCGCGCTGAAGACTTCCGGGTTGGACCTACGTACTCGGGCCAGCATTTTGAAAGGCGGCGAGCGAGGCTCTGCCCTGATTCCCCGCGACTCGTCTCGCAGCCGACTCTATCATTACGTCTCCGGCAAGGATAAAGAGATCCACATGCCCCCCGCCGGCCCGCTTTCGCCAGGGGACATTGCGATCTTGAAGCGATGGATAGACGCCGGCGCGCCGATGAAGGCGGAATCGCGCGCAACCGACGGGCGCCCGTGGCCGTTCCGCTCGGTCACACGACCCGTCGTCCCGAAAATCCAAAATCCAAAATCCAAAATCCAAAACCCGATTGACTCCTTTATCCAGGCTAAGCTCGCCGAAAAAGGCCTCAGATTATCTCCGCCGGCAGATCGGCGAACGCTCATTCGTCGCGCCTTTTTCGATCTCATCGGACTGCCGCCCACGCCGGAAGAGGTGGAAGCGTTTCTGTCGGATCGGTCGGATCGGTCTTATGAGAACCTGGTGGACCGCCTGCTTGCGTCGCCGCATTATGGGGAGCGGTGGGCGAGGCACTGGCTGGACCTGGCCCGATACGCGGAGAGCGAAGGATTCAAGGCGGACGAAATGCGCTCGAACGCCTGGCGATACCGCGATTACGTCATCAAGTCGCTCAACGACGACAAACCATACGATCAGTTTATCCGCGAGCAGATCGCAGGTGACGAGCTGTACCCCGAGGATCCCGATGCCCTGGTCGCCACGGGATTCTTGCGCCACTGGGCGGACGAGAGCAATGCGCGGAATCTCCTTCAACGCCGGCAGGAGATCCTGAATGACGTGACCGATACCGTCGGCTCGACGGTTCTGGGCCTGACCTTCGCCTGCGCGCGCTGCCATGACCACAAGTACGATCCGATTCCGCAGAAGGACTATTACCGGCTTCAGGCTTTCTTCGCGGGCATCCGTCCGCGCGACGATATTCCGCTGCTAATCGGCGACATGCGGGTTCAGTACGATGCCAGGCTGAAGGAATGGGAGGAGAAGACCGCCGGAATCCGCGCGGAAATCTCCGCGCTGGAGGAGCCGGCTTACAAGAAGGCCTATAACGAAGACTTCCACAAGTTCCCGGCCGAAGTGCAGGCTGCTATCACTATGCCAGCACAAAAACGCAGCGCGATGCAGTGGTTCATGTACCACAAGGCCCAGCCCTACTTCCGACCATTGAAACAGGATATCGAGAACGGTCTCAAAGGGGAGCAGAAGGCGCGTTGGCAGGAGCTCCAAAAGAAGCTGGACGACTTCAACTCGTCGTACCCCGGACCGCTCCCAACCGGCCTCGGCGTAACGGACCTCGGCCCTGACGCCCCGAAGACCCACGTACTCTCGGCCGGAATCTACGACAAGCCCCTCCAAGAAGTCCAACCGGGCTTCCCACTAATCGCAGGCGGCGTAGATTCCGCATTCCGCATTCCGCGTTCCGGCTTCACGCTCGCCTCCAACTCTCAACACTCGACACTCAACACTCAACACTCATCCGGCCGTCGCTCCGCCTTAGCCACCTGGCTCACCAGCCCACGGAATCCGATGACCGCCCGTGTGCTCGCGAATCGGCTCTGGCACTATCATTTCGGACAGGGCCTCGTTCCAACACCCAGCGATTTTGGCAAGCAAGGCGAAAAACCGTCACATCCGGAGCTTCTGGACTGGCTGGCGAGCGAGTTGATGAATCCGACGGCGGACGACGGACGACCGGCGACGTCTTCCCGGAATCCACTTCCATGGTCGCTTAAGCACTTGCATCGGCTGATTGTGACTTCCGAAACCTATAAACAGGCCGGGACATTTAACGCAATGGCGGCAAAGGCCGATCCGTTTAACCGGCTTCACTGGCGATTCCGGCGGCAGCGGCTGAACGGCGAGACAATCCGGGATTCCGTGTTGTCGTTGAGCGGCGAGTTGAATACCAAAATGGGCGGGCCGAGCGTGATGCCGGAGCTGCCGGAGGGATTGACGACGCGCGGCTACTGGAAGGAGACTGGCGATCCGGCGGAGCGGAATCGGCGAAGCGTGTACGTCTTCGTGAAGCGGAATCTGCGTTACCCGTTCTTCGAAGCGTTCGACATGCCCGACACGCACGAACCCTGCGCTCGCAGAGACAGCACCACCACCGCTACTCAATCGCTTATGCTGCTCAACAACGCGGTCATGCTACGAGCTTCACGCGCCATGGCGGGCCGAATATTCCGGGAAACGGGCGCCGATCCCGCCGCTCAGATCGATCGTGCCTACCGATTGGCATTTGCGCGCCCGCCATCGGCCGCAGAATCCGCGGCCGGCCTCGCCTTCCTGCGCCGGCAAGCTAGTATTTTAAAGCAGCAGGCGCCAGATGAGGAGGAAGACCCGCTCACCTTGCCGATTCCGGCCCCGAGCGCAGTGGATCAGTACTCGTCCGCTGCGCTCGTGGACCTGTGCCACGCCATACTCAATTCCAACGAGTTTCTTTTTGTGGAGTGACGATGCCTGAAGACCTCCGATTCCGCGAATGGCGGCCCCATATTCCCCGCTCCGTAACGCGCCGCGAGTTCCTATACAAAGCCGGCGCAGGCTTTGGCGCCGTCGCACTCTCTGCCCTTCTTGCCGAAGATGCGACAGCGTCAATCCAAAATCCAAAGTCCAAAATCCAAAATGCGCGTGACCCGCATTTCACCCCTCGGGCCACGTCCGTCATCTGGCTTTTTATGGAGGGCGGGCCGAGCCACATCGACCTTTTCGATCCCAAACCCGCGCTAGAGAAGTTCGCCGGGCAGCCACTACCGCCGTCTTACGGGCGGCCGATCACCGCGATGGGCACCGCGGGCAATGCGCTCCTGCCCTCCAAGCGCACGTTCAAGCAGCATGGCCAGAGTGGGCTGTGGGTCTCAGACTGGTATCCCGAAATCGCAAAGCACGCGGATGACCTGGCGGTGATTCGTTCTTGTTGGGCGGACGGGCTGAATCACGTCGGCTCGGTGTGCCAGATGAACACCGGCTCGATCCTGGCCGGCCGGCCGAGCATGGGGGCTTGGGTCCAGTATGGACTGGGCTCAACCAACCGCAATCTGCCGGCGTTCGCCGTTCTCCTGGACGATAAGGAGCCCGTCGGCGGAACCAAGAACTGGAGCAGCGGGTTCTTACCGGCATCCAACCAGGGAACGCCGTTCCGCGCAGAAGGCCCGCCGCTTCTGGATCTCGCGCCGCCGGAGGGCGTGTCCGTCGAGCAGCAGCGCGCCAAACTCGATTACCTGACGGAGCTTAACCGCCGATACAATCGAGAGAGAGCCGACGATTCCGAGCTGGAAGCCCGCATCGACGCCTATGAGCTGGCCTTCCGCATGCAGTCCTCCGCCCCTGAAGCCGTGGATTTCTCAAAGGAAACGGAAGCGACAAAGCGGCTCTACGGAATGGACGAAGAGCGTACTCGGAGGTTCGGTACCAACTGCCTGCTTGCCCGAAGACTGGTCGAACGCGGAGTCCGGTTTGTGGAGCTCTATTGCGGCACCGGCAGCCAGTGGGATGCGCATACGGACATCGAAGGCAACCATACGAAGATGTGCGGAATCTCAGACAAGCCCGTCGCCGGACTGCTCACGGACCTGAAGGCGCGGGGCCTTCTCGATTCCACGCTGGTAATCTGGGGAGGCGAGTTTGGCCGCACTCCCATGAGCGAAGCCACCAAAGGCCGGGACCACAACCCCTGGGGCTTCAGTATCTGGATGGCCGGCGGCGGCGTCAAACCCGGCCAGGCCATCGGTACGACCGATGAGCTCGGCCTTCGAGCCGTGGACCTTCCCTACCACGTCAACGACATCCACGCCACCATCCTCCACCTCATGGGCCTGAACCACCTCCGCCTCACTTACCGCCACGCCGGCCGCGACGAGCGCGCCACTGTGAACGGTCGTAAAGTGATCAAAGAAGCACTAGCCTGATTCCACATTGCGGAGATATTTATGGCAATCGCAGCGCCACCTTCGAGCATGCAGACTTTGGCTGACGTACTAGACTGCCTTGGTCACATTCCACCCGAGCGCATTCGCGTAAGTCCGGAGCCGGGCACGGCCAATGAGCAGCATGCAATCGATATAAACGAAAGCAATACCGGCCTCGTGGAGTTAATCGATGGAATCCTGGTGGAAAAGACCGTGAGCTACTATGAGTCGAATCTTGCGTTCAAAATCGCCCGTATGATCGATGACTTCCTCGCAACCAATGAGATCGGAGCGGTAGCCGGAGCGGACGGAATGGTACGCCTCAGTCCAGGCCAAATTCGTGTGCCGGACGTTTCGTTTGTGGCCTGGGACAGTCTGTCGGGGGGCGAAATTCCGGAAGAGCCGGTACTGGTCCAAGCGCCCGATCTTGCCGTTGAAGTCCTAAGCCGAAGTAACACCAAGCAAGAGATGGACCGAAAGCTCCGGGACTACTTCACATCCGGGGTCAGGGCGGTGTGGGTCCTGAATCCTAAAACGAAATCCATGAAGGTTTATTCAGCTCCAGATCGTTTCGAGGAAGTAGGCGCGTCTGGCACCGTTGATGGCGGTGAAGTGCTCCCCGGGTTTCAGTTGTCACTGGAAAACCTATTCAGACAGGCGGCACGTAAGCGGCGGCAGTAATCTCATTGAGTCCCGTGTCGCTGGGTGATTCCCTCCTGAGTTACAATCATAACCAGAATGGATGATCTGGAACATCAGGCCGGCGTCCGTGCTGGGGTAGCCGCCAATCTGACGCAGATGTATGCGGCAGATCAGCGCGGGTTCTTGGAGACCATGGCCGCGATGCTGGAATCGGCGCTGCCGGGGCAGGTGCGGATAGAGCGGCAGGGGGGACTGTTTGGCGAGAAGCGAATCCGCGTGCTGGATGTCCACCTCGGCGAGCATAATTATACGATGGAATCCCTCGCGGCCGGAATCATGGTTTCCACGCGCAGCAAGATCGTCCGCGGAACCAAGCTGCGAACCGAAACGCTGCCGGTCGATCAATGGCTCGACGCCCTGACCGCGGACCTCGAAGAACACGCCCAATCCAACCAGCAGGCGCGAAACGCGCTGCAGCGGTTCGTAGGGGAGTGACGTGAGCTACCGCCGTTCGGCGTTCGTGCATGGATCCCAGGAAGGTCTGCCGGAGCACGCCGCCCAGCGGCTGCAGCGCGGCGCCGCCAAAGAGCGCGGATTCTTCACCAGCGACCTGACGGTCAACGAGTACGTCCTCCTCCACCAGGCCGGATTCCGCCCCCTCGGTCTAGTAATGGGCACCTCCATGTACCAGATCGGCTACCAGCGGGCGGGGTGGACCCAGAACGTCGAGATGGATGTCCTCACTCAAGCCATGTACACCGCCCGCGAGCTGGCGATGACCCGCATGGAAGAGGAGGCTGACCTTCTTGGCGCGGACGGAATCGTCGGCGTGCGGCTGGAAGTGATCCGGCATGCGTGGGGCGCGGCGATGGCCGAGTTCATGGCTGTCGGCACCGCGGTGAAGGCAGAGATTCCCGGGGAGTGGAAGTCAGTGGGCGGCCGGCCCTTTACGTCGGACCTGAGCTGCCAGGACTTCTGGACGCTGCTGCGTTCCGGCCACCGCCCAATGGCGCTCGTGATGGGTACCTGCGTCTATCACGTTGCCCACCGCGGAATCGGACAGTGGTTTAAGCAGGTCTTCCGCAACGCCGAGATGACGAACTTCACCCAGTCACTCTACGACGCCCGAGAGCTGGCCCTGGACCGCATGCAGGAAGAGGCGCTCGGCGTGGATTCCGACGGAATCGTAGGCGTGACTATCGAGGAGCGTACCTACGGCTGGGACTCCCACGTGATCGAGTATTTCGCCATCGGCACCGCCATCTTCGGCTCCCCAGAATCCGAGCCAATTCCGTCCCCCAACTTCATCATCTCGCTCAACGACCCCCTCCGATCCAAAATCGTCCGCTCCACCCAACCGGATTCCACCCCGGAATCAAGCGCTCACTGAGCGTACTCCTGGAGCCATACGGGATCATATGCGGGTAATTTGCGCTATCACAAAAACCCGGAATCTCGTAATGTCATAATTGTGACGATAACGAATGTGGCTGCTTATTGTCTCTTGGACGGATTCGGCCGTCTGTTTGATTGGGCTGTGAAAGGCTCGGTTCATTGCGAAACTTGAGAATTGCCTTATTACTTGCATCGCTCGCCTGGACCGTTCCGGCGGAAGCACAGAACCTGGATGTGAAAAAGACCGTGCTGCCGAACGGGCTTACGGTGCTGGCGCTGGAGGACCATACTTTCCCATCCATCGCGCTGCAGATCACGTTCAAAGTGGGTTCCCGGAACGAGCGGCCCGGAATCACCGGCCTCTCGCATATGTTCGAGCACATGATGTTCAACGGATCTGCTAAGTTCAAGCCGAAACAGTTCGACATGCTCATCGAGGCCGGTGGCGGGTACTCGAACGCGTACACCACCACGGACATCACGGCCTACCATGAGGAGTTCTCGTCCGGCACTCTGGATACCGTCCTGCGCCTGGAGGCGGACCGAATGCGCTCGCTCAAGCTGGATACTCAGAATCTGGAGCAGGAGCGCTCGATTGTCAAGGAGGAGCGGCGGGTCAATACGGACGAATCCGTCGAAGCCGCCATGTACGAGACACTCTGGAACAACGCCTTCGTCGCGCACCCGTACCGCTGGCTCACCGTCGGGTTCATGGTGGATCTGAATGCCATCCGTCTGGAGGATGCGAGGGACTACTTCCGCATCTACTACGCGCCGAACAATGCAGTTATGGCAGTTGTCGGCGATTTCAAGTCGAGCGAGCTGTTTGCGAAAGTCCGAGAATACTTCGGCAACATTCCGCGCCAACCTGCGCCGAGACCGGTGCCCAACGCCGAGCCTCCGCAGCGCGGTGAGAAAAGGATCCAGCTCTATCGGGTGGCGGAGCTGCCGGCGGTGATGATCGGCTACAAAGGCATCGCATTCACGCAGGCAGACGAGCCGGCGCTTAACATCCTGGCTTCGATTCTGTCGAGAGGCGAGAGCTCCCGCTTCTACCGCGACCTGGTGTACGAAAAGCAGATCGCCGCCAGCGTGAGCGCAAGCAACGATTCCCGCAACGACCCCGGACTCTTTACCTTCTACGCCCAGGCCCGGCCCGGGAAGACCGCGGAAGAGTGCGAGCAGGCCATCTATACGGTGATCGATGGAATCAAGAAGAACGGCGTCGAGAACCGTGAGGTCGAAAAGGCGAAAAACGGAATCCGCGCCGGTTACCTCAACGGCTTCAAAACGAACATGGGCCGCGCCGGGATGCTGTGCGATTACGAGGCGAACTGGGGCAAATGGACCGAGCTTCGCAACTACGTCCCGCGTCACGATAAGGTGACCGCCGCCGACGTCAAACGCGTCGCCAACCGCTACTTCGACACGCGAAAACGCACCGTGGTCACACTGATTCCGGAGAAGGCGGACTCACGCAAAGCCGCCAAGCCGCAAAGTAAAGAATTCGCAAGGAGTACCGACTGATGAAGCGGATTCTAATCTCCTCAATCTGCGCTCTTCTTTGCGTCTTTGCGCCTTTGC
>JBKJZI010000204.1:0-8318 GCA_046715155.1 Chthonomonadales bacterium | reverse complement strand
ATTGATAATTGATAATTGATAATTCTCCGCCCCCCGACTTCCTGCGCTTCGCAAAGACCCTTCAGCGCCAGCCCATCCGCACGGAATAGCAACAGTCTGAAGCTTGTCGGGACGCGTACCGGCAGTCGTCAAGTCGTCTCCTGCGCCTGCGACCTGCGCGAAATAAGCCAGTCCTCCAGCTCCCGCCCGCTCAGCTCCTCCGTCGAGTTCCCCAACCGGCCAGTGTCAGGCTTTCCTCCTCCGATCCCACCAGTTGATTAGGGCCTGCCCCTCGAGCGCCTCGGCCGTTCCGTGAATCCGGACGTGTGTTCGGGGGATATTCTTCCCTTGGTCTGCTGGCTTCACTGAAGGACTCTCGTAGCGGTTTGCTGGGTCAGGCGTCACGTCTATCCGTAACACCGTCTCGCTGTCGATATCCACGAACTCCATCTTAACCAACTCGACCGGATGCGGGCGCAAGAGATCGCCCAGAGCGCTGGTAATGACGCGCCCAAGCTCGTCCTTGCCGCCTTTGAACTTAAGGTCCTTTCGGAGTCCCTTCAGGCCCTCCTTATCGTGAACCCCGCATAGTACGGTGCCCCCATCCGCATTTAGGAATGCGCATATCTCCTTCAAGACCTCATCCCGCATCACCGCGCTGTACTTGTCCTGCCTCACATCCCAGATCACCGATTCCTTGAACTCCAGAGTTTGATCTTCAACACGCTCCATCAAAATACGGATTCCCTCAACCGCCGTCCCCCTCTCCGCCTCACGCCTCGCTATCCACTCATCGTAAGTTTCATTGCCCGTGCGGTAGTAATATAGGAAGTCCACTCTTTCGTTCAGATTAGTTTCCAGTTCTGAAACGTCCGCGTTGGGGTCCTGTTTCTTTGCCGCAACGATTCGATTGACGATTTGAGTGATCGCTCTTTGGTCATTTGGCGCGAGAACCTTGACCGGAAACTGTTTCCAGTCCTCCGAGTAAACATCCAACTTGGATCTTCGCTCTCGTGACATCCAGTCGCGTGCAAAGCGACTGTTTAGGATTCCGTGGAGGTAAGCAATGTCGACAGTTGCGGACACCCTTTCAAGTTCCTCACGCCAAAGGGCTATTGAGCGCTTTCCCTTTTGTGATTTGTACTTGGCAGTTTTTGAAATGGATTTGTTCCGCACCCCCTTAAGATAGTGCCAAGGTACAAAGCTGAATGCTGTGTGGTTATGCCAACATTGCTGATCGTCGCGAATAACACGCGGGGAATCCGCCACAATTCGCATCGATACAAGTTTCTGAGGAACCTCGTATAGCTCTGGAAAAGTCGGACGCCGAAACAAGGATGGTGCTCGGTCAGTACCATATTCAAGCCAGACGCTTTCGGTAATGGTCCATGACCCCATATTCCTCCCGAGGAATAAGCGCTTGGGGTGTTTGGCATCTGGTTGCTGCGAAATCACGTCTTCTAGCTTGAAAGCCTCGTGCGCCGTTTTTTCGTTCGCGTGAAGGACAGCACCGACCGAGATATAGCAGAGGTGAGCTAACGGAATTGACTCGCCGTAAGAGGTTTCATTCCTTTCGGATAATGGTCGAAATAACCTCTCCCGCGCTTCAGCCTGAGTAACTGGCACTAAGAGATCACAGTTCGTCTCAAATTCGTCAGGTTTATTACCCCACCGCCGCACCCGTATCGGTTCGTGACTTTCCGCTGGGGTTCGGCGAGAGAAGTGGACAATCGTGTTGAATACGCCGGCCTTAAATAATGGGATCTCAGAGCAAAAGTCAATTCGATCAACCGAGCTTCTAGCAATGAAGTACGCATGCGACTTTTGGGCATACTTGTTGCCGTTATACGCATCAGAAATGATAAAAATTAAGTCGCCGCCTTCATCCAGCAACTGATGTGCCCGCTCTAAGAAAGGGATAAAGAGGTCCCACTTTTGCCATAGCGTTTCGTAAATCTTGGATTTAACAAGTTCTGCGCGAGTTGCGTTCCATGCGGCAATCGCCACTTTCTGAGCTGCTTTGTCTGGGAGAAGATGCTTGAATTGCGCATCTGCACGGACATAGGGTGGATTCGCCAAAACAGAATCGAATCCGGATACATTGCCGGATTCATCCACGAAGACCTCGACGAAGTCTACGGCCCAATCGAATGAGCCGACTGGCGTCACTCCGTTAACGAATCCGCGAATCTCTCCTCGTGTTTTCACCATGGCGGCGCGCAAACGGTCTTTGTCCCGCTTTGAATGCGCGCGCATGTATTCACCCTTCTCCCGGCGATATTCTTCGATCAGGGGCTTTACCAGAGTAAGCTGCCCCTCAACGAGAAGTGAGTGCGGATCAGGCGCCAGGAGGGAATCGCCGACTCCGATCTTCACGTCCAGATTCGGCAGGGATACGTCGTCATCGGGGTGTTTCAACGGATTCCGAGGGTTGTCGATTACCAGCGCAAGCCAAAGCCGGAGCCACGCAATGTTGACCGCGAAGGGGTCGATATCGACTCCGTACAGGCAGTTCTCGATAATCGTCACCTTGCGCATATAGTCGTCGCGGGCGGTGCGCTGATGGGCGGTCGTATCCAACAGATACTGAAGCGCGTGAATTTCCTGGAGCATTCCCAGAAGGTAAGCGCCGCTCCCGCAAGCCGGGTCGCACACTCTGATCGATTCCAGCTTCTTGATTAACGCCTTGGCGTCATCCACTCCGATTCCCGAAGTATCATGCTCGTCAACCAGCTTCTCGAATCCGCCGAGGTAGCCCTTCAGCGCCTCCCGGCACATGAAGGCAACTACTGGGCGAGGCGTGTAATAGCTTCCGGTCTCATGTCGCCCCGTGACCAGCTCCTCAAAGACCTTGCCCAGCATCTCCGGATCGACCGCCACATCGATATCGAGCGGGGTCGATTCCGTGATGGTGAAGTTCCACCGCCCAAAAAGCTCTTCGATAATCCTTCGGAACGATTCGTTCGGAATCGCCACCGCGCCCTGAACGTCATCGGAATCCACCATCTCGAACAGCCCCCCGTTGAGGAACGGGACACGTCCTCTTCGCTCCTCGAGTTCTTTCAGGGAGTGAGCAGGCTTGCTGTCTTCCAACGTGCCCAATCCGTGAAAAAACGCCCAGTAAAGCCGATCCTTGTAGAAGTTCTCGCCGCGACTAACGGCAGCTCGGAAGAGCTCGCTCAGATACTCCTTGCTGCCTCCAAACTCGAGCCAGCCTTTGCGAGAGAGGAATTGTATGAACAGCAACCTGTTGAAAAGCCGCTGAACAAAAAGCCGCTTGTCGCCCGCGACTTCGGTGACGGAATCCTCGACAGCCCGGAACACGTCGCGGTAATGGTCGAAGAACTTATCGGTGAGCGCTTCGATGTCCCATGCGGAATCCCACTCCTTGCGGGGCGGCCACTGTAAACGCTCGAGATTGTGGGTAAGTACGGTTCGCCCGATGTTCTCACGTTCCCACCCGAACGAGCGAATCCGAGGAATCCGGCGCTCCTGCTCCTCGAACAGCACGAATCGCACATCGTCATAGCCTGGTGTGGCCACGATGAAGAGGGTGTCTTTGAGGCCGGTCCGGTCGGGAAACCGATTAGAGGTTCGTACTTCCCGGCGAAGGGATGCAAGCAGCTCGCGCAGGTCACGTCTGGCGTAGCGATCTTGGAATTCCGCAAGGACCACAAGCCGCTCGTCTTCTTCGCCTATCGGAACGAGCGTATAGACCCTGACCGGTATGCCACCCTTTATTCCAGCGGCGTTCCGATTCAAATGCGTAGTCCTCATCGGCCGGCCAGCCCAAGCCCCAGTTCAGAAGCCGCACAAGGCCCGAGGAATCCGACGCGCCCTCCAGGAGACCCTTGTCAATCACTTCCGCAGTTCCAACCAACAAACCAGCCGCAGTTCCATCCCTTGCGTCAGTCGCAGGTCTCGAAGACTCTCCCGCGCCTTCCGCCTCAGCTCCGACAACCGGTCCCCCAATGTTGCACTATCACTGGGCAGCCCCGATGCTGCGCCCGGCTTGGTGCGCCCCAGCAGTTCCAGAATCTCCGAGGCTTCGAACCCGGTTTCGCCCTCCCGCTCCAGCGCCAGCACCGGTCGGCCCAGCAGCGGCGCGAATTTCGACAGGTCCAGCGGAGTCGCGGATTCCTTCGCTTCGATGGTGAAGAGGCCGAATAGTCCGTCGCAGGGCGCGCCCTTCCACACGCCGAACCCGCCCGGCGGCACCCCCATGGCCTTCGCAATTTCGGATTCCGACAGCCGCGCCGCCCGCACGTATTCCGCCAACGCTCTATCGTGGCTGCTGCTCTCCCCCTCCACCAGCTTGTTAAACTCCCGCAGCGTCCCCGCCTCGTCGTTGGCGCGGAAGAACGAGACATCGATCCCCAGCGTCTCGCTGATGATCGCCCGTCGCCCCTCCACCGTCCCCACCAAATTGATGATCGCCTCGATCTCCGGCGGCGGGAAAACGTTAAGGATGGAGAAGGAATGTTCGGGCGAACCCGCGTTCAGCCGTCTATCTACTCGCCCGATGCGCTGAATCAGCCGGACCGGATTCCAATGGATGTCGAAGTTTAGGACGCACCCGGCCTCCTGCAGATTAACGCCCTCGCTCAGAACGTCCGTACAGACAAGCACATCCAGCGGCTTGACGGTAGCCTCCATCCCCGGCAGTCTCGCTTGGCCCGGCCTATCATCGGGATTGGGATTATAGGTGGGGCTAAACCGGTGCAGAATCCGCATCCGAGTATCCCCAGCTACGTCTGAATCCACCCTCGCCACACCCACAGACCTACCATCTTCGTGGGACCCCGTTCTTGACGTCATTCTGAGGGACGAAGAATCCGGCGCCCCCTCTTCCGCAACGCCAGCCGAATAAACGGCACGCGGCTCGCGCACTAAAGAATCCCCCGCTTCGCCCGCAAGCAGCGCCGGCAACTGCGACTCCAAAAACCGCGCCGTCCTCTTACTCTGCGTAAAAACCAAACATTTCCGCCCGCGAGAAAGTTGTTCCTTAAGCTGATCGCCTACCCGCTGCAGCTTCTCGTCATGCCCCTGTTGCCGCGCGATCAGCGCGTACTCGTGGATCTCCCGCAGATGCTCCAGGTCCCCCAGAATGTCCCTGCGCCACCGCTTCACGTCGTGCGAATCCGGCCCGAAATCCGCCAGCGCCTTGCGCACTGCCTTGCTTCGAAGGGCGCGCTCTATCCAGTCGTCCATCTCCTCGCCGCTGGCCTCCGCGGAATCCGCGTCCTCCACCTCTTCCTCTTCGTACTTGAGCTCGGTGTTGATCCACGGCCGATGTTCCTCCAGGTCCGCCGCCACCTCCTCCCGGCCGAACACCTGCTCCAGTCGCGCGGATAGCCCCGCTCCGAGGCTCTGCAGAATCCCCTGAAACGCCACGATGCTGCTCTCTAGCTGCTTCATCACGTTCACGAAGACCAGCCCCGCCAGATACGCCTCCACCTGAGCCTCGCGGTTGCTCTCCCGCTCCGTCAGGCGGTATCGGTCCGGCAGGTACGCGCTGAACTTCAATCCCCGGCTCGGCAACTTGGCGAATCCGGAATTGATCGTCTCCTCTTTCTCGGAGGCGCGCTTCACTTCCGCGCGATACGCTTTCAGGTAACGCGCCAAATCTTCGAAGTTCTCCCGCGCCTTCCGCACTAGCTCCCGGTACAGCGGAGAGAGCGAGTACTCGATCTCCTCCGGCGCCTCTCGTTGCGGGAATCGCACCTCCAAACCCGCCGCGCGCGCCAGCTCCTTGCAGGTCGCCCGGCTACGCTGGATCATGCAACACTTCAGCGCGTCGTCCAGAGGTCCGCGTTTCGGAATCTCCTGTATGGAGAAGAGAGAGGCTTGCTGCGGCCGGCCAGCCTGTTCCGCGTCCAACCGGTTTGCGACCTTCTTGAGCGTCTCTATGGGGTGCCCGCCCAGCTTCCCGTCGCTATGGGTCAGCAGAGCAAACTGTGCGGTCAGGTCCTGGTAAGCGGTGTTGATCGGCGTGGCGGAAAGAAGGACCACCTGCTTGCGCCCGAGCAGGTTTGGCGCTACGATTCGGTTGAGGTTAGCGTACCGGTTGGCGGCGGTGGTCCGAAAGTTGTGACTCTCGTCCACGATGATCACTTCCGCCTGCTCCGCCAGCTTCCGTACCCGCCATTCGGATTCCGCCGGATTCTTGTCGTCCGGCGCGGCGGGAAACCCTAAGAACGTCATCGCTTCGTAATGGAGACTGCCGAACGGAGCGCGGAACTCGTCCAGGTACTGAGATATGTACCCCTTCCAGCTATTGTCCAGGATAGCCTTGGGCGCCACCAGTAGAACGCGCTTCCCCAGCCGCAGGAAATGCTCCATCAGAGTCAGGGCAACGTAGCTCTTGCCGAGGCCAACGCCGTCGCAGATCATCACACCGTTCTCGCGCTCCAGAATTTTCAGCGCCTGCCGGAATCCATGGTCCTGGTGCGGGTCGAGCAGGAGCCCCATCCGCAGCTCTCCGGTGGTGTCGCGCCCCTGAACAAAGTCCCCCCACGCGAGCAGGGAGCGCAGGTAAATGGCATGGGGTTCATACAGCTTGATCTGCCGCTCTATCTGCTCATTGAGCGTAAGCGTTATGTCATCGTTCTTCGCTTCCTCCCACCGCGCTTCATACCAAGCAATCAGCTTCTCCGTCTGCTCCTCGATCAGACGGACATTGAGCTCGATATTCTTCGTCAGTCCGGACCGTGTGAAGTTGCCGCTTCCCACAATGCTGGAGGCGGGCGGATACCCATCCCGGTGCGAAATATACAACTTGGCATGGAACTTCTCTTTCGTATAAACCCGCGCCTCCAGCCGCCCCTCCTCGATAAGCAGCTTCGCCATCTTCAGCCCCGTCAGCAAAGGGTCCGCCTCCCGATGCTTCAACAGGTCCGCGTCGGAGCGCTGCTGCATCGCATTGATCAGCGCATTCCGCTGCTTGGCGCTCGCGTCATCCCCAAACAGCAGCCGGATTCGCTCCGCCCGCAGCAGATTCTCCCCCAGCATATTCAGCGCGTCCAGCGAAAAAAACGCCGTCGCAATCCAAAGCTCCCGCCCATTCTCCGTAATCAGCTCCAGGGCGTCATGAAGCGTATTCCCATCCCGATTATCAATAATGCTGGTAAGCGTCTGCTTCTCAGCCCAAACAACCGCCATCAAAACCTCCGATGATACAGGTGTCACACCAGATGTTACAATTGTGACATTCCGCGGCACTTTCACCGCCCCTCACGCCCAAACTTCCACCAACCCTCCCGTGTCCGTGACGACGGACACTCGGCCGCAAGGCCACCCAGCGAGGAATTCATTCCGTTCGTCCTTGAGAGGCGTGCGAGCCGGATTCTTCGGTGATAAGACTCCCTCAGAATGACGTCAAAAACCCTCCCACCAAACAATCCCCAGAATCCGCCTCAGCTCCCCCCGCCCCTAATCATGCTAATCATCAAATCCGCCAAATCATGGTTCAGACAATCTGCGGAATCCGCCCCCCAAACCACCTTCCGTTTTCCGTTTTCCGTTTCCCAGAATCCTAAGTCCCGTAAATCCCGTTAATCCTGTCAAAGAGTCCCGCCGTTCTCCGCATCCTCCGCGTATCCTCCGTCCCCTCCGTGGTTAGCTTTTTAATTCACCACTTGAAAACACGGAATCCGTTGGAGTATACTGGTCTCGGATTAGCACTCTACCAACCGGAGTGCTAACGATTGGGCGCCGGCCCGGCCGCAGGCACCTCGACGGAATCCCCGTTTCGCCCCGCCGGCTCACCAGCTCAAGCAAGTCAATTAGGCAATTAGTCAATTAGTCAATGGACCGAATTCACCAATTGACCAATTGACCAATTGACTAACTGACCAATTGACCAATTGACTAACTGACCATCACCATTCAGAAAGGGAGGCGTTGACGAATGGCCCTCAAACCCTTGAACGATCGCATTATTGTAAAGGCGCTGGAGGCGGAGGAGAAGTCGGCGGGCGGAATCTACTTGCCGGATGCGGCCAGGGAGAAGCCCCAGCAGGGTAAGGTCCTTTCCACCGGTCCAGGCAAGTTGATGGACAACGGCAAAGTCGTGAAGATGGAAGTCAAGAAGGGCGACATTGTCTACTACGCCCGCTACGGCGGTACCGAAGTAAAAATCGGCGGCGAGGAATTCGTAATCCTCCGCCAGGACGATGTGCTCGCAATAGTCGAGAAGTGATCTAGTGATCGAGTAATCAAGTCATCAAGTGGGTCGTTACTCGATTACTTGATCACTGGATAACTCGATTACTTACTCTGAATATCTAACGGGAGGAACTTATGGCAGCGAAAGAGTTGCTTTACGACGAGCAGGCTCG
>JBKJZI010000203.1:0-29810 GCA_046715155.1 Chthonomonadales bacterium | reverse complement strand
GCTCCGGCCCGTTCGTACTTTCGTTATTCGTCTTTTGACTTTCGAACTACCGGTCGTCACGCTGGCGGATCTTCAGGCGGCCGTTAAACCACTTGCTGAAGTTGTTCGTGTTCTGGTTGAAGCGCTTAGAACACATGTTCGTCTCGTGGTTGAACCCACGGGAGAACCGGTCTACTTCGTTGCGAGGCCTGGTCGGGTAGCTCCGAACGTAGTAGGTCGTGGTCTGCGTGTCGTAGGTCGTGTAGTAAGCGTCGTCGTCATAGTTATTCTGGGCGAGCGCCGGCGCTCCGATCAAACCAAGGGCAAGTCCGGCGGCTGCTAGTTTGAACATCTTCATGTTACTGCTCCTTTATTGCGCGTTACCAAGCCGCGGAATCCGGCCGTTAATGAGATACGTCCTCAGGAAATCCCGAGGACGCGGTTCCCGCCGACGCGGATTCCGCCGCGTTCTGGTGGCAGTCAAGCTGCCTAATCCGATCACAAAGACGCCGATTGTGCTCATTCTGTTCCTCTCGCAAGCCTGGAGACCGTTCACGACCGCCGTTCCGTGCGGGTAGGGATCGAGCAGAATCGAGCGTGGACAGGCTCGTGATAATCTTGACCGGCCAGGGGGTTTATGCTACACTGACCGTCAGTCTTATGAGGGCCAAATCGGGCGGGCGGAAGCTCACCATTGCCATCGGCGGACCCACCGCGGTGGGCAAGACGGCAACGGCAATCGCGCTGGCAAAGCGGCTTTGCGGCGAGATCATCAGCGCGGATTCCGCAGCCGTTTACCGTGGGGTGGACATTGGTACGGCCAAGCCCACACCGGCGGAACAGAGAGTAGCTCGATTTCACCTCATCGATGTGGTCGGGCCGAACGATGACTTCAGCGTCGCGCAGTTCAAGGCGCTTTCGCTGGCGGCGATCGAGGATATCCAGAGACGCGGCAGGACGGTCATTATCGCCGGCGGGACGGGGCTTTATCTTCGCGTGCTGCTGGAAGATTATGGACTCACGTCCACTCCAGCTGACGAGGGAATACGCAGCGAACTGAACCGGGAGGCGGAGGAGCAAGGAACGGCTGCGCTCCATGCTCGGCTTGCGCTATCGGACCGGGCGGCCGCAGAGAAGATCCATCCGAACGATCGCAAGCGTGTCGTCCGCGCTCTGGAGGTGCTGCTCAGGACCGGCGTGCCGATATCGGCTCAACAGGCGGCAGATCGGGAACGGCGGAGGCCAATCCCTGCCCGCAAGTTCTTCTTGCACCTGGAGCTGCGAGAGTTGGAGCGGTTGATTGAGGCTCGGGTAGAGGAGCAGCTTGCCGCAGGGTTAGAGAGGGAGGTGCGCGAATTGCTTGCCGGGGGGTTGTCCCCCTCCATGAACTCTTTGCGAAGCCTTGGATATAAAGAAATGGCCGCCTACATCCTCGGAGAAACTTCGTACGAGGATGCGGTGCAGGCCATCAAGAAAAACACCCGCAGGTTCGCCAAGCGCCAGATGACCTGGTTCCGGTCGGAGCCGGCCTGGACCTGGATAGAGGTGGGTGGTAAGACGCCGGAGCAGTCCGCCGAGGCGATTCTTGATCTGCTCGCGCAGGCGTGATACTTTTTTGCACCTATTCTTTTTGGAGGTCACGGGAGATGAACAAGCCGCAGCTCAACTTGCAGGACGTGTTCCTGAATCAAGTCCGCAAAGAGAACATCAGCGTCACGATCTACCTCATCGGCGGAGTGCAGCTCCGCGGTCTGGTGCGGGGATTCGACGCCTTTACGGTCTTGCTCGATTCCGTCGGCAAGCCCACGCAGCTCGTTTATAAGCACGCCATCACCTCCATCGTGCCCTCTCGTCCGATCTCCAATCCCTACATGGAAGCTCATCGGGAAGCACACGGCCACAACAACCGCATGAACGCCCCTCATCAACCGGCGCCGCCGACCGCGCCTACTCCACCTCAATCGGAGCCGGAACCAGAGCCGGAACTAGAGGCGGAACTAGAGCCGGTCGCCGCGGAGTAATCGACAGGAAATGGAATCCACGCGCTTTACCAAGATGCACGGCATCGGGAACGACTTCATACTGATCGACGCCGACGCCGAGCCGCTTCCGGAGGACCGCCTCCCGGAGATCAGCCGCCGCCTGTGCCACCGCAAGTTCGGCATCGGCGGCGACGGCCTCATTCTCGTGCTTCCGACCGATCTGACCGATCCGACAGATAGGTCGGATTTCCGAATGCGTATGTTCAACCCAGACGGTTCGGAGGCCGAGATGTGCGGCAACGGAATCCGCTGCTTTGCAAAGTATGTCTACGACCGGGGCCTCATTGATTCCGAACAGATCACGGTAGCGACCCTGGCCGGGGAGATGAAGCTGGACCTCCGCATTGAGGGAAGGCGCGTGGGGTCCGTGCGAGTGGATATGGGAGCTCCCGTCCTCGATCGACATCAGATTCCGATGTCCGGCGAGGGGCCCTCACCTGTCATAGGCGAGGATATCTCCGTCGAGGGAGAGCGGTACGCAATCACCGCAGTCTCGATGGGGAATCCGCACGCCGTGATCTTCACGGATGACGTTTCAAGCGTCCCACTCGAACAGGTCGGTCCACAGATCGAGCGCTGCCCGCTCTTCCCGGCACGGACGAACGTACATTTTGTCAAGGTCCAATCATCGGATGAGCTGACGATGCGGACGTGGGAACGCGGGGCCGGCGCGACGCTTGCGTGCGGTACGGGGGCGTGCGCCTCGGTCGTGGCCTCCGCTCTAAACGGCTTGGCCGGCCGGAGAGTAACTGCCCACCTCCCGGGCGGCGACCTTCTAATTGAATGGGCCCAAGATAACCACGTATACATGACCGGCCCCGCCACCGAAGTATTCGAAGGCGAGATCGACCTGGGAATCCGGATTCCGGCCGCAGTCTGACGGGATTCGTTCGGTCAGACTCGTCGGACGAGTCGGACCAGTCAGACCATCTAAACCGCATGAAATTCGCCATTTGCAACGAAACGTTTCAGGGGTGGGAGTGGGAGCCGACTTGCCGGTACGTGGCGGGAGCAGGCTACAGCGGTATTGAGATCGCGCCATTTACACTTGCGGAGGATGTTCGTTCGCTGGATTCCGAGGCCAGGGCTCGAATTCGCTCCGTAGCTGAGCGCGCCGGGTTGGAGGTCGTAGGGCTTCACTGGCTGCTAGTATCGCCCAAAGGAATGTCGGTCACAACGGCGGATTCTGCGGTGAGACAGGCGACCGCGGATTACCTATTAGCTCTTGTGTCTTTTTGCGCCGACCTGGGCGGGAAAGTGATGGTCTTCGGGTCTCCGGCACAGCGGCAGATTCCGGAAGGCGAGACGCGAGAAACGGCCGCGAGAAGATTCCTGGACTGTGTTCGTCCGGCCCTAGACCGCTGTGCGGAAAACGGAATCACCCTCTGCCTGGAGCCGCTGCCGGAGCCGGACACCAACTTCCTCCTAACGCTCCGCGAAGCCAGCGAGCTCATTCAGCATTTGAACCACCCGGCGGCGAAAACCATCTTCGACGTGAAGAGCGCTTGCTCCGAAGGGACACCCCTGGCCGACTTGATACGAGAATTCGCGCCGCTGATCGCGCACGTGCACGCTAATGACTCCAACCGCCGCGGACCCGGCTTTGGCGACACGGATTTCCGCCCCGTCCTCTCTACATTGAAGGAAGTCGGGTACGACGGTTATGTATCCGTGGAAGTCTTCGACTACACTCCCGACCCCCAGACCATCGCCACTGAGAGCCTCCGGTATTTGAAGGCGTCTTTATAGACGTCTCCAATGCAACCGCAGATGACGCAGATTTCCGCAGATTCCGGATTCCGGGCAGGCTGACGCGCCCCGGCCGTTGAAGGCCGGGGCCGGCGGGACACTTATTTTCCGCGGGCAGTGAAAAAATCTCGGAAACCACGAATGATCACGTATGGGATTCCGGGACTTCGCCTGCACGACCAGGTTGTCAAGGAACGGCAATCTCTCGCGCGAGGGGACCCCAGTTAGTGATCAGTGATCAGTAATCAGTGATCAGTAACGACTGATGGTTCGGATGCTTGTCCTATCCCCTTTTGCGGCTGGCTTTCATTAGGGAGCGCCCGGTTTTGTCGAGGCCATCGTGGGCTTTGCCGCTTCGACCGAGTCTTGGTTAATAACTCCCGGGAGGGCCCCTAGCCCTCCGCCGTAGCCATCGCCTATACGTCCGACGAACATAGACTCAGGGTCTATGCCCAGACAGGTCGCCTCGCCTGCCATTTGGTCCGGTGGTATTGGCGCCATTCCGGCCGCCGCCCTCTGCTCGCTCGGGCCGCAACCGCAGCAAGACCGGGACTGCGGACCCGGGCCGATCTTCGCTTTCGGCAGCGCCGCGCGGTTGACAGTCGCGCTGGACCCTGGTTCTTTTCTCCGGTCCCTCTCATCCGCCACGGAGCACTGCCCACGCCCCAACCGCCGGCCATCAACGAACGGAATGAATTCCTCGCTGGGTGGCCTGCGGCCGAGTGTCGATCTTCATCGACACGGGACGCGTTTTCCGTGGCTATTCTTGAATGTCTATAGGGATGAGGCCGGAATCCGATTCCGACGGGTTACGGATGTGCTGCTTCCGGTAGGTGCGTCGGCAAGACCGGACGGTTGGCGAGGAGGCGACATGGCTTCTCCTCGGAATACGGTGAGCTGACCCTCCTATAAGTAGACGTGCGTTCATTATAAGGTGTGAACGAGGAGTTGTCAAGTGTCCACATAAAGAATGTTGCAGATTGCCTCGATGCGCACCACGGACCTCGACTGAACCCGCGGCAAAGTCCTCTTCTGTCGTAGTCCGTTGCCCAGGGGCAGTTGAAATCGAGGTACTAGCCTCCGCGCATGAGGACTGAGCGATGGGGGGCTGACGTTGCAGTCTTTGTCGCAGTTCAAACAGCCGGGTTCCTTATGATGGGAGAAGATCGGCGCGGGTCATTAGCACAGCCATCGGTCCCAATACTTCGTTCGCCAATATAGTCGTTCTCGCGGACCACGATTCCTCAAACGTACTCAATACAACGTTCTGGGCGTTGACCGCTCTTGCCAGGTCGCGATACTTCTCCAGGGCTGACCGCTCCTTCGTTTCGGTGTTCTCGAGGCGGTCGGCTTTCTTCGCCTCGCCAATCATCGTTTGTCCATCTAGGCAGCAGCAGAAGTCAATTTCCAACTCCTGCTTCTTTGCGGTCGGTGTCCGCAGGAGTTCGCTCTCAGGCAGGTACAGGAAGGCGGACTTCGAACGCGTCTGTAACGCCCGGAGGCATAATGCGGGGACGTGGATGTCATTTCGGTATGCCTGATATATGATCTCGTCCAACTGGAAACACCAGGACGGTTCTTCCGGCATAATCCAGTGCTCAACGGTGTAGACCTGGCCGGTCCTACATCGAGCGCACCAAAACTCGCTTCCAACCTCGTCGACCGTGTACCAGTCGAGATTCCGGCATACCTCGCACTTAAAGACAAAGCCGCGATGCAAAACGCGCTTCCGAATGAGATCATCAATATGGCGCACCGTTGCGTCGTTCACCGCTTTGCTACTCGCTGCCTCGGCTTGCTTCTCCTGCTCCTCAACGTCCACATCATCGGCCAATGCCTCCTTCGTCTTAATGGCAGCCTCATCTGCGGCTGCCGCTACGATTGAATCGGTTTGGACAATATTGCGGATCGAGAGGAAGTCCAGATAGCGTCTGTCTCGAATCTTATCGCCCCTGCCCGATTCGCTCTTGCCCTGATAGAGGTACAGATCCAACAAACGGCGGTTCAAATCGGCTGCCAAGAAGTTGGCGAATGCTTCCAGAGAGCCGAACCGGGCGATACACTCAAGATGGTAAGACCCTTTGTCTGACAGGCGAACATGCAGGTTAGCACGCTTGAAAACCTGTGCAAACAATTCAAGATCGGCCTGGAGATGCAAAGTTGGCCGCACCAAGACGGAGTCGATGTCTCCACTGACATAAAAGATATTCGGGCAGAAGTAGGCGAAGCCATCATTAGTGATCCTCACCTCGCCGGTATCGTAATTTCGTATTCTCAAGGTTTCCGGGGCGAGGGGTGCTATGCGGGGAACGTGGTAACCCTCGATTCGCAGGTCTGTTATCCAAGACACATCGACCGGCGGAACGGACGTTAGATTCTTTGGTTTCGGCGTATCAACGAAATTCACGCTCTCCCCGCGATGAAACTGGTCCCGGTAACGCCGATCCACATTGTGACGATCATAGAGTCTTCTGACGCCGGGGAGCAACGCCGCTATGTCGCGCTGGATTTCCGGCTTACTGTCGGCTTCATCTCCCTGATACCTGCCCATAATGTCTCCGATAAATTCTGCTATAGGTTCCAGATCGGAATCAACAATCGAAAGACTCGTCAGGATAGGGCGATCATTTTCCTTCTTCCAACGGAGGTGTTGAAGCAGGTGAGCCACTAGGAGTTCTTCTCCAGGTCGATACAAGGTATGGTCTTGTCCTCCGTTGCCCAAGCGAGCATTATATGTGTCGATTAGGGTCTTGGGTAGCCAGTATGCGTTGCCGCGCATTCTGTGGAGCGCGAAATAGAGGCAGAAGTCCTCAAGGGAATCCCCGGTTACCACGACCGGGGGAAGCATTCGAAAATTGATTTCGACGGGCAGGTAGAGGTCGCAACCTGCCACCGAGAGACTCATGGGATAGTGCTGCCATACCTTCGGAGCCATGTCCCAAAGGTCGTCAAAGAGCGGTCGCACGTCATCGCTGGTGTGATGCTCGGCTTGAACTGAAACGTCGCCTCCATGGAAGGTCACCAATCCGGGCCATAGTTTTCCGCAGATGGAATGGGCGAGCAATTGCACATGGGGCGAAGCGTCTAATTGTATATCGATGACCCGAACAGGCCTCGGAAGAAACGGCAACAAGTTCGTAACGGCACACGCTCTGAAAGGAATATGGTCTAGGCGGGCAGAGAGCCAGTGAATCCTGTCGTCTTCCTTCCGATGAAATGGAGTGAATTTGCTGAAGATTGATTCGGCAAGACTCGCTTTGATGTCAAATGCGACAACGTTTTGGCTTTGCAGGATTCCTTCAATCTCTTTGCGACAGAAGGACTCCTCGGCATTAGGGTTTTGGGCAAGGAATTTCTGTGTTTCCGACTCAACCCACTCCGCAAAGCGTTCGGGTTGGGCAATCTTTAGGTCGGCACCTGTTTTGTGATATTGCAGGTAGTAGTCAGCGTCGAACCGGCCAATCAAACCCATGAACAGTGGGTCTATAGACGTGCCGTCGGTCGGGACGAGTAGGCTGTACCAACCGCCCCACTCGGCTGTTGTGCATTCGATAATGCGAAGGCAAGTGTCCATCCAGTCTGGATCGTCGCGTTTCACGAAGACCGTGCATCGCGCCGGTCGCAGGCCCGTAGTTATCGTCTTGAATGTCAGGTCTTGATTCGTCATGTAGCGCTTTCTCTACGCTTCAGTCACAATGCTGCATAATTCGGGAACGGAACTGAAACCATGCTAACAGTCTACGAATCCGCGTGGCGGACAAGAGACCGCCTAGAGTCGGCACGGCCAGCGAGGAACTTTACACCAGTCTGGACTTGACTGCCCAACGGCGAAAAGCAGATCCTTACCAGGATGACGGTCTGCCGGGAGTTTCTCTCGCGAACCAGCAGGCCGAGCCTGGTTAGCTGCTCAGAATGACGTCAAGGCCTGGGGTCGATAGGGGTGCTTGTGCCGGGCTTCGTTACGGGTATTCCTTGCGCGCACAGCGGGCAATTTTCCGGGGGCCAGGCGTTGGCGGTGACGTTGAGGAGGCTTTCCAGTCGCGTGCCGAGCTCAATCGAGCCTCCGCTGCGATCCCCGAGCACGCCGACACCTACGAGAATAGCTTCGTGGCGCTGCACCACTTCGATGCACTCGCGGACGGCGCCGCCGGTTGTCAGGATGTCGTCCACGACCAGCACGCGCGTTCCGGGCAGCAGCGTCTGGCCGCGGCGCAATTGGCGGATTCCGTCCTCCTTCTCGGCATAGCGCGCCTCCGTTCCCAGGTAGCGAGCGACGCAATATGCGAGGATGATTCCCGCGGTAGTCGGTCCCAGCACAATCTCTACTGAATCCTCCCGGAAGCGGCGTGCCAGTTCTTCACACATCGGCTCCAGCAGCGCCGGGCGCTCTACCAACCGGAATTTCTCCAGGTAGGCGTCGCTGTGTTTGCCTGAGGAGAGCAGGAAGTGGCCGCCCATGAGTGCGCCGGCCTCACGGAACATGGATAACGCTTCTTCGTTGGTCACTAATGTCTCCAAGGTTGAAGATTGACGGCCCTCGCCGGATTCCACTATACTCCGCTAACGCGCCCCTGGAAAACTCCCACAATGAATTCGAACCCCTCGATGACAGAACGCTGGCAGCGATTCACGGAATCTGTTCGGGCGCTTCGCGGTTCGTTCTTCCCTGGTGACGGCCCTATATTCGCGGCGCGTGCGCCTGGGCGGCTGGACGTGATGGGCGGAATCGCGGACTACTCCGGCGCCACCGTGTTGGAGCTTCCATTGGGAGTCGCCGCACATTGCGCGGTGCAGCGAACGGGTGATTCCCTCGCAATTGTACGTTCGGCGGAAGCGGAGTCACACGGATTTTCCGCCGAGGTCGCCGTTCCGATCGAGAATCTACTCTCAAACGGAAAAGACACTTTCCAATTCCACATGGAGTCGGTCTGGGCGGCATACGTTCTGGGCAGCCTGACCATTCTCAATGATGACGGTCTTCTGCCGGGTGGCGTGTTTGGCGGATTCCGGTTCTATATCGAGAGCGACGTTCCGATTGGGGCAGGCGTCTCGTCTTCGGCTGCAATTGAGGTCGCTTCCATGCTCGCTCTCACGGGCGCGCTGGGGATTCGGGTCGAGCCGATGCAACTTGCTCGGCTGTGTCAGCGCGTGGAGAACGAGATTGCCGGCGCGCCTTGTGGAATCATGGACCAGGCCACATCGGCGCTGGGCGAAGAGGGAAAGCTTCTGGCGCTCGACTGCCGCCCTCACACGATGCTGGGACACATAGAGATTCCGGCGGAATGGCGATTTGTAGGCTTGAATTCCGGCGTTAAGCATAGCGTGGGCGGCTCGAACTATACTCGCGCTCGCATCTCTGCATTCATGGGGTTGCGCATCGTGGAAAGCCTCCTTGGCCGAAACCTTGGCGGGTATCTTTGCGACCTCGCAAGCTCGGAGTGGAATTCCAATCGAGACCAGATTCCAGCGGCGATCACAGGCCGCGCGTTCGAAGAGCAATTCGGCGAGTTTCCCGATTCCGTCACGAGGGTTGACCCCGAGGCAAACTACTTTCCCCGCGCCGCGGCAGAGCATCCCGTCTATGAGAATGCGCGAGTCCGCCGGTTCATGGAGTTGGTCACGGAATCCGATTGGAATCCGCTAATTATCGGGGAGGCGGGCGATCTCATGCTGGAGTCACACCGCAGCTATTCGGACAGAGTGCGACTAGGGTCTGAAGAAACCGACCTATTGGTTCGACTAGCAATGGAGCGCGGGCGCGAACAAGGGCTTTACGGCGCAAAGATAACGGGCGGCGGTTCCGGTGGAACGGTTGCCGTTTTGGCGAGCGGCCCCCGCGTTGATGACGCTCTGGAATGGGTCCGCGACGAGTACGCTCGTCAAACAGGCGTCGCGCCGGAAGTCTTCTCCGGATCCTCACCTGGCGCATTCGCGTTTGGAGTCCACGACCTGGGCTAGGCCCGTTTGTAGGAGACTAGGCATCGCTGCCAGAGACCGTCGGTATAAAACCGACGGCAGTCAATTCGGCGACGTCCTTCGGACAGGTTTGACCAAACTGAAGGGCACGTTCAACGAGGATCTGGGAAGGGTCAGTCCGGGTGGTCGCGGCTCAATTCGCGGCTCGCCGGTCGCTTTCGTTCGGCACGAATTCGGACGACGTCTCCTTCCGCGAGGACTAGACCACTCTCCACGGGCAGCGCTTTACTGCGATCCGTTTGAACGTCCGTGATTCGCAGCAATCCCATCGAACGCTCGGTGGACCAGACGACGGCCCCCTTACTGTTGCGGGTCTGCTCCATGCGCACCGCTTCAAGCATATCGCCTTCCCGGATTCCGTCAACGTACCCCAGATTTACGACGACCTCGCCGCGCTCCAGGAGAGCCAGGACCGCCCCTTGCATCGGGCTGTCTTTACCGACCAGTTTCTTGACGATCACATCGGTCGCTTTGCGCGCGGCCTTCCCGAGGGAGCTCTCCGACCATTCGCGGCTGTTGATGTCGATCCCGCCGAGCTCGATGACCCGACCGATTCGGCCGCCGAAGACTGTACCGCCGGTTTCAACTTGCTTGCCCTCGCCGGTCTCCACCATGGAAACGCCGCTCGTGCGCGTATCGACGAGGCGGATATCCAACACCACGCGGGCCGTCTGTGTACGCACCTGGAGGCCGCCAACGCGGCCGAGCGCGAGCGCGCCACCAACCCGCTTTTCGTGGACACCGAACTCGGTAGCCTTCGCTATGAGGAGATATTCGGCCCCCTGCACCTGGCCGGTGGGGACCGCGGTGGACGGGTCGAGGACGCCCTCTCGCGCCAGCCGCTGCTCCTTGACCAACTCGTCCAGCTCCTGACGTTCTACGAGCCGCAAGCCCGCCCGCCGGAGGGCCGTGACGAGCATATCCCCCACCACACGATCCACTTTCGAGCCGCCGTACGAATCCTTCGCGATGACCGCGATTCGCGCGCCGACAGGCAGCGTCGCGGCCGCCGGCTGCCGCTCCTTCTGCGCGCCGGCTGCAGTAACAGACAGTATTAGGATTGACGCAATAATCGCTATGGTATGGCGCATGACCGAATCTCCCTAAAAGTCGTCAAGAACCGCCAGTCTAATAATCAGTGCCCCGCCACACGTGCGGAATCCTTCTCGTTTGAATTGTCTGAACTCGGATTGCGCGGATTATCTGATTTCGCAGATTTCAGCCTGGCGAAATTATAGCTAATGCCAACATCCGATTAATCCAAGTTCAGACATTGGATTTAAGGCAGGCGGGGTCGGATCAGAAGTCGATAGAGCAGCCCCCATACGTCGTCTCGGTAGGCGATCTTGACCCGTGGGAGCAGGAAGGGGTCGGAATCCGTTCTCGCCAAACCGCTCCGAGTCGTACAAGCTGCGCGGAACCCGGCGGTACGGCAAAACTCGGGCGTCCGAGGTCCCACGCTGCCGAATGGATAGCAAAAAGTGCTCACGGAGTTTCCAAGATTCGATTCTATTTCCACCTTGCCTTCGACCATTTCTCGAAGGGCGTCGTCATCCGCCAGTTCACCAAGTTTTGGGTGCGTTCGCGTATGTCCGCTGATCTCCCAACCCTTTCCGGCGAGTTCCCTTAGCTCTGGCCAGCTCATGATCGGGAGGAGTGGTTGACCAAGAGGTTCGTCCCACGCATTATTTGCGCTCACGTACGCCGTGGGGACGAAAACCGTGGCCGGCCAGTCACGTTGCTGAAGCGCGGGCAGCGCGGATTCCGTCACATTTCGATATCCATCGTCAAACGTCACGCACACCGGCTTTCCTGGCAGTTCCTTGCCTTCGAAAAGTCCTTGTGCCGCCTCTTCAAGCGTGATTCCGTGGAATCCGAGACGGCTAAGCAAGCGCATTTGCCGCTCGAAGCTTCGGGTCGAGACGTTCAAAAAAGTGTCCCTCTTGGACAGGACCGGCGCGCCGACCTTGTGGTACATGAGGATGGGGATTTGGCGTTCAGGCATTCAGGCGTTTAGGATGGCCCGCCGGCGGGCCGCTCGACACTCGGATTTGGACTGTAGTTAAAGCAGCGATAGAGATAGTACGTGTGGACGGGCTCATCGTACACGCCTTTGCGGAATACTGGGATTCCGTTTTTCACCGGCTCCACGCGCTCGAAGATTGCCTCGAAGGGGGGGCGACCAGGGTCACCGGCAGCATGGTCATCAGAAAGCAGCATGTTATCGCCGGGGCGCGGGCTGTCCTCTTCCTCCCACAGCAAATAGCTGTTCGCGCGCGTGCCGAGGAACAGATTGCAGGCTTCAGGCTGGCCTTTGACGTAGAACGATAGTCGGCTCGTTGCATCGTACGTTGTTGAGCCGATCTTAATGCGCTTATCAGTGTGGTTCATCATATCCGACTGCTCGGCTTGAATGGCGGACGCCAGCTCTCTTCCGCCATACAGTTTGTTCATCTGGTCCCAACTCTTCGGAATCCTGACGCCGATCATCGACCGCGTCTCCGGGACGATCATTAACACTGAAAGGATTGCGCAGAGACCTCCGGCGACATACCCGAATTTGCGCACCGGGATCCCAGCTTGTGCGAGCCATGCAGCGAACAGGATTGGGGGCGCGACACAGCCCGTGACAGCCCAGTTAGCCTGAACCTTGGACTTCATCGTCATTAAGAGGAAGAGGGCGAGAACGGGAGCGCTCGCGCAGAACAGGAGCCACCTTCGGTCTCCCCGATCCTCGTTGCGTGTCTTGAACGCCCAAACGAGCGCCGCCAGTAAGCCGAGGAACAGGAGCGGTGTGATCAGACCGACCTGGGAACCGAGGAAATCGCCGAATCGGCGCGGGAAGGCGTGATCGGTTCCTTTGCCTGTGAGGTTGAACAGGTGGCCGAACGTAACCCATTCGTGATTCGCCTGCCAGAGCAGATTAGGCGAATAGATTCCGAATCCGACGGCGAGCGCCATGTACGGCTCTATCCTCCGAAGCCAGCGCCGCTGGGCAGGATGCAGGAGAAACAAGAGGAGACACGGAGCGAGCAACACCATGGTGTGTTTGCAAAGCATCCCGAGGCCGAAGCAGACTCCGAGCGCGAACCAGGCCGGCCGCGAAACGTGAGTTATGGCGCGAGAAGCAAAGTAGAGAGAGGCCGCCCAGAACAGCGCGACGAGCGGGTCGTAGGTAGCGATGAATCCGCCCGCAAGAGCCATCGGCGTGATCCCGCTGAGCGCCAACGCCAGAATCGCGGGGCGGAATCCGGCAAGATCCCTGGCGAGGAGGTATATGAAGACCTGCGTAAGGGCGAACGCAAGGATGATCGGTGCGCGGATTCCGAGTTGCGTCTCGCCGAACAAGGTGCAGCCGGCGCGAATCCACCATGCTATCATCGGCCCTTGATCGTAGTAGCCCCAGGCGGGCCTCCGGCTCCACTCCCAATAGTAGGTCTCGTCCGGCGCGAGGGGAAATTCGACCGCCAGGACCAGGTGGAGAATGGCGAAGGCGGAAATGATTAGGGCGGGGAACGCGGTGTTGGGTGTTGGGTGTTGGGTGTTGGGGATAGAGTGTTCGGGCGATTCGCGGTCGGTGACCGGGGGATTCATTGCTCGGTAGCCGGGTTCAGGCGGCGCCCGATAGTACACGCTGGTAAAGCGATTCCATGTTGCGGCCCATTGCCAGGGCGGAGAATGAGGCGCCGGCGCGGAGCTTTCCGGATTCTCCCATTCGCGAACGGAGCACAGGATCGTGCAAAAGCGAGGAAATGGCGTCCGAGAGAGCCTCCGGTGTGCGCGGCACCAAATACCCCGTAACTCCGTCCTCAATGAGCTCGAGGTTGCCGCCCGCCTTTGTTGCGACGACTGGTTTGCCCATCGCCATCGCTTCAATGATGGCCATGCTGCATGCCTCGGTCAGGGAGGGGAGAGTTACCAGGTCCATCGCGTCCATCAGCCGCGGGACGTCGTTACGAAGGCCTGTAAACCGCAGCCTGTCTGCCACGCCTTCGACGGACGCCATTTCCCAGAGCGCCTGCTGGATTCCGGGCTCCGCGTGGCCCACGAATACGAAGTAGGCGCGCGGGCACCGATCCACGATGCGGCGCGCGGCCCGGACGAGAATGGGGTGCCCTTTGAAGGAGTCCACCCTGCCGAAGAGGCCGATGAGCTCCGAATCCGCGGGAAGTCCGAGCTCGGCGCGCACGGTCAGCGGGCTGGAAGGCACCAACTCGTCAAGAGCGCCGAAATCCGTTCCGTTGTAGACGGTTTGAACTCGGCCTTCCGGAAGTCCGCGGTCCAGCAGCACGCCGCGCATGTATTCGGAAACGGCTACGTACCAATGGTTGTGGCGAGGGAGATAGCGGTAGGCGAAATCCCGGCTCCAAACATGTACCGTGGAGACGACCGGCACATGGGAAAACACTCCGGCGAGGTAGCCCATATATGTGGCGCGCGTGAGGTGCGTGTGGATGAGGTCGACTTTGTGCTGACGCGCGAACGAACGGAGCGCGAAGGGCGCGCGCACCGCCTGCATCCCGCGCATCGGAATCTCCAGGGCGGGCACTCCCGCACTACGGAGCTGTCCGGCGAGCCACCCACCCGGTGGGCAGACCGCGGTCACGTTGTGCCCGAGCTGCTGCAGCGACTCCGAGAGCACCACGAGGTGCTTTTCCGCGCCGGATGTCCGTGAGCTCGAGACGACCTGGAGTATATTCATGAAGAAGGTGTTCAGGCGTTCAGGCGTTCGGGTGTTCGGGTCCTATCAAGGCTTCGGCTTCACTACAATCAGGATTCCGGGCGCGGGCTGTGAGTTCTCGCCCAGCTTGCCGGTTAGGTACGCTACGGATTGGCCGGGTTTGGTGTCTTCTGGCGCAAACAGTTTGATGATCACTTCGCCTTGTTTCTCCGGAATGTTCGGCGTTTCCGCCTTTACGCCGGCCGGCAGATTTGCGAATGCTAGCGCTATGGCAGGATTGGCGTTGTTGTCACCCGGCTTGCGCGCTGCCTTGATTTTTAGCTCGATCCGCTGGCCCGGCATGATTTCCACGCGCGTTACATCCGGCGTCAGCGTAAAGAGCGGGACGGAATCCGTGGCCGAAGCCATTAGAAAGGCAACCGGTCGCGGAATGGGCTGGCCTTCGCCGGGACGCGGATAGGTCCCGATCGTCAGGGCGGGCCGCGTGACCCGGTTCGCGCCATCGAGGGCGGCTTCGCCGATTACGCGCACCTGGGAAGACGAAAGCGCGGCATCGGCAGTAGAGGTCAGCGTTATGATACCAGAAGCCTGCCCGGGCGCTATCGTCAATGGACTCGCGGTAACCCCCGCCGGAAGCCCTTCTACCTTAATCAGGATTTCTCCATCAAAGTTCCGCCGATCCGCATTGACGTTCAGGACGAGAGTCTGTCCTCTGCCGAGGAGGAAGAGGTCCGGGCTCGAGGAGAGCCTGAACTCCGGGGGTCCCGGCGGCGCGAGAGACATACGGTAGTAATAATCCGGTCCGCCGCGGCCATCCAGGCTGGTCACTTCGATTCGGTATAGGCCGGTGGAGGGTGGTGTGAAAGTGAGCTGCGCTTCCCGTCCCGCCTGCTCTTCGCTATTCTGCAGCTCCTTGCCGGTGGCGTCGTAGATCCTTAGGTAGGCATCGAGCCGTGACCTGATTCCGCGCGATGAGACTCGAACAGTAACCGGCTGGCCCTGCGTGCCCGTAAAACGATAATGGTCGGCCTCACCGGCAGAGGAAATGACCGCGTTGACCGTCACCGGGAGCTCGGTTAGCGCGTTCGGTTGATGTAGGACGCTGGGGCCCGGCTCTACAAACTGGGGATTGTCGTCAATTCCGAGCTCGACTGGGAGGGCGGGCCCATTCGGGGTTAGCGGAATCGCAAACCATGGGCGGTACACTGGCCTGTCCGCCGGAAGGTCTACGCTCCAGGTAGTCATCCCGCCCAGGTTGACACCCTCGACCTTCGCATCCAGCTTCTGGCCGCGCCGCCCGCCGTGCGGGAAAACCGACGTGAGCGCCGGCAGCTTGCCAACGGTCATTCGATACACGAAGCCAGGACCACCCCGATACATGGTGTCGCGCACCTGCAGCCTGTATGTTCCGGCTTGCTTGAACGTGTAGATGATTCGAGGGTCTCGGTCGAAACCTTCAGTTCCCGCAGGAGGAAGAAATCGACCGCGCTCATCCCGCAGCTCCAGGAAACAGTCGATCTGGGAGAAGATCCGGAACGAGCAGGAGTCGAAGACGAACGTGTCCCCCGCGACCGCCTTGAACGAAAACCAGTCCACGTCCTCCGGCGCGTTGGCGCGCCCGTAAACCGTTATCGGCAGCGAGTCCAGCGCATGTGCCTGCTCAGGCTGGTTGTTGGGTTCCTTCTCCGACACCTCGGGAAGATGACCCACCCAGATGTAGCCCGGATTGGAAGCGCCCTTCGGCGTGACGACCCGTATCTCGCGCGGACCAGGCGTTGCGTCCGATGCGATATCCAACGTGACGGGGATTCCGCCTGCGTCCTTGCCGTCCCCGGTGTTCTGGAGGGCAACGCCTGATTCCGATATCAGAATCGCCGTAGCGCCGGCCAGGTTGGAGCCTTCAATTCGCGCCGTTACCTTGCCTCCGAAAACGCCGCCGGGAGGATAGACCGCATTGATCACGGGCGCCTGTGCCCCGGCCTGAGTAAGGCTAAGAACAAATAGTGCGGAGAATATCACGCGTAATTCCATAGTTGATTTCATTTACCCGCCGCTCGCTTAGGCGCCGTTATCAAAGTGGCAGCCAGTTTCCCGTCAGACACGCTGTACAGCTTAACGGAGCCGTCGTAGCTGCCGACCGCCAGGATCAGGCCGTCCGGCTTGAACGCCACGGAGAGAGGGCTATCTCCGCAGGCAATCGTCCTGATCGCGCTTCCGTTCTCCGCGTTCCAGAGTGAGATGGACCCGTTCGCACAGGCGGCGGCAATGGCCTTGCCGTCCGGCGAGTAGCGAACATCGTTGAGACCGTCCGGCTGGCCGCCAATCGTGCGGACATTGTCCCCGGAATCTGCCTTCAGATTCCAGACCTTGAGCGACTTATCGCCTGAGGCAGATACGAGTTGGTCGTTTGTCGGATGGAACGCGAGCGAAGTTATCGCTTCGGTGTGTCCGGCCAGTGTATAGAGCCTTCGGCCCGTCGCCGCATCCCAGATTCTGACCGATTTATCCGAACCGGCCGTGGCGAGGTACTTCCCGCTCGGACTGTAGGCCGCTGCAAAAATCGCCTCGGAATGCTCCTTGAGCTCCGCGGTTGCCGCGGCCTTCTCCGGGTCCCACAGCTTTACGACCTTATCGTAGCTGCCGGTGGCGATCTGCTTACCGTCCGGCCGCCATGCAAGGCCATAGACCGAATCCGCATGACCCATATAAGTCTTCAGAAGCGCCCCGGTCTCCAGACTCCAGAGCTTGAACTCCCCTCCAACAGCGGGAACTCCTGCTCCAGCGGCGAGTATGGTCTGGGCCGGATTCACGCATAGCGCTCGCACTACATCGGCGTGGCCTTTGAACGAGCGCTCGACCTTGCCGCTGGCTCCATTGAGCAGCTTGACCTCTTGATAGCTCCCGACGATCAGAGTACCGCCGTCTTTGCTCCACAGGAGGCTGGCAACTTGAGGAAGCACAGGCACCATCGGTTTGATCAGCGCCGGCTCGGCAGATTTCAACGGTAGGTCGCCGTCGCTCTTCGCCCCCTCGGCGATCCACTGCTTGATGAGAGCGATCTCCGCGGGCTTCAGCGCGCCCCCAATCGGCATCTTTGGCTGCTTGGCACCCTCGATATACTGGACGAGCAGGCTGCCCTTCGGGTTGCCGGGTACGATCGCCTTCCCGCGCTTCCCGCCTCTTAGCAGTGTTGCATGGGCCGTGGAGTCCAACCCACTTTGCGGAGTCAACTTCGAATGGCAAGCGTTGCAATTGGCGGCAAGAATAGGGGCGACATGTCTGCGGAAGCTGACAGTCGCATTCGGCGTCTGTGACGCCGTTGTCTTTCCTATGCAAGCGCTAATCACAATCGCGATCGTAGCGACGATGAGGAGTGCGTGTTTCATCCCATGTCGATTAACCGCAGCGAGGGTTAACTCCTCCGATTCAAGCGACTTCGTTTCTGAGCGTCCCGATTCCGTCTATCGTGATCTCGATCCGGTCACCGACTTGAAGTGTGAAGTCTTCGGGGGGAATGATTCCGGTTCCGGTCAGGAGGATGGCGCCGCCGGGGAAGTCGTTTTCGCGGAAAAGCCAGTCCGCGAGCTCGTGGACCGAGCGCTTCATGCGTGCGGTGCTGGTTTCTCCCTGGAAGGCGACGGACTCGGCACGGGTGATGGTCATCGTGATACGGAGATTTTGCGGGTCCACGGATTCCGCGGGGACTATCCACGGGCCGAGGGCGCACGAGCCGGTGTAGACCTTGGCCTGCGGCAGGTAAAGCGGATTCTCACCCTCGATGGAGCGGGAGGACATATCGTTGCTAATGGTGTATCCGACGATCTTGCCATTCGCCGCGATCACCGCCGCCAGCTCCGGCTCCGGCACGTTCCAAGTGGAATCCGCTCGAATCCGTACCGGTGCATTGGGACCGACGACCCGCCGCGGCGTCGCCTTGAAGAACAGCTCCGGCCGATCCGCGACATAAACCTTTGCGTAAAAGTCTCCTCCGCCCTCTGATTCCGCCATCCGCGCAAACTTGCTGCTCTCATACGTCACCCCTGCCGCCCACACCTCCGCGCTGTAGGGAATGGGAGCCAACAAGAAGTGTCGGTGTCCTGGGTGGAGGGATTCTAGCTCTTGAACCGAGAACGCCGCATTCGTTTCCGCCGTATGTACAGCAAGTTCGGAAAGCGGATGGCCGTGAAGGAGTGCTTCTCCTAACCTTTCAAACGTTCGGACCATTCCACTCTCAATCCAGCCCCAGGATTCCAGCGTGCCCTCTTCCGTTGAGCAAGCGAACCTACATAACATGGAATTCGGCTCCAGGATGTCGCTCCATATCCGGGATCCGCGGTTACCCGGCGCGGTCGATGGAGATGGTTTTGGTCTGGGTGAAGAAGTCGCGGGCGGCGAGGCCCTGTTCTCGACTGTAGCTGCTTGACGCTTTCATTCCGCCAAACGGTGCTTGCGGCTCCACCCCGGCCGTCTCGCCGTTAATGCGGATCATCCCGGCGTTCACACGCTCGGCAAAGGATAAGGCGGAATCCATGCTTCGCGTGAAGATCGAGGCGGAAAGTCCGTACTCCACGTCGTTTACCAGATCGATTGCGTGGTCCAACGATTCCGCACGTAGAACCGTAAGCACGGGGCCGAATATCTCGTCCTTAGCCAGCGCGGAATCCGTTCGCGTTTCGTCGAAGATAGTCGGTTGAACGTAGAATCCGTTTCGCAGCGCCGAATCTTCGGGAACGCCGCCGCCGCAGAGGAGATTTGCGCCGGACGAGCGGCCCGTCTCTATGGCGGAGAGAATCCGCTCTCGCGCCTCCGCGGTGATTACAGGCCCGAGATATGCCTCAGAATCTGTCCCCGGGCCTACCTTTAACGCCTTCGTCCTCTCGACTAGCCGAGGGACAAAGTCGTCATATGCCTCAGAGAGCACGATGACGCGAGATGTGGCAGTACACTTTTCACCGGCGGTCTTAAACGCGCCCTGCACCGTGAGCTCGACCGCTTTCGCCATGTTGGCGTCGCCGCAGATGACGGCCGCGTTCTTGCCGCCCATCTCGAGCTGGTACTTCTTCCCATGCTCCGCCGCGGTTCGGGCAATCGTCTTCCCCGTACGTACCGAGCCGGTAAACGAAACGGCCGCGACCGACGGATGCGACACCAGCGCCTCCCCGACCCGCCCGCCCTGACCCTGCAGCAAGTTCACGACCCCGGCCGGAATCCCCGCGTCCCAGAGGCAGTCCACCAGATGGTGCGCGGTGAGGGGGGTATGCTCGCTCGGCTTAAGCACGACCGTATTGCCGAACGCGAGCGCCGGGGCCATTTTCCAGGTCGGTATCGCGATGGGGAAGTTCCAAGGAGTGATCAACATGCAAACGCCGAGCGGAATCCGCCGAGTGTAAAGCATGGTAGCGGCGTTTGCGGAAGGGATAACGTCGCCCTCCGGCAGCATAGTCTGAGCGGCGTAGTAGCGAAGGATGGTAACCGCGCGCAGCGTCTCGCCTTTGGCCTCCGGAAGCGACTTGCCTTCCTCCCGCGTGAGGTCACCGGCAATGGAATCCGCCCGCGATTCCAGGATATCCGCCGCCTTGCGCAGATACTCCCCCCGCGTATGGGAAGAAAGCGCCGCCCAAGCCGGAAACGCAGCGGCGGCCGCTTCCACCGCCTTCCGCGCATCCTCCGGCCCGGAATTGGGAAACTCCGCAATCGCGTCTGTGGAATCCGCGGGATTGATATCCGGCAGATACTCATTGGACAAGGGGGCGACCCGTTCGCCGCCGATCAAGTTGCGGTGCCGTCCACTCAAGGATGAATCTCCTGAAAGTGTGTGAAGAATTGCGAGGAAAGCGGATTAAGAGTTGGGTATTGAGCCGTTGCTCTCAACTCTCAACCCTCAACTCTCAACAATCGCATGCTGGAGAGCGCACAGTTATTGTATAATGTGTTCGCCGTAATTCACCGATTTCACCTGAAAGGATGTGAGAATTTGACGCAGATCATCGTCAAGCCGGGCGAGCCCGCCGATTCCGCGCTGAGGCGCTTTAAGAAGGCCGTCATGAACAGCGGGATCACCAAGGAAGCCCGGGCGCACGAGCGATATGAGAAGCCGAGCGATAAGAAACGCCGCGAGCTGAAGGCATCCCTGCGCAAGCTGGCCCGCGCAAGAGCCAAGGCCGCCGAGCGCACCAGCTACTAAAGGCTTCCCTCCTTTCGCAAAAGGTGAAGCGAATGAAAGCGGGAGAATCCGTCCAGGACTCTCCCGCTTTTGCATGGGTCGATGGGTCGATGGGTCGATGGGCCCCAATCACCCAACAACCCAACGACCCACTTCATGCCGGAGAAGGGACTCGAACCCCCACGCGGTTGCCCGCAGATGATTTTGAGCCATCCGTGTCTGCCATTCCACCACTCCGGCGCGCTTCCTATTATAGGAGAGCCTGACTCCCGGTGTCAACTTGACAGGAGGCAGTATCACGCCTGCTGAATCTTGCCTCATCTACTTCACAGGACGCATCCTTCATGCCGGAATCGGCTTCGAAACTCGTACTTGTAGACGGCTATAGCCTCCTGTTCCGGGCGTTTTTTGCGCCGGGGCCTTATCTGTCAACGGCGGATGGATTTCCGACGGGCGCCCTTCTCGGATTCATGAATATCACGTTCATGATCCTCGACCAGGAGAAGCCGGATTCGATCTACGTGGCGTGGGACCCGCCGGGGGGGACGTTCAGGCACGAAGCATTCGAGCAGTACAAGGCCAACCGGGTGGAGGCGGGCGACGACCTGAAGAAGCAGCTTCCGGTCGCACGGGAGCTGGTGGATGCCCTGGGTATTGCATCGGTCGAGGTCCCCCGCTTCGAGGCCGACGACATGATCGGCACGCTCGCCACGGTCGCGGTAAAAGACGGATACGCCGTCGTCATTGTCACCGGCGATACCGACCAGCTTCAGCTCGTGGGCGATGGAGTGACCGTCCGGATGGTGCGCCGCGGATTCACCGAGACCGCCCTTTATGACGAAGCGGCGGTGCAAGAGCGTTACGGGATTCCCCCGAAGCGGGTGCCGGACTACAAGGCGCTGGTGGGCGATACCTCCGACAACATTCCCGGCGTGCCCGGAATCGGCGACAAGACCGCGACGAAACTTCTGCAGCAATTTGGCGACATCGAGAATCTGCTGGCGCACGTTGAAGAGGTACAGCCGGAACGAATTCGTGAGAAGTTGAAAGCCGCGGGCGACCAGCCGCTGAAGTCCCGCGATCTGGCCACAATCCATTGCGAAGCTCCATTCACCGGCCCCATCCAGCGCTACGACCCGACGCCTGAGACATGGAGCAAGGTCCGAACCTTCTTCGAGCGCCTGGAATTCCGCAGCCTGATTCGGCGGATTCCGTCTGACGCCGATAAGTCGGCCCCGGCGGAGTCGCGGGATACGCGTGACTTCGAGGTCGAATGCTCGATCATCGAATCCCAGGCCGAGTTGGAATCCGCGCTGGAGGCCGTTCGTAAGTCGGGCCAAGCCGGAATCCGGACGCATTGTGACAGCGCGCAGGCGGTCCGGGCAAAGCTGGAGGGAGTGGCGTTTGCCCCATCACCGGATCGCGCTTACTATGTGCGAGTGAGCGACGACCGACGACCGACTACCGACGGACTGTTTGACGAGGATAAAGGGTTTGCGATCGGGTTGAATGCGCTGCGGGGGGTGTTGGCGGATTCCGCGGTGGAGCTGGCGGGGCACAATGCGAAGTTCGAGGAGATCGTGTTGGAGCGCCACGGCCTGCAGATGAGGCAGTTCGGCTTCGACACCATGGTTGCCGCCTATCTTCTTTCACCGGGCCGGAATACGTACTCGCTGCAGAACCTTGCCGAGGAGATCCTCTACGCAAACCTGGCGAGTGAAGAGGCGGCGTCGCCGGCGCAGACCGCGATGCGCGAAGCGGCCGCCATCATGGCCCTTGAATCGCCGCTTCGGGAACGGGTGGCGGCTCAGGAGCTTGACGACATCAAGTACCGGATCGAGCTTCCTCTCATTCCGGTGCTGGCAGATATGGAGCGCGTCGGTGTCCCTCTGGACCAGGCGTGGCTTCATAAACTGTCAGTGGAGATGGAGAAACGGGCGGCGGAGCTTACGTCCGAAATCTACCAGATCGCGGGCGAGGAGTTCACCATCGGTTCCACGCAGCAGCTCCAGAAAATACTCTTCGACAAGTTGAAGCTGCCCTCCGGCAAGAAGATCAAGACCGGCTATTCCACCGGCGCGGAAGTCCTCGAAGCGCTCGCGGCGGAGCACGCCATCTGCCGGAAGATACTGGACTATCGCGAGGTCAGTAAGCTCAAAAGCACCTACGCCGATGCGCTGCCGAAGCTGGTGAATCCGGAAACAGGCCGCCTGCACACGTCTCTCAACCAGACGGTCGCCGCCACCGGCCGCCTCTCCTCGAGCGATCCCAACTTGCAGAACATTCCCATCCGCTCGGAAATAGGTCGGGAGATACGGAAAGCGTTCGTCGCGCCTCCAGGGCAAGTACTCCTATCTTGCGATTATTCCCAGATCGAGCTGCGCATCTTCGCCCACGTCACCGGCGATTCCGAAATGATGCGCGCGTTCGAGGCCGATGAGGACATCCACTCCGCCACGGCCACGAAGCTGTTCAACGTCGACCTCGAAAACGTGCTTCCGGAAATGCGGCGGCTCGCGAAGACAACCAACTTCGCGGTGATCTACGGCCAGAGCGACTTCGGGCTGGCCACAACCCTCGGGATCCCCAACGCCGAGGCGCGGGCCTTTATCGCGAGCTATTTCGCAATGTTTCCGGGCGTCAAAGAGTATTCACGCAAAACGCTGGAGTTTGCCCGTCAGCATGGCTACGTGCAGACCCTGCTCGGACGTCGTCGGTATCTTCCGGAGCTCAACAGCGGCAACTACAACATCCGCCAGGCCGCCGAGCGCGCCGCCGTGAACATGCCTATCCAGGGCACTGCCGCCGACATCATGAAACTGGCTATGATCGACGTGTACCGACTGCTCAAAGAGAAGTGTTATGAGTGTGTGCTTCTCCTGCAGGTACACGACGAACTGGTGTTTGGCCTGGACAAAGACCTGGTCTCCTCCGTCACGCCTGAGATAGTTCGCTTGATGGAAGAGGCATACAAACTTAACATCAGAATCCGCGTTGACTCCAAGGTCGGTCAAAACTGGGCTGAGATGACGGGCGTATTGCGGAACTGATGGGCGATAAAAGCAGTTTAATACGGTAGATTCGAGTAGAGGAATCGGATCGCGCGTGCGGAACTTTGGCGCGTGCCGATACCGGGTATATAACTCGTCCGGCAGGAATCGGCCGCTCATTGATAGTATTCGCAGCCGGAGAATCGCCCGCGTCGGCGAACGTGATGTGAGTGCACCGGAAGATCGGGGCGCGTGCGCGTCGAGCCGGAACGCTGGCATGTCCTGTAATGCCTGTCGTCCGTCACGACCGGCGCGCCATTCTTGATTCAGGGCGGGGAGCAAGTAATCAGTGACCAGTAATCTGTCATCAGTAACGGCCGTTGACTAACCGATCACTGATTACTGATCACTGATTACTGATCACTGACCTCCAACCCTGAACTATCAACCCTGGCGTGGTTCATCCATGCTGCGACTGTAACTGGCGCCGCGCCAAATCCCAACCTGCGGCGTCCGAGAGGAGAGTAGTCCCAATGACTGACGAGATTCTGAACCCGGAATCCAGCGAGAACCAGGGCGAGACGGCCCCCGAGGAGGCGCGCTTCGAAGTGGAATCGGATCCTGCCCCCGGCGCCGGCGGCTACGGGTCCCCCGTGGAACCGTCCGCGTCTCCGGAGCCCGCGGGCTCCGAGGAACGCCGCTTCGATGATGGGCCGATCCAGTTCCCGCAGGCGGCGAGGCCTGAGCCGCAGCCGGCGGTGGAGCCGGCCGAGCCGCAGCCCGCCCCGGCCGCTGAGGTCCCCACGCACGCCGTGGAGACCATGCCGCGCCTCGAGGATCTCGACTTCTCTCAGAACTACAATCAGAGCATGCCTTCGCTCAGCGAGGGCGACGTCATCAAGGGGACGGTGGTCCACATCGACCGTGAAGGCGTTCTCGTAGATGTGGGCACCAAGTCCGAAGGAATCATTCGCCGCAACGAGCTTTCTCGCGACCCGAACATGGCAGCCGAGGATATCGTCAAGGTCGGCGAAACCATCGATGTCTACGTCATGGAGACGGAGAACAGCGAAGGGAATCTGATCCTCTCCAAGAAACGAGCGGATTTCGAAAAAGCCTGGGACAAGGTCGCAGCTGCAAGAGACGAAAACCGCACTATCATTGCCATGGTGACCGACCGCGTAAAGGGCGGGCTAGTGGTCGACCTCGGAATCCGCGGATTCGTCCCGGCTTCCCACGTCGGCAACGGTTCCATGAAGAATAATCTGGAGCGCTACGTGGGGCAGTCGATTCCGCTCAAGGTGATCGAAGTCGACAAGGAGCGGCGGAAGGTCGTACTCTCCAACAAGCTTGCGCAGGATGAAGACAGGCACGCTCGCAAGGCGGAAACTGTGGCGAGCCTCCAGCCGGGACAGATTCGCAAAGGGACCGTGCGCCGGCTCACAAACTACGGCGCATTCGTAGACCTCGGAGGTATCGACGGCCTGCTCCACATCTCGGAAATGTCCTGGACGCGAATCAACCACCCGTCCGAAGTGCTGAAAGAGGGGCAAGAGCTCGACGTAGTGATCCTCAAGATGGACCTGGACCAGGGCCGCGTCAGCCTCGGTCTCCGACAAATCCTGCCGGATCCGTGGACCGGCATCGACCAGCGTTACTCCGTCGGCCAGTTGATCACGGGTACTGTCTCCCGAATCGTCCCGTTCGGGGCGTTTATACAGGTTGAGGGCGGAATCGAAGGCATCATTCCCAACTCCGAGCTGGCCGGCCGCCGAGGCCAGAAGGGACCCGCTTTGCAGCAGGGCGATCCGGTCGAGGTCAAGGTGATCGACGTGCGGCCGGACGAGCGAAAGATGACCCTCTCGCTCCGCCAGGCGAAGCAGGAGCAAGAGACCCACCGGGAGCGCGCGGAAGTAGAGACCTACCAGGCCGCCGTTCCCGAGCGGGAGGAGCCGCGCTTCACCATCGGCGACGCATTCCGCGCGCAGCAGCAGGCGCAGGCCGAGGAAGCCGAAGAAGCGGATCAGCTCGACCAGGCCGAGGAAGCGCAGCAAGCTAAAGATGCCGAAGAGGCAGAGCGGGCCGACGAGATCGAACAGCCAATGGGGGCTGAAGCGACGGAAGAGCCTGTTGCCACCGAGGTCGAATCCGCTGAAGTCACGAGCGAAGTAGAGTCTACGGATACCCCGGTCGCGGAAGAGTCCGCGGAGGTCACCACGGCTGAAGGCGCAGCGGAATCCGAGTTGGAAGCTGAAACGCAGACTACCGAGCCGGGTGAGAAGCCGGAGTAGAGAGAAATATGTGTGGGTGTGTGGGTGTATGGGTGAAACAGTTGGCTACGAGTACGACGCCCATTGAGTCTGGCGGTCGGGAAACACCCACACACCCACACACCCACACAGGTCTTCAGGGTGTACTGTGCCGATCATCGGAATAACCGGCGGTATCGGCACAGGCAAGAGCACCGTTGCCACCATGCTGGGCGAACTAGGCGCGGTCACAATCAACGCTGACGACGCCGCTCGGGAAGTGCTGGATCCGGAATCGGAAGGACTGCGCGAGGTAGCTGCGGCCTTTGGTCAGGAGGTGATCCATCCTGATGGCACGTTGGACAGGGCGAAACTGGCAGACATCGTTTTCGAGGATTCCGAAGCCCGAAAGAAGTTGGAAGCAATTACCCACCCGCGTATCCTCGCCCTGATGAGAAAATGGATAGATCGGGCGCAAAGGCGGAATCTGCCCGATTCCATCATCGCCGTTGAGGTCCCGCTGCTGTTTGAGACCGGCATGGAAGGCTGGTTCGACCGCATTGTCGTTGTCTCTGCTTCAGAACCGTCGCAAGTCAAGCGTTTACGTGATCGCTCACAGCTCTCCGAATCAGAGGCGCTCGCGCGCATTAAGGCGCAGATGCCCCTCGCTGAAAAGACCGCCCGCGCCCACCATGTCATCCCCAATGACGGCTCGCTCGCTGACTTGCGAAAGGCCGTAAAACGCCTGTGGGCCGAGCTGGCCTAAGCCGGCCCTTTGACTGTGAAGACTTCAACAGGACACTCCTCGAACCGCTTTTGTTGAGGAAGCGTCTAATGGGCTGATACTCGGATTTGAGGAGAGGAAAATGAGGATTGGAGCCCTGGTGGGATTGCTGGCAATCGCTTGCGGGTGGCTTCCGGCTAGTTCACGCGGGAACAGCCAGGAACAGAAGAAGGAATCGGCCGTAACTGTGCCCGCCTCCGAGGAAGAGCGCACGATCGCGGGATCGGCGAATCGGTTCGGATTCCGAATGCTCGGCGAACTCGCAAGGGATCAAGCCAAGAACGTATTCTTCTCCTCGGTCTCGATTTCTACGGCGTTGGCGATGACCTGGAACGGAGCGGGCGGTGAGACCGCTGCTGAGATGGCACGGACTCTTGAGCTCGCGGGAATGAGCATAGAGACCGCAAACAAAGGATTCCGGGATCTTCTGAATGGCGTACAGATGGGCGAACCGAAGGTCGAAGTGACTGTCGCCAACGCGCTCTGGGTGCGGCACGGCGGGGCGTTCCATCCCTTGTTCCTGCAAGCGGTGCAGGAGCATTACCTCGCGGAGGCGTCGCAGGTGAACTTCGCGGATTCCGCGGCTGCAGTCGGGCGTATCAATGAGTGGGTCAAAGTGAAGACGAAAGACAAGATCGACAAGATTCTGCAGCCCTCGAACGTCGACGCCAATACAAACGCGGTCCTGACGAACGCCATCTACTTTAAAGGCGCCTGGACCACGCCGTTCGACCCTAAGCACACGGCTCCAAACCGCTTCACTTTGGCGGACGGCACAACGAGGCAGATTCCGACGATGCGCCAGCGGGCGCTGCCGGTAAAGACTCTACAGACCAAGGAGTTCGAAGCCGCCGCGCTGCCCTACGGCACTGGCCGCTTTCGTCTCTATGTCTTTTTGCCTTCGCGCGAGTCCGGGCTTAAGGCATTCCTGCCAACTATAACGCCGGAGCGATGGAAGGAGTGGATGGCCGGATTCCGTGATGAGCGCAAGACGGTGCTTCTGCCGCGTTTCAAGGTGGCAGCCGAAGAGTCGCTCGTCGGGCCGCTGACGAATCTTGGAATGAAACTCGCGTTCGGCAAGGCGGACTTCGGTCCAATGGGTTTTCCCGGGTCATCTATTTCTGAGGTAAAGCACAAAGCAATTATGGAGGTGAACGAAGAAGGGACGACCGCGGCAGCCGCCACGGCGGTCTTGGTTGGAAGGACCTTAGAGCAACCGTTCGCGGTGGACCGGCCCTTCCTTACCGCCATCCGCGATGAACGAACGGGTGCGCTACTCTTCATGGGAGCGGTGTGGGCGCCGGACGCGCTGGGGTAATCGAGTGATCGAGTAATCCAGTTAACGAGTAAGTACTACGCCGGAGCAGTACTCATTACTTGATCACTGATTACTTGATCACTCGATCACTCTCACGCCGGGCATGCGTTCACGATTGCGGCGAAATCGAGCGGATTGAGACTTGCGCCTCCTACGAGCGCTCCGTCGATCTGGGGCTGACGTAACAGCTCCGCCGCGTTGTCCGGCTTGACGCTCCCGCCATACTGGATTCTCACCTGTTCCGACGTGTCGTCGCCGTACAGCCGTTCGATCGTTGAGCGGATCAGGCCGCAGACGCGGTTTGCTTCGGCGGAATCGCAGACTTCGCCTGTACCGATAGCCCAAACAGGTTCATACGCAAATACGGTGGCGGCTGCGTCGTCCGGCGCAATACCGTTAAGCGCGATTTCGGTCTGGAGCGAGACCACCTGGTCCGTGCTCCCGGAGCGCCTTTCTTCGAGCGCTTCACCCACACAGCATATGGGAATGATTCCGGCTTCGTGAGCGGCTTTAATCTTTAGGTTCACGCTGCGATCCGTTTCGCCGAAGTGGAGAAGGATCACTGCGTCGAACTCCAGGTCTGGTGCTCCGAATCGACCTCGCCGTTCTGAATGCCCGATGATGGCATAGGTGACGCCGAGGTCGGTTAGCATCAACGGCGATATCTGGCCGGTGTACGCTCCGACGTGCTTCCAAAACAGGTCTTGAGCCCCGAGGCCGATTCCGCTCCCTTCCAGAGCGTCCTGCGCCATGGAAAGCGCCGTGAATGGCGGGCACAAAACGGTTTCCACGTCCGACCTGATCTTGCTATCACGCACGAAATCCGAGATAAACTCCCGCGATTCCGCGCAGGTCTTATGCATCTTCCAGTTGCCGGCGATGATCTTGCGGCGCATACTCTCTCTCCAAAGTTGAGAGTTGAGAGTTGAGGGTTGAGAGTCAGATGCCAAACTCTCAACTCTCAACTCTCAACTTTTTATGCTAGCTCAAACTGATCGCTGAGAAGGAGCATGTCGTCTCGGATTTCGGCGTATTCGGAGGCTGGGATGTTCTTAATGATTGCGGGCACATCTTCGTCGACGCAGCGCATCAGCGACTCCAGGTAATCGGCGTAGACGAGCTTTCCGCGCCCAGGGCCGACCAGCGCTTCATCGCCGTCCGGCGGCATGATGCAGTCCTTTAGGTGAACCACCCCCGCGACGGGTCCGATTTTGTCGCAGATCGCCACGGCGTGGTCCATGCAGCGTGCGTATCTCTCACCGGTGATGAGGTTGGGAGCATCGAGGACATAGCGAACATGCTCCTGGACGTGGGGCGCCAGCATCTCATGAAATCGGACGACCTTGTCTTCATCGTGCAAAACGTGCGTACGCCAGGGCTCGATCACGAGCCAATAGTGGCGAGCGCGCGTCTGACCGACCACGTCCGTGACAAATGCCCTGAGTTCTTCCAGGCTCTCGTCCGAGTGATTCCGCTCGTCCTCTGTGTATAGCGCGTTGGCGTGAGTTCCGCTCCAGAGGACGACGCGCCGGGCGCCGAGGAGATCGAGGGAGTGTAGGACAAGGTCCAGGTCTGCCTTGCAGGTGCCGTTAAGGACCGGATCGTCCGGGCGCAGCGGATTTACGTAACAGCCGATCGCCACAGCCCGCACGCCGAAGTCCTCCATGGCATCCATAATCGCCACCATGTCCGCTCGGGAGTATCCGGTCTGGTGCAGATTGAGCTGGCAGAGGGAGAATCCAGCCGCGCGCGCCTGCTCCAGTCGCTGCGCGATATCCTCCGGCCGTTTCCCAGCCAGTAGAATGCCGAGTTTCATTCGTGGAGTTTCTATGTGTTGTAGTGTGGAGGTATGGAAGTGTGGAAGAAACGGCTTCCACTC
>JBKJZI010000202.1:0-19469 GCA_046715155.1 Chthonomonadales bacterium | reverse complement strand
CGCTCGGTGGGTTGATCACCGGCCTAGAGCGGTTGGGTCCCGGCAGCCATATTGCGGTGGCCTGCGATATGCCATTCGTATCCGAGGAGGCCTTGCGGATGCTGCTATCAAGGATTGAAGGGTATTGCGCGGTAATTCCGGAGGCGCACGGGACGCTTCATCCACTTTGCGCGTGCTATCGAAGTGAATCCGCCTATATGCTTCGTTCGATATTCGAGAAAGGCGAGCGCAGTCTGACCAGGGCGGTCCGCGGAATCAACGCCTTTGTCCTACCGGAAATCGACCTTCGCGAGATTGAATCTGACCTCCGTTTCTTATTGAGCGTCAACACGCCTGAGGAACTTGAACGCGCCAGGGAGATTGTTGCCACGAATGTCTGATCTGACCCATATCGACGAACAGGGCAATGCCAGAATGGTCGACGTTTCATCCAAGACCGATACCCGCCGAGTTGCGGTGGCCAGTGGACGTGTTCACCTCGCGTCCGAAACGATAGCGCTAATTCGGTCCGGTGGAGTCCCAAAGGGTGACGTCCTCGCAGCCGCGCGGATCGCCGGAATCATGGCGGCCAAGAAGACCTCGGAGCTTATTCCGCTCTGTCATCCGCTGCCGATTACTAGCGTCTCCGTGGACCTCACCGTTGAAGACGATTCCGTGAATATCCAGGCGACCGTTGTGGTTACGGGTAAGACCGGAGTCGAAATGGAAGCGCTTACGGCCGTCTCAGTCGCCGCCCTGACAATCTACGATATGGTAAAGGCCGTTGACCGAGCTGCCATTATCACCGACATTCGCCTGGAGCATAAATCCGGCGGCAAGAGCGGCGAGTACCACCGGGTACAGGGTTCAGGGTCCAGGGTACAGGAATAGGCCGGTGCCGTTCAACGCCCAACGCCCCACGCCCAACGCCTCGTCCTCCCTCTGGGAAGAGTTCGACGAGATTGACGTCGTTGACGTGGTGGTGGACGTCGAAGCGCCGGAGCTGCAGCCGACGTACACCTACCGCGTACCTCCACCGCTGCGGAATCGGCTCGACATGGGGAGCTGCGTTCACGTTCCGTTTGGCGGACGCGACACGCTCGGATATGTCCTCGCCCACCGAAAGCTTAAATCCTCAGATTCCCTGGCGCCCCGACTAAAGGATGTGATTGCGAAGGTCGAAGGGGCCGTCACGTTCACTCCGGAGCAGGCCCACATAGCGGAGTGGATCTCGGACCGATATGTGTGCGATCTCCCGTCGGCGGTGCGGTGTATCGCCCCTGCGGCGTTCGGCGCAAGAGTGGTCACAATCGCGCGACTCGAAAACGACGGAATCCGGCCGGAAGACCTCGGGGACGCGATGGTGCAGGCGCACATTGTGGAAGCTCTCCGAACCCTCGGGGGGGAGGCGGAAGTGGACGAGTTGCGCAAGCGCGCGTCGGTAAGCGCGTTCCCCGGCTCGTACGCGGCGCTCGTACGTAAAGGCGTCATCACCGAGTCACGCGAGGTCTCGCGAGCGCGGACGACCGCCCGCACGGTTCGCGCCTATGCGCTTGGTTCTGCAGTCGACACGCTTTCAGGACGTTCCAGTCCGGCGGGCGAGCGGATTCTGCAGGCGCTCGCGGATTTCCAGCGCAAGGGCGAGGCGCCGGTGCTGCCCGAGAAGCTGCTGACCGCCGCCCAGGCATCCTCCGGGGCTCTGAAGACGTTGACGGAAAAAGGCGCGGTGGTCATCGAGACGCTTGAGGTTCGCCGCGCTCCCCATTACACCGGGCCGACGAGGACGATCGCTCCTACGTTTACCCCCGGTCAGCAGGCAGCGACGGAATGGCTCGCGGAATCCATACGGTTACGAAGGGCGGATACCGCGCTTCTTTTCGGCGTGACCGCCAGCGGCAAAACGGAGGTTTATCTGGACGCCATTGGGCGCACGCTCCAGGCTGGACGAAATGCCATCGTGCTCGTCCCGGAGATCGCGCTAACCGGCCAGGTCGTGGAAGTCTTCACCGGACGCTTTGGCGACGAGGTGGCCGTCCTACATAGCCGGCTCTCCGGCGGGGAACGGTTCGACGAGTGGCGTCGGCTTCAGGAGGGCAAGGCCCGCATCGCCGTGGGCGCTCGCTCGGCAGTGTTCGCCCCGGTCGAGAACATCGGCCTGATCGTGGTGGACGAGGAACACGAAGCCTCCTACAAGCAAGATTCACTTCCCCGATACAACGCCCGCGAAGTAGCCCGCGAGCGCGCCCGAGCCTCCAGCGCCACCCTCCTCCTCGGCAGCGCAACTCCGTCCCTGGAAACCTTCTACGCGACCGAATCCGTCACCCGTCATCCGTCATCCGTCCATCTCCTTGAAATGCCCGAGCGCATCGAAAACCGCCCTCTCCCATCCGTCACGCTGATAGACATGCGGGAGGAGCTTCGGGAGCATAAGTCGCTGTTTAGCCGCCACCTGATAGAGCAGGTTGGCGACCGCGTCGCTTCCGGACAGCAGGTCATCCTGTTCCTGAACCGACGGGGTTACTCGCAATTCGTCCTCTGCCGTGACTGTGGATACGTGGCGCGCTGCCCGAACTGCGCGGTCTCGCTGGCTTATCACGCGGCCTGGAACTCGCTGAAGTGCCACCACTGCGATTACGGGAGGGCGGCCCCGACGGTCTGCCCTTCTTGCGGAAGCACCCGTATCCGCGGATTCGGTATCGGCACCGAGAGAGTGGAAGAGGAAGTAGCGAAGCACTTCCCGGACGCCCGGCTCGCCCGCATGGACCGGGACACTACATCCCGCAAAGGCGCGCACGCCGGAATCCTGCGCCGATTCCGCGAGGGTGAGGCCGATATCCTGATCGGCACGCAGATGGTCGCCAAGGGGTTGGACTTCCCGAACGTGACCCTCGTCGGCGTAATCAGCGCCGATACGAGCATCAACATGCCGGACTTCCGCGCCGCCGAACGCACGTTTCAACTCCTGACTCAGGTAGCCGGGAGGGCGGGCCGGGGCGTGGTGCCTGGAGAGGTGGTCATTCAAACCTTTAGCCCCGAGCACTACAGCCTACAGATGGCCACGCAACAGGATTACCGGGGCTTTTACAACAAAGAGATTGCTTTCCGCGAGGAGCTGCGCTACCCGCCCTTTTCGCGGTTCGCCAACCTAGTCTGCACCGCCGAAGTATCCGCCGAAGCCCGCCGCCGCGCCCACGCCGTCGCTGCCGCGCTCAAGTCTGTAACGCCGAAGGAGGTAGAGCTCATAGGCCCCGCCGCCGCCCCGCTCTCAAAGCTCAAAACCCTCTACCGCTGGCACGTAGTCCTCCGCGCCCCCGTAGAATCCCTCCTCTCGGACTGGGTCCGCGAAGCCGTCTCAACCCTCCCCATTTCCGACCGAATCCGCATCGCCATAGACATCGACCCAATGTCGATGACCTAGACTGTCCTCATAATGAAAATATGCGCATACTATCTGGAGAAAAAACGGCGACGCAGATCATTTGGGACATTAGAGGCAGGGGGCATTGCGATGAGTTATCTTATCAACTGGGCCATCGTGCTCATTCTCCTGATTGTTTCAGTCCAGGCAGCATATTGTAAGAGAATGTCCCTCGAATCGCCACCACTTGAGAAGATCGAATTGGTGATGTCAGTGGGTATGCGCATAACGGCGGTTACGCCGAGCGGCCGAATCGCAATCACCGCCCTTGACCGACTGACGCGCTCCTATACGTGGGCAGGCGCAACACGCACCGTCGAGATGGGGCCAAGGTCGGAGAGATGGTACGGTAGCCTGGGCGCATATTACCCTGGCCCAGGGGACCATTGGGATGAACACAACGGCATCACGCGCGGGGTAGTGGAAGAGGGCCAGCAGCACTTCAAGTCGAGCGCTGAGGCGCTGAAGTGGATTCGCTCCCGAACCTGGATGCCTTACGTTTATCGCGATAACGGCCTGGTGGTCGGATGGGACAAGACCCTGCCCAGGCGACAACTGAACGTGGAGGTCTGGCAAATACTAATAGGCGGCAAGAAGCCGCGTAAGCTGCCCGGCAGCCAGAACGATAAAATCACAGTAACGCGCGTTAAACTACCGACAATTCCGCTCGCAGCCGCTGTGGGCAAGGGTAATACGGCCTCCGTTCGAGCCCTCCTGGCTAGAAGCGCCGATCCGAACTCTAAAGACGTTACAGGATCACCGGTTCTTGTCCTTGCCGCGAAGCGTGGATCTGGAGCGATCGTTCAGGCGCTCCTCGATAAGGGCGCAGGCGTGAACGTCCGGGACACGGAAGGTTCGACACCGTTAATCGAGGCCGCTGGAGCGGGACATACGGACATCGTCCTGTTGCTCCTTAAGAAAGGTGCACGCGTCAACGATTCGCACCAAAAGGGCCTAAAGAAAGGAATGACGCCTCTATTAGCCGCTGTCATGTTAAGCCGCGTTCAGACTGTCAGGGTGCTACTCGACAACGGAGCCGATGTAAAGGTCAAGCTCGACGCTGGACTGACTGCGCTAAACGTTGCAACGAATGCGGAGATTATCCGCCTCTTGAAGAACGCCGGCGCGACGGAATGAGCCGGAATCATTTGGGGAAGGAGCTTTGATCATGAGAATCCTCGGAATTCTATTGGCGTCGGTGTTTTGTTCACTTTCTGCCTGCGCACAAACGGGTCCAAGTCTCTGGGGTTCGAAACGAGTGACGGTCTCCGACCTGCAAAAGCGAGTAGGATTCCGAGTGATGATTCCGCAAAAGCTGCCGGCCGGTTGGCAATTCGATCGTGCGGAGGTCGCGTGGATTCCGGTTAGCCCGGTCAAACCCACCATTCCTGCGCGCAGGGCGATCTGCTTGTTCTTCGCTGGTGAAAAAGACAGTATCACAGCGGTCATTCAGGCGAGGGCCGTTCCGGGAATCCCACCTGCAGAATCGCTGGATATAGTTGTTAGGGAAGGATATTTCTTCAGGGATTCTCGTGTCGGATCGTGGCGTTCATTCGAGCGTGCGGGTCACACCGACTTCGCCGTCGTTAGTATCGGAGTGGGCCAAAATGAAATAAAGGCGCTCATTCACGAGATCAAACGATTACACGGAGCGGGATCCAGGAATCGAACGAGCAATCCAGATTCGCCGCTAGCTGCCGAGATGCGCAAGCGTCTGATAAAGCAAGCAGATCAGATTCGTGATCTTCGGACCGAAAACAAAATGCTCCGTGGAGAACTTGCTGACCAGCGGGCTGCCTTGTCGCAGTACGAAGATGCGCGGGAGGAACTCAGTCGCATTAATGCGCAGCTTCTCAAAGAAGCGGAACGCCTCACCGAACGCGAGCGCGCCCTAAACAATAGGTAGCCGAATCCGGCGCGAGCCGGATTCGCACCGTTGGCGCCGAAATTCTCGGGAAAGAGACTCCCTCAGAAATGACTACGAACTCCCACCGCGTCAGTGAACTCGAATCCGGAAACAGGCGATCATGCACACCCGCACAAAGAAACTGCGTGTCTATTGCGCCTTTGCGTCTTTGCGCGACATCCGCCTTTCGTTGCGCGCTTTGCGTTCGTTGCGTGAAACGGAATCCGGAATCCGCTGGACGAAATAGCCTGCGGAATGTTACAATGATTGCGACCTCACCGTAACCCCCCTGAAACGGCGGCCGTCCAAATATCACCACAGGTACCGCTGCCATGGATCTCAGCACCAGGCAGGGTCGGCGCGAGCAGGGCCAGCTCATTCAGAAGGCCGTCGAGCGCGCAGGACTCTCCGTGGAGGAGCTTGCCAACCGAATCGGCTGCTCCCGAGCCCTTATTTATCAATATCTTTCGGGCACGACCCTCGCCCAGCCGGACCGCCTGCAGCAGATCGCCGCTATCACCGGCGTAACGCTGCCCAATTTCTACGGGGCGGACGGTAAGGACGATGGTAAGAAGGTCAAGCGCGCCGTTGAGGACGCGCAGGCTCGCACGGCCGAGATGCTCCGCCAATTGGAGGAGCTCGCGAAGGCCTACGAGTGTCCGACCGATTGGAACGCCCTGGCCTCCACCAGCGAGCGGATCATCTCCCTCGCGGGCCAGGCGTACGACACGCGGGCGGAAGCCGGCGCGCATCTAAGATTGGGGAAGGCGCGGATTCACACCGGCGATTTCAGCCGCGCGGTGGACAGCCTGGGAAGGGCCGCGTCTCTCTTCGCCACTCTGGGCGATGAACGCAAGGAAGCCGATTCCCGGCAGGCGCTGGGAAACGCCCTCCTCGCGAACGGGCGGATTGAAGAGGCTAGAGAGCAGTTCGACTGGGTCGCACTGAGCTCGGATTGGGAGGCGCGCTGGTGTGGCCAGGTGTCGCTCGCGGCCGTAGACGAGCACCTGGGCGATTACCGCCGCGCCATGGAGCGCGTCGACGATGCGGCCGCCATTCTGGAAGAGGGCGGGGACCGGCCGGAAGCGGCCGACGGCGCACTTTATGTCAATGCGAACCGGGTGAACCTTTACCTGGCTTGCGGAGACTATGCCAATGCGTCGCCGCTCGCCGAGAAGTGCCTTTCGGACGCGGAATCGTCCGGAAACAGCGATCAGTACCTGGAGGCCCGGCTGAATCTAGGTGTCTGCTGCCTTTACCAGGGACGCTGGGCGCTAGGATATAGAACACTCTCGGCGGCGATCTCGCTGGCCCGGTTCGTCGGCGATAAGAGCCGGGAAGCGATGAGCCGGGGCACGTTCGCCCTGATGCTCGCCGCAATGGGCGATTATGAGAACAGCACACTGCACGCCAAGGACGCATTGGCGACGGGTCTGTCCCAGGGCGATCATCGGACCGAGTTGTTCGCTCAAATGGCTCTGGCGGACGCGTACATGCGGATGGGCCGGAATCGGGAGGCACGGTACCATGCCAACCAGGCGCTTGCCGTAGCGACGGCCTTGCGGCTGCCATTGTATCAGGCAGATGCCAGGCTGCGAATGGCACGAGTGTCTCTGAAGTCGAACGACCTGATGGAAGCCATCGAGCACGCGGAGCGTGCTCTCTCCAGCGCGGAATCGCTGGGCGCGCGACATCTCGAAGCCCAGGCCCGCGTTATCCGGGGGGACTGGAAGCTCCGGCACGCGGACATGGAAGGAGCGGCGGCGGATGTTGCCGAAGGACTGGAAGTTGCGCGGGACATCGGGTGTCCTACCGTCGAATGGGAGGCCCTGGCTCTAAAAGCCCGCGTAGAGTGCGCCTACGACCCGCCGAACGACGCGGCGGCTGATTCCGCGGCGGCGAGGGCCGTGGAGCTCATTGAGCAGGTCCGCGCGGATCTGCAAAACGGCGATCTACCCGATACCGTGCTGGAGGACCCGGACAGACAGGAGATATACGTCCTACGCGCAAATCTCCTGGCGGACCGTGGAGGGTTCGAACTGGCGGAGTCCTTTATCCAGCAGGCGGGCTGGCCGCCGCTTTCACAGAAGTTTCGTGTATCCTAGCGCTCAACAATGAGGTTGTATACTACGACTGGTCTCGCGTAGACGCGCCACAGGAGGCTACGCATGCAGCGGTTCTCTCAAAAACCATCTTTCATTTGGCTTTCCCCCCTCCTTGCCCTCGTTGTGGCGGGATGCGGCGGGATACTTACAGGCCGCGGCCTCAACCTGACCGGCGGCTCCGTTCCAGTCGGCACCTCGAAGGCCGCGGTGATTCCGGACCCGGGCGACCAGCTCGCGAGTCAGGATCCTGAAGCCAACGTCACTCTAACTAGCGTGTCCGGCAGGATCGCGTCCCGCGTCGTTCCAGGCGATCCAAACCAGGTAGAGCCGCCGAATCCCGACCCCCAACCGCCTGGTGGCGGTGGTGGAGGTGGCGGAACCGGTCCTGGCCCCATCCTTCCCACCACCCCGGAGGGGACGCCGACCGGCGTATATCGCGAGTATACGTTTGATAACTTGCCTGCTGGGGCTTACGACTTGAAAGTATCCTTGCCCGAGACACCCGGAATTGCGGATTGCACGTGGAGGTTCGACTTGCCCGCAGCCACCACGGCGCGGTTCGTGGCCTCTCTCTGGCCTACTTCTTTCGAACCGGACACGGTCGGAGAAGTACAGATCAGTCCCCGTTTCGTAACCGTTAGTCCGGGAGAGACGGTACGCTTCTTTGGTGCGGCAACAGATGTAACCGGCAATGTGGTCCCGCACTCGGCGTCCTTCATGCTGCTGGGAGACACCGGCGAGCTCGCCCCCAAAGGCATGTACACCGCCCGAAGGCTCGGGAAGAGCACATTGACTGCCTGGATGAACGGCAAGACAGCTACCGCGGAGATAAACGTCGTTCCGTAGCTCCGAACTTCAACCGATAATCGAGGCCGCCGTCGATCGACGGCGGCCGTTTTGCTTGGAGTAGAGAGTGCAAGGAGGACAGCAGATTCGTTTGGGCGTAATAATTCCCTGCATCAGGGTAGTTGCCGCGAATGAAAGAGTATCAACACCTTCAAACAGATTCCGCGCCGCAGACGTCGGATCTAACCGTCGAATCCGAGATTCCCCTGGATTCCCCCGCCGCGCTCAAATCGCGTTTAAGCGAAATCGAGATCGAGCTTCAGGAAGCCTTGAGACAACAGTCCATTGCGGAAGCAGAGGTGAGGCGGGTGGAATCCTTGCATCGTGCGGCAAGGGATACCTACGTCCGCGCGCTGGAGGCGACCATAGATGCGGAGAGATTGCGTTCGTCCGTTCCCCTGACACGAGGTTCCGCGGAAGACGAGGTGCTGGATGTGGACGTCCGCTACATCCTCAAACGGATGAGTTCCTGGGAGGAGCGGGAAAGCGCAAGCGCCGAGAAAGAGCTTAAAGCGCTGGGAATCCGGGCGGTTGGCCCGTTGTTGCGGCTGATGGAGAAGGAGGCTCGGCGTCGAGACAAATGGAGCATGGCGGTCGCCGGCGTAGCTGTATTCGCGATTATGTTCAGCATCCTCGGAATGGTAACCGAGATCAATCGTGCAAGCGAGCCTCTATATGTATTTTTGCTTTTGGTATTGGTCGCCCTGGTCAACACGACCCGTCCGACAAAGACACAGAAACGGGCGGCCCAGGAGCTGGCGAGGTTCGACGATGCACGGGTGATCGGTCCTCTTGCTCAGGGTCTGGAATTGGACGATCACTACACGAGGAGCGTTGCCGCCACGGGACTGAAGCGCCTCCTACCGAGAGTTCGTGCGAGCGATGCAGGACTGGTATCCAAAGAGCAATTGCACCTTCTCTATCGCACGCTGGATTCCGAAGACCCTAATCTCGTAATCGCGATTCTGCAGGGGCTCGAACAGATCGGGGACGAGGACGCTATTCCACACGTAGAGAAAGTCAGAAACCGACCTGCAGTTTCTGCGGCGGAGCGGCGGGTTCGTGCCGCGGCCGTGGATTGCCTTCCCGCGCTTCAAGCCCGTTTAGGGCGCGAGGGTATCGGCTCCTTGCTGCTCAGGGCAGCAACCTCTCCGGAATCCGGTAATGAGGGCCTGCTGCGTCCGGCGGCAGAATCTGCGCCCGCGAATCCCGATTCTCTGCTGCGTCCGCTGCATGCGGATTCAGAGGCGGTATGATGTTTCCGTCCGCCCGGTGTAACATTTAGCGAGAGATTCCGTAATAAACCGTGGACCTCGAAGCCCACCGCCGTACATGGCAGCTCGATTCAATATGCCTTTCAAGCACGCAGTCGTAAGCGCCGGACCATCGGCAGACACGTTGCCGCTCTCGGCGCGAGACCTGACCTCGCGACTCCGGCGGAAACGACTGGTTCAATACCTCTTCCCGATCGCGGGCGTCGCCTTCGCGTCGCTCACCCTGGTCTTCGGGCGCGCCGCCCTTCCCGAAAACACGCCCTACTTGCTCTTCTTTATCCCGGTGGCGCTGTCGGCCGGAGCGGGCGGCCTCCTGCCCGGACTCGTGGCAACTCTTCTATCCGCGATTGCCTGTGATTATCTTCTCGTTCCGGCGCTCTATTCGCTTGAGATGCATCGCTGGACTGAGCTTCCACTCGCACTCTTCATCCTGATTTCGCTACTTGTCAGTACGTTTAGCGAGATGCTGCACCTTGCTCAGCGCAGAGCCGAATCCGCAAGGCGTGACGCCGTCATCGCGCATCAACGTATCGCGTTTCTCGCGGAGGCGAGCGTCGCGCTAGATACATCACTGGACTATTCCCGCACCCTCTCTGCGCTCGCACGGATCGTCGTACCGGGAATGGCGGATTGGTGCGCTATTGAGGTACACGAAGACGACTCGGAACAAATCCTCTTCGCCGCCGCCCATCAGGAACCCGATAAAGAGCCGCTCATCGAAGCGCTCAAAGGGCGATATCCCAACGACGGATACGGCGCTAGTCCGGTACAGCGCGTCATGAATACCGGGGAACCGATCATGTGCGTCGATATACCGGATTCAACCCTCGTCGAATCCGCCCGCGATACACAACATCTCAGGGTGATGCGCGAGCTTCGAATCCGTTCCTACCTGTGCGTCCCACTAAATGCTCGCGGCCGGATTCTCGGCGCCATGATGTTTGTGTCCGGCGCGAGGAGGCGCTATAGTCGACAGGACGTCACGCTGGCGCAGGACCTGGCGCGAAGGGCCGCGCTTGCCGTCGACAATGCCCGCTTATACGAGGCGGTTCAGCGAGAGCTTCAAGAACGGGAGCGGACTCAAGCTGCCTTAGAGCGCAGCCAGGAGGCGACGGCGGAACTGAACGAGCGACTGAAACGCTCGGTCACGGAGACGCACCACCGCGTCAAGAACAACCTTCAGGTGATCGCCGCGATGGTTGACATGCTGATCATGGACGATGAGGACGAGATCTCTCTGGAGGAATTAAAGCGGCTTGCCTCCCACATTCGCACGCTTGCGGCGGTGCATGACATTCTGACTCACGAAACGAAGCAGGACGGCCAGACTGAGTCGGTCTCTGCGCGCGCGGTCCTGGACAAGCTTCTGACTTTGATGCAGGAGTCGACTCCGGGACGGACTTTGAGTTACTCCATCGAGGACGCGCACCTGCCGGCCAAGCAGAGCACGTCGCTCGCGCTGCTGACGAACGAGCTAGTGAGCAACGCCGTCAAACACGGGAACGGCGAGGTGACAGTGACGCTCAAAAACGGCGAAAGCTCTGCCACATTGGAAGTCTGTGACGACGGTCCCGGATTCGCCACCGGATTCGACCCGAGAAAAGCGGCGAATACCGGGCTCGACCTGGTGGACAGCCTTAGCCGATGGGACCTCGCGGGCGAGGTTGCTTTCCTCAATCGTTCTGAGGGCGGGGCGCGTGTGGTAGTAAAGTTTCCCGTGAAGGTTGGAGTCGAACAAGAAGGTCAGGAAGCAGCGGGCGTGGCCTAACATCGAATCCTTAACGCTGCAGCATGCGTTCGGCGAGAAGGTTCCGCAGAAGTTCTTCGCAAAGCGCTCGGTTCATCTGTTCCCCGTCAACCATCGGTTCGAAATCCCTATACAGGCGCACGGCCTCCCGATAATGATTGACGGCATTATCAAGCGACTCGAGCTCGTACTGGTACAGGCCGGCGAGCCGGTGATGACAGAGCGCCTGCTTCATTTCCGTATCATCGACGCGCAGGTAAAGTGAAAGCGCTTCCGAGTATCGGATGACCGAGTCGTCGAAGCGGTCGCGCCGCTGCAAGATGGTAGCAGTCTTGAATGAAAGGTCGGCTTGCTTGGCTTCCGTGCCCGGTCGCTGTTCTAACTGCCGGCGCTCGCGGTCGTATCTAGCGATCAAGAGATAAAGTCGGTCCGGCCGCCGCCACAGCTCCTTGACGCCGCTGACGATCTTTCGCGCACAAAGGGAGGCCTTGGATTCCGCTCCAGGCACCCGGCCATAGCAATCGACCGCTTCCTGATAAGCCTGCATCGACTCCGGCAAGCGGTCCACTTCCGCGAGAAGGCTGCCTAATCGAAGGCAGATGTCGCCGTGCAGTCGGTCGTGATCTATATTGGGGTTTTGGACTGTAGAAGCGTGGGCGGCTGCTTCCTGAAGGATCCGAATCGCCTTCAGGTTTTCGCTCGCGCTTACGGCAGTTTCGGCATCAGTGAGGGCGTTCCGGAGTTCTTCTGAATTGCTCATTTTGAATAACTGCCCGCACGTGCGGAAGGTGATTCCGTTGCTCGGCGTTCCGGTTGACGAACAGCCTGTGCAGGAAGCGTACTAGAGTTTACCGAATCTGCCGCGCGGAAAGCCGAGGGGATTCAAGAGGGAATGCGTCGTGCCAACCGGGAGACGGGCAGCCAGGGAACTGGCTCTAAAAACGATCTTTCAAGTCGATGTCGGCAAGCAGCCGGTCTCGGAAGTCCTCGACGGCGCCCTTGACCAGTTTCGCCAAACCGTTGTCGCGGCCGTTGGTGAATGGGCGGCGGGCGCGAAGTCCTCGATCCTAGAGAAAGCAGTTCCGCCAGACGGCGACCTATCGACGCAGAGCAAGCGCCAATTACGGGGAATTGCTGCGGCGGTCGTGGGGGAGTTAGAGACACTGGAAGAGCGCGCGGCGGACAGATCTCTCGAGGCAATTGCGGAATCCGGTCACTTCAACGCTGAACACTCAGTCCGGGAGTTCGTCGCCGATTGTGAACGCGCGCGAAAAGGCATCCGCAATCATGCCAGTAAGCCCACTCTTTTCACCGCCCATGTGGATTCTCTCGCTCAGATTGCCCTGGAAGCGATACCGCAGATCGAAGCGGTGTTTGAGAAAGTCCTCGGACCAGTAACTGCGTCAGGAGAGTACGCTGTGACGCTCGTCAAAGGGACGATGGAGAAGAAGGACGAGATCGACCAACTGGTGGCGAGCCTGTCGAGCGGGTGGGCGCTCGACAGGCAGGCTGCGGTGGACCGGAACATTCTCCGCCTGGCAGCCTACGAACTGATGTTCCTGGAGGAAGTCCCCGTTGGCGCCGCCATCAATGAAGCCGTAGTGCTGGCCCAAAAGTACAGCACGGAAGAATCCGGCAGTTTCGTCAACGGAGTCCTCGGCGCACTCGCCGCCGCCCGCAAACCCACTGCGGCCCTCGCGGATTCATAAACTGCATCCTGGCGATCCCATACGGACGAAGAACGGCCGCGGAATCCGATCGGAATCCGCGGCCGATAGGCTCGACAAGCAAGGCTCAGGCTACTTTGGCTGTGGCACAACTCGTATATAGGGCTTGGGAGACTTCCAGCCTCCTGGATACTTCTGACGGGCATCCTCGTCCGGCACCGAAGGCAGAATGATCACGTCATCGCCAGGTCTCCAGTTCACGGGTGTGGCTACTTTATGCTTTGCCGTGAGCTGCATGGAGTCGATGACGCGGAGAATCTCATCGAAGTTGCGCCCGGTGCTCATGGGGTAGCTGAGCATCAGCTTGATCTTCTTGTCCGGGCCGACCACGTAGACCGTCCTTACGGTCTGATTGTCCGCGGCGGTGCGCCCCTGGGAGGTGTCGCCGGCCTCATTCGGCAGCATGTCGTAAAGCTTCGCGATCTTGAGATCCGAGTCGCCGATCATCGGGTAGTTCACTCGGTGGCCCTGGGTCTCTTCGATGTCGGCCTTCCATCGGGTATGATCGCTGACCGGGTCCACGCTCAGGCCAATGACTTTCACATTTCGTGTTTTGAAATCGGGCTCGAGACCCGCCATGTAGCCGAGCTCCGTCGTGCAGACCGGGGTGAAGTCCTTTGGATGGGAGAACAGGATCGCCCAACCATCTCCGATCCATTCATGGAAGTTGATCGTTCCCTCTGTCGTCTCGGCCGTGAAATCCGGGGCTTCGTCGTTAATGCGCAAGGCCATGGTTTATCTCCCTTGGTGGGCTGAGTCGGGGGTTCCCGTTGAAAGCATGTGCCGCGCTGGCGCGCGCCATCATTTTACTGCTTTTCATTCTCCCTACGCATCCTCGCATCCTTTAAGTTGCCTCTAGTTAGAAGGGTAGGGGAGGTATCCTTGTTAACGGCAAGGCCGCGCAATGCCCACACATCACTTGGATTTCCTATTTGCCCGCTGAGATACTCGACGGACAGTTGACCGCCCGCACGATTCGTGCGGAAGTAGCCGATCGCGCGGCTAAACTGAAGGAAACTCAAGGTCTGATTCCGCGCCTTGCCGCGGTCCTCGTGGGCGACGATCCGGCTTCGGAAGCGTACGTCTCATCCAAGGCAAAGGCCTGTAAGTGGGCGGGAATCGAATCCGAGACGCACCGGCTTCCAGCCGATTCCACTCAGCCAGAAGTCGAAGGTTTGATCGATAGGCTGAACGCGGATTCGAATGTGAGTGGGATTCTGGTCCAGCATCCGATTCCGCACCACCTGGATGAGACGGCCGTCCTCGCGAGACTTCTGGATGAGAAGGATGTGGACGGAATCAGCCGGTCTGGTTTAGGCGCCTTGATAACGGGAGAGCGGGCCTTCGTCTCCTGTACCCCCCTCGGAATCATCGAGCTGATGGATCGTTATGGTATTCCCATCGAGGGCAAACGCGCAGTAGTCGTTGGGCGCAGCATCATATTGGGCAAACCGGTCGCTCTTCTGCTGTTGAACCGCCATGCAACCGTAACCATCTGCCACAGTAGGACGAACGATCTCAAATCCGTCACGCGCGAAGGGGACATATTGGTGGCGGCTGTCGGGCGTGCGGAGCTGATAACCGGAGACATGGTCAAGCCCGGCGCGGTCGTTTTGGACGCCGGTTACAACCAGGTCGAAGGCAGACCCGGCACCATCGGCGACGTGCATTACGAATCCGCCCGAGAGATCGCGTCCTACATCACTCCCGTCCCAGGCGGCGTGGGCCCTATGACCATCGCCATGCTTCTTCGAAACACAATGGAAGCGGCGGAGGTGTACGGCAATGGGTCTCGGGTGTCGGGTCTCGGGTCTCGGGCATAACGTCCAGACGAGTCCGGACTATTCTGTAAGCGGAAGACCGATACCCGAAACCTCATACCCGAGACCCGACTATGGTCGACCGCATATTATCCTCTGAACACTGGGTCGGCTTTGGCCGGCGGGCGGTTGAGCTCATCACGAGCTGAGGCGTTTTCATCCTCGCCCTCGTCGCAGGCTACTTCCTGGTGCGCACGCTGGTCAACCGGGTAGTGGACGCCGGGATTGCGCGTCTGTTGGCGCGGCAGGAGCGGGAGGGCTCGGCGGCAGATTCGACCAATCGGCTACGCACCTTGCAGGGACTGGCGAAAAGCATTTGCGGCGTCGCGCTGTTCTTCATTCTGATCGTTATGGTCATGGACGCTGTAGGGGCGAATGTATCCGGAATCGTAGCGACTGCAGGAGTTGGCGGCCTCGCTCTGGGATTCGGCGCACAGAAGCTCGTCAAAGACGTAATCTCCGGATTCTTCTTCATTGTCGAGAACCAGTTCGTGGTCGGCGACTACGTGACGATCGGGGCCGCAACCGGCATGGTAGAAGAAGTCGGAATGAGAATCACCCGAATTCGCGACGATGAGGGTAAGGTGTGGATACTCGCGAACGGAGACATCACGACGGTGGTAAACCATTCGAGACCTCCCGCGTCGAGTTGATTCTGTGCGTCGACTCGTGCTACACTTATGGTGTTCGTGAAGAAAAGCACAGAGTCCTTAAGACACCTGTAGTTTGCTCCAGAGAAGGAGATTTGCCGCATGGCCACCGGAAGAATAGTCCAGGTGCAGGGACCGGTTGTCGACCTGGCCTTCCCGCCCGGCGAGCTGCCGGCCATCCTCAACGCCGTCCTGATTCAGGACCCAGCCAGAAGCATCGACCTGACGGTCGAGGTCTCGCAGCATCTTGGCGACGACGTCGTCCGCTGTGTCGCGATGTCCTCGACTGATGGTCTCATCCGCGGCATGTCGTCGGAGGACACGGGCGGCCCTATCACGGTCCCGGTTGGACGTGAGACCTTGGGTCGAATTCTCAATCTCCTGGGGAATCCCATCGATGAGAAGGGACCGGTAAACACAGAATTGCGATGGCCCATCCACCGGCCCGCGCCCACGTTCGAGGACCAGGCCTCGAGCACCGAAATCCTTGAGACCGGATTGAAGGTCATTGATCTCCTGACTCCCTACCTGAAGGGCGGTAAGATCGGGTTGTTTGGCGGGGCGGGATTGGGCAAAACGGTCCTCATCCAGGAGCTCATCACCAACATCGCAACCGAGCATGGCGGATTCTCCGTCTTCGCCGGGGTAGGGGAGCGGACCCGAGAAGGGAACGACCTCTGGCTTGAAATGACGGAATCCGGGGTTATCGCGAAAACCGCCATGGTCTTTGGCCAGATGAACGAACCTCCGGGAGCCCGTCTACGCGTAGCGCTCTCGGGTCTTACTATTGCGGAATACTTCCGAGATGTCGAAGGCCAGGATGTGCTCCTCTTTGTGGACAACATTTTCCGATTCACTCAGGCCGGCTCAGAGGTTTCCGCTCTCCTGGGCAGAATCCCGTCCGCTGTGGGCTACCAGCCAACGCTCGGCACGGAGATGGGTGCGCTTCAGGAGCGGATTACTTCGACTACGAAGGGCTCCGTAACCTCGGTGCAGGCTATCTACGTTCCCGCCGACGACCCGACTGACCCAGCGCCCGCAACGGCCTTCGCCCACCTCGACGCCTATACCTATCTCGAGCGCCGAATTGTGGAAAAGGGGATCTATCCGGCGGTGGACCCGTTGGTATCAAGCTCAAGGATTCTGGACCCGCGCGTCGTCGGAGAAGAGCATTACGACGTCGCCCGCCGCGTACAGCAGATTCTGCAGCGGTACAAGGAGCTGCAAGACATCATCGCGATCCTCGGAATCGACGAGCTTTCGGACGAAGATAAGCTGGTTGTCGCCCGGGCCCGGCGCATCGAGCGTTTCCTCTCCCAACCATTCCGCGTGGCCCAGCAGTTCACTGGAATCGAAGGCAAATACGTGCCGCTGAAGGAGACCATCCGCTCCTTCAAAGAGATCGTAGATGGCCAGCATGACGACCTTCCCGAGCAGGCCTTTTACATGGTAGGCAGCATCGATGAAGCCGTCGCGAAAGCCCAGCAGTTGGCGGATGCGTAAAGCTGTGTGGGTGTATGGGTGTATGGGTAATCACCCACACACCCATACACCCACACACCCACACAAACCATGTCAACATTCCAACTCGAACTAGTAACCCCTGACCGGGTCCTTCTATCGGCACAAGTCCGCTCCGTACGCGCGCCCGGTATCGAGGGTTCGTTTGGAGTCCTGGCCAGCCATGCGCCGTTGATGACGGTGCTGACAGTAGGACTCATAAAGATCGAGCACGAAAACGGGGATGTTGAGCTTATCGCCACCAGCGGCGGCTTCATGGAGGTCAACCGCGAAAAGGTTACCATCCTGGCGGATACGGCCGAGCGCGCTGAGGATATCGACGTGGTGCGCGCCGAAGCAGCCATTATGCAGGCCCGTCAGGAACTGGAAAGCGGCGCCGCGGTTGACTACGCAGACGCCCGTCAAACGCTCGAGCGCGCGACGAACCGGCTCCGAGTCGCTCAGGGTAAGGGGCCGTAGACCACCTCCTACCCGGCCGGCGAAAAGGAATCAACATTGCCCGTGCCGGAGTCCAGTCTTTTAGAGCGACCTGAGAATTCACTGCTTCTCCAGGCCGCCCGCGTAAGTATTGGCGATCCCACCAGACTCCGAATCGCCGCCACCCGGGTTGAGGACTGGCCGCGTGTGGAGCGCCTGGCCGGCTGGCACGGCCTCTCCCCGCTGCTGTACCATCACCTTTCCCTGGCTTGCCCGGAATCGGTACCACGCGACGTTCTTGATAGACTCCGCGACGAGTACTTGCTGAATTCCCGGCGATCCCTCGTTCAGGTTGGAGAGCTTCTCGGCGTCCTCGACATTCTGAACGCCCACGGAATCGACGCGGTACCGTACAAGGGGCCAGTTACTGCCGCCATGCTCTACGAGAATCCGGCCTTCAGGGTCGCGGGTGATCTGGATCTGCTCGTCCGTCCGACGGATGTCCTCGCTGCGCGACAGGCGCTGGAATCCGCGGATTACCGCCCTTCTTTCCAGCTTTCGGCTCAGCAAGATTCCGCTTATAGGGAGCACGCCGTAGGTTACTCGCTAATAAGCCCTCATCATGCCACCATCGTGGACCTTCAATGGGAGCTATCACCAAAACGCTTCAGCTTCCGGCCGCCTGTGGAGAGTTTCCGGTCTCGACTGATCCCGATAGACCTGCAACGAACAGACGTGGAAACATTCTGTCCTAATGACATGTTGCTGGTGCTTTGTCTTCACGGCAGCAAGCACGTCTGGGAGAGCCTGAAGTGGCTTGTCGATGTGGCGGAACTCGTCCGCCGGTATCCGGAATTAGATTATGAAGGAACGCTCGCAGACGCCCGGGGCGCCGGGTGCGTTCGTGCCGTACACCTCGGCCTGCTTCTGGCTTCGCGGCTCCTGGATGCCCCTGTGCCCTCATCGATTGTAGCAGCCGCGGAATCGGATGCGACTGTCCGTTGGATGGCTGACTGTATTCGCCGCCGGACGTTCGATTCCGCCCCGACGCGGGAAGGGAAGGCCCGGATCGAAATGCGGCTGGAAGACAGTGTCATCAAGCAGGTCCGCTATATACTGCGACGGTTATGGACGCCGAGGACTAATGAATGGACCGGTCCGGCAGAAGGCGCAATGGGCCGCGCGCGACGGCCCCTGCAGTTGATTTGGTTCCTTATCGCCCGCCGGCTGACCCCTAAAAAAAGCAGCCTGGATACATAAAAGCATCCAGGCTGCTTCGGCTTCAAAGAGTTGGCTAGGGCCCCTTCGGGCGGTCGCCCTGGGGGTTAGGGTTGTGCAGTGGTCGTTCTTTGCTGGTATCGAGAGCCGGCTGCTGTTTCTTCAGGTCCGGGAACTGCTTGATGATCCCCTTGGATTGCTCGTTCACCATCCCGCGGTTCTGCGCGTCGCCTTCGATCACGTGCGGAATCATGAAGATCATGAGCTCCGTCTTCGTGGTCGTATTTCGCGTAGTCCGGAAGAGGTGGCCGATAAGCGGGATGTCGCCGAGCAGCGGGACCTTGCTAACTTGCTTGGATGTTGAATCGCGCATCAGCCCACCAAGCGCCACGATCTCACCATCGCGCACGCTGACCGAGGTATCAGTAGTTCGCTCCGTCGTCCTTGGAGCCAATTGATCGAGCCGTCGTCCGTTCGCGTCCAGGCCTGAGCTGACGACGTCAAAAGCGAGCAAGTCACTCGCTGTAGAGACAACGTCGATCGTAACCAGGCCATCGGTCGTGATCCTGGGCGTAACGTTCAGCGTGATTCCAACTGGGATGAACTGCACGGAGTTGCTCGCGCCGAAGGTGCCTGTGAACTGGTTGGCGACGTAGGGCACGTTCGTAACGATCAGGATCTCCGCTTCCTGGTTGTTGGAAGTGAAGATCTTGGGCGTGGAAAGCACGCGGAATCGATCGTCTGTCGCGATGGCCTGCACCAGCGCGTTGAACTTGCCGTTCTGGGCCTGAACGCCGAACTGCGCCCCGGGATTAAGCGGCGATGTAATGTTGGCCGAAGT